>NZ_JBEZHM010000101.1:0-16908 GCF_040650575.1 Streptomyces sp. NPDC048659 | reverse complement strand
CCGCGTCGAACGCGGCGTCCTCGATGCCGGAGCCCCGGGCGTGGATATTCGGGCCACTGACGATCTTGCCGGTGGTGGAGTCCACCACGACGAAGCGTGGGTCCACCTCAGCGCCCACCTTCCGTGATACTGAGCCCTACGATCAGTAACTATGCCTGAGGCACATGCCAAACCGATGACCCCTCACTCCCTGGGCCGCCCGGGCGGTGTGTGGCCAACGCCGTACGGGCGCAGCTCACCGTCGGGCCGGGTCAGTCATCCGTGGGGAGAGTCCAGCTGACACCGCCGGGCGGCTCCTCGACCGGGCACCCGCCGTTGCCGAGCGAGCGTCGCGCCGGCGGCACCTGAGCGCTGGCGCTGCCGAGCACTCCACGGTCGCGCAGTTCGTCGAGATCGGGGAGGCGTACGCCCGGGAGCGAGTGGAGCAAGTCGGCCTGAGCGGCTCTGATGGGAGCTGCGGGCGCCTGAGGCCCGGCCCCGAGGACACGGCGTTCGGTCACGCGGTCATCGTACGGATGACCGCGTCGCGGGCGGCGGCGAGTTCGCGCTACGGTGCTGCCCGGCTGGACGTGCACCGCCACCCGCCGCAGGTCGACGCCCATGCCGTCGCCCCTTGACCGGCCAAGGTCCTTCGGGGCCCACGAAGCTCTAGACGTGCATCCCTTCGTCGACGGGCGGCATGGGCGGGCCCGTCATCTGGAGTTCATCGATGCCACGCAACCAGAACACCGCATCCCAGCGCGCCCGTGAGGCGCGGCGTGGGGCCGGGACGAAGTACACCCTCGCGTTCCGCACCGCCGCTTCTGCCGCTGCCGGCGGCAGCGGCGGCGGCCGGTCCAAGTCGTTCTTCATGCGGGAGCTCCTCGCCGAGTGCTCAGCCTCCTCGCCCTGGACCGGTGTCCACCCCGCGCTGAGCGCCGAGCTGGTGCCGAACATGTACGACTCGGCGTTCCTCGGCGGGCCCGTCCCTAACACGGCGGTCCTGACGCTGGGGGACATGGTCTCGGCGCTGGGCCTGTCCGCCGCGCTGACCCTGGAGTCCCGGCGCGGATTCTTCACCGCGAACGTGGCGTGCGAGGGCCACCGCTTCCAGCTCAGCCTCGACGACGACAACGCGGTCGTGGAGCTGTGCCGTCACCCGGCCTGCGGCAACCGCCCGGTCGCGGCCGACTACATCCCGTACTGCGCCCCGGGCCATCTCGCCGAGCGCGCGCCGGACGAGCTCACCGAGATGGCCTTCGACTGGGGCGCCTACCGGCGGACGGACCCAGTGCGCGACGCGGAGGACATCACCCCCGGGCACGAGGGCGTCCTCCTGGTCCGGACCGCCGTCGCCCAGGGCGCCTTCGCGAGCGTGGCCGACGAGCTGGTCACGGGCTGCTTCGAGTTCCCCGACATGGTCGACCAGCTGTACTCCGGGGAGAAGGCCCAGGCCGTGCGGGACGCGATGCAGCGCGAACACCGCCGCCTGACCGAGGTCGCCGAGTTGGCGGCGGCGAAGATCCGCAAGGAGGCCGGCGGTCTCTGCGTCTGCGGGGCGGCCCTGCTCCCGAACCTGGAGGTACCGGCCCGGTTCTGCTCCATCAGGTGCGCGACGGCGCGGCAGGTTCGACGGTCTCCTAGGTGAGCAGCGGCCTCGGTCGGACCTGTTGGGACTAATGGGTCTGACCGGGCCTGGCCTGCGGTTTCATCGGCGACTTTCGGGGCAGTCGCCGCGCGGAGTGGCCCAGCAGAACCGAAAGGCTGTTCCCGTCGTTAGCCGGTCATGACAATCCCTCTGCAGCAGAACTCCGAGACCCTCGTCCTGCGCACGCTGCGGGCGTGGACTGACCCGGACACCCCAGAGCACCAGGCGGTCGCTGCCGCCTCCGATGCCCTGCAAGAGATGGGCCAGCGGTACGGCGAACTGGGCGCGAAGCACCTCGCCCTGTCGACGAGCAGGCTCGCTGGCCAGCTGTGGCACGATCACCAGCCCGACCATTCCGAAGAACGGCTCCGGGAAGTCCTGGAGGCCGCAGCCGGTCAGCGCGGCGCCCTCATCAGCACACTCATCTCGGGAGTCCTGACCGCCTGGGCGGCCGTGGCCGCGGAGCAGAGCACCCTCGAACAGGCCGCCCAGTTCACCGACGAGGCGTACGCCACTGCGGTCCAGAAGCACGGCGCCGTCGGGATGCACACCCTGTACGGGGTGACCGTGCGGCTGACGGCGGCCCTGGCGACGCTGGAGGCGAAGCGCCTGGGAACGACCGTCGAGGCTCTGCTCGACGGGGTCAGCCTGGTCCTGCACGAGCGCGCCGCCGGGTAGTACCGGTCACACGACTCAGCCCCGGTCGGACCTGTTGGGTCTAACAGGTCCGACCGGGGCTGACCTGCTCTTCCGTCAGGTGAGTCCAGCGGAGGCGTTGTCGTCCCATCCGTCGTCGCGCTGCATGTAGACGAGCATCGAGCGGGAGTGGCGGGCCCAGCCGCCCTGGTCAGCAATAGCGATGGAGTCGCGGCCGGCGCGGCGGGCGACGGAGGCCAGGCCGATCCGCAGGGAGTGCCCGGTCCAGGCGATCGGCACCCCGGCCCGCTTCGAGATCCGCTTGATGGCGCGGGTGACGGAGTCGGGGACCATGCCGCCGGTGACGTGGCCCCACCGGTCGATGCCGACGAACGCCGGTGTCGACGGGTCGGCCCACCGCGGGCCGCGTTCGGCGACCAGGCGGGTGCGGTACACGGTGTACGCGCGCACCGGGCAGATCTCGATCTCGTCGGCGTAGCGGATCTTCGCGTTGCGCACCGAGTGCTTCGTCTTGCCGGTGAGCACGGCGACGACCAGGCCGCGCGGGTGCAGGGTGACGTCGCCGCTCAGCAGCCCGGCCGGGTCCTGGGAGCGGCTGGCGTAGTGGAAGCCGGTGAGCACCAGGGCCTTGTCCCGGGCGCCCGCGAGGGTGTCGGGGCAGGCGCGGGCAATGGCCCGCAGGCCGTCGATGTCGCCGCCGACCGCCTGCCCGCGGCCGCGCCGCTCCCCGGCCTGCAGGAGCTTGACCGCCAGGCCCTCCAGGGCCGCGCGGGCCTCGGCCTGGTCATCGCCCGAGACCGTCGCGCCGCGCCGGCGCAGCCCGACGACGGCGGCCGCCAGGTGGGTGGAGGCCGAACTGGAGGCATACCCCTTGCCGTTCTGCTGGCCCTCGCGCAGCATCCACGCCACGAACGCCACCAGCGCGCCCCGGGAGCTCTCCCGCTCCGGCAGGCCGGCGGCGCCGCAGAACCGCTGCCACACCCGCCAGCTCTTGTCGTAGGTGTCGACGGTGTTGTCCGGGATGATCTCGGCGGCGACGGCGTCGGCCAGGTCCTCGGCCTCGGCAAGCCGCCGGGCGGCGTCGACGCCGTGGCGTTCGGCCCACCGCTCGAAGAGCGCCTGGCGCTCGGCGGCGGGGACGGCCGGCACCTCGGCCGCTCCCTGCGTGGCCCGGTCCAGGGCGGTCTGGTCGGGAGTCACCCCTGGACACCCGTGTATCCGTAGTCCGCAGGCTCCTCGTAGTCGGGCTCGCGGGGCTCATCCGGCAGGTCCGTCCCGCACTGCCCGCAGAGGGCCGGGCCGGTGCCGCCCGTGCTCTCGATGGGCCGCTGGCACGCCTCGCAACGCGCCCGGTCGCGGAAGCCGGTGGCGCAGGCGAAGCAGAAGTGGACGTTCTCCGGGTCGCCGTGGAGCGGAACCCCGAAGCCGAGAGCCCGCTTCGCGCACCGGGGGCAGGCGTTCTCGTGCGCCCAGTCGCCCAGGACGCTGTCGCTGAGCTGGAAGAGGAGGCCCGTGGGCCAGGTCGACGAGCAGAAGCGGCAGGTCGCGGGGGCGCTCCAGTGGTCTGGATCCGCGCCGGTGAGCCGCGGCTCCCTGCGCACCACCATGGCCATCTGCTCGCACGACGGACACATGACGGTGCGGTCGCCGGCACCTTCCTCCTTCAGCTCTCCCCTGACCCGGTCCATTCTCTTCTTGACGTAGGCGTTCACGCTGTTCAGGCCGGCACGCAGCTCAGCGAGCGCCACGCTCACCTCGCGCTCCCCCGTGGCGCTGCTGGGGACGAGATGCGTCTCGACGAAGCGGATGAGGAGGTCGAGCACTTGGCCGGCGCGGGCCTCCACCAGGCGCGCGTTCGTCTTGGGCATGCCGAAGTGCTGGAGCTTGTTCCGGTCCTCCCGGACCTTGCGAAGCATCCTCCTCTCCTGCTGCGAGAAGGGGATGCCGACGATGTTCACCAGCCGGTCGATGGCCTTCTCGGTCGAGACGCTGGCGAAGTCGCCGCTGTCCAGCGCGCTCCGGGTGGCGGTGTTCGGGTCGGCGAACACGAGCGACCAGTGCTCCTCGAACAGGCGGGCCTTGAACAGCACCTCGACGGCAGACTGCAGGTGCACCACGGCGTACTTCACGTTCCGGGGTGTCGGCTCCGATTCCCAGGCGTCCAGCAGTTCCACGACGCTGGCCAGGTAGTCGAGCCCGTTGAGGACCGGCGGGAAGTCCAGCTCCTGCTCACCGGGGCGCTGCGGCGGCACGGACCCCACCCTCTCGCGCCGAGACCACCGGCGGGCCCTGCACTCGCCCGCCGCCGTCGCGGAGTCGTCCTCCGGCCCCACCCGCGTCGCCTCGACGTCGCTCATCTCCGCTTCCCCTCCCAGTCAACCGGCGCCCGTTTCACCCGTTTTGTCGCGTCGGATAAGGAGAGCTTATCCGACGCGATCACCCCGGCCGCTACCGTTCCGCCATGACAACCACACCCCGCCCGCGCTTCTCCGTCCGCACCGGCCGTGCCGAGCCACAGTTCGACGGGCCCTACCAGGGCATGCCCCCGCACCTCGAAGGGCCGCTGCAGCAGTGGGTGGGAACCGCGCTGGCCCTTCAGGCGCACAATCTCGGGCATAGGCAGTACGACGAGGCCACAGCGCAGATCCTCTGCGTGCGGCTGCGCATCCCCGTGTACGGCCGGCGCTCGTACGCGCAAACCCTCATGGACTGCGTCGGGGACGCTCTGCTCGATGTCGTCGACGCACTGCTCGCCTACTGGCGCGAAATCGGCGAGGACGGGTGGTCCGACAGCCTTGAACAGCTGTTCAACGACGCCGGGTCGGCCTACCGGGTCGCGGAGACGGGCGACGGACTGGAGGAGCGAGTGACCCCGGCCGTCCGGGACGCGGTGATGCAGACCATCACCGAGGCCGCGGGCGAGCAGAGCGCCGGCTCCGCGGCCGCCCATCTGGCGGCGGCGTGGCAGGCGGCGTACGGGCGGGGCCCGGATCCGGTGCGTGCGTACAGCGAGTCCATCAAGGCCGTCGAGTCCGCGGCGCACTCCGTCATCCAGCCGAACAAACCCAAGGCCACCCTCGGCACCATGCTCGGCGAGATCAAGAACGCCCGGCACAAGTTCGGCTTCGCCATCCCGGTACCGGCCGCCGGTGACCCGGTCGCGGTTGCCGAGGCGATGATGCGTGTGCTGTGGGAGGGGCAGACCTCCCGGCACGGGGGCCAGACGGCCACCCCGTCCGAGACGCTGGAGTCGGCCCGGGCCGGCGTGCACCTCGCCGCCACGCTCGTGCAGTGGTTCGTCTCGGGGGCCGTCATCCGCACACCGTGAGGCGTCGCCGCAACAGAAGGGACAACCGGCCCGCCCCGCGGCTGTAGCCGCGGAAACCGCACAGTCCAAGGTGTCAGCCTGACCGCGCTGGCCGACTGCGAACAGGGGATCGCCAGCCTCTACCGGCAGTTGGCAGCCGCCGAACCCTCACTGGCCGAGGAACACCTCCACGAGGCGCAGCAGTGCGAGGAGCGACCGCGCGTTCGCCGCAAGCTACGCCTGACGCCCGCACCACACCGCCCGGGCCCGCCGCTCCTACACGGCGGGCCCTTCGCGTACCCCGCAGCGCCCCGGCCGCCCGGCCTCGGCGACGAACCCGGGCCGCGTACCGAGACGGACACCGTTCAGCCTTCCGGCGGGAGCCGAGTCCCGGGCAGCACGCGGCCCGGCGCCTGGTGGGCTGCGTATCGACCGATGAGCGGATCTTCTTCGCGGACGCGGAGAAAACGGCAAACGACCTCGGCGGACGGGCCGATCGGACAGACTGATCACTGGTAGGCGCCCGGGCCGACGGGTCCCCCGCAAGGGGGTCAAGCAGCGGGCGCTGAGACCGTTCCCGCAGCGCGCCCAGAGGTCCGGGCGAAAGAACGTCCGCCGCCGCCCCGCGTAGAGGAGCACGGCACGCCAGGGCCTCCGCCGTGGCGTGCCCGTTTTCCCGTGTACGACGTCTTTGTCTCCGCGCTGCCCGAGTTCCTCGGGAGCCTGTCCGCCGGTTTGGTCATCTCCTGCGTCACCTGGACCGTCAGGCGGGCCCGTTCCCGCCGTGCCCGCCAGAGCGAGTCGGCCGCCTCCGCTCCGCAGCCGCCGTCCCGAACACACACCGGCTGAGCGTACCGGCGGCTGGGTAGCGCGCCCCGGCGCTGCACAGCCGCCTTCAGATGCCAGGCGCGGCCGGGAGGTCCGTGATTCGCGGACACGTTGGGCCATCCGTGGCGTGGATGTCAGTGGCAGCCGGTATCTGGTGGTGGGTCAGCTTCGCGCGCGATATGCGCAGGATCGCCAGGAGATGCGATTCATGCCCTTCACCGCAGTGCACCCCGACGCCAGCCGCATCGACGCCACCCAGCCCGACCTCGGGCGCGGATTGGAGTGGGCTCAGATCGACAACCCGTGTCCCCTCACCTGTCCTGAGTGCAGGTGGGGCGTCCACGCCAAGCTCTCCCCGCGCCGGCGGGTCCCGTACTTCGCCCACGACCCGGGGCGGCCGCCCGAGTGAGCGCTGTCGAGGAAGTCGTGGGAGCACCACATGCTCAAGCTGGAGCTGGCCGGGGCGATCCGGCGTGCCGACTGGTACGCCGAGCTGGAGGTCGCCGCCGAGGACTCATGGCGGGCGGATGTCATGGCGTCCTCGCCGGACGGCACCCGGCGTATGGCGTGGGAGGCGCAGCTCTCCGCGATCACGGACGAGGCTATCCGGACGCGTACGGCGCGGTATCGGGCCGAGGGCATCGCCGTGTGCGGGATCTCCGCGTACGACGAAGCCGCGGCCACGAGGCCCAGTCCCGGCCGACACGAGAAGTGACGGTAACTAGGACCAGCCGCTCGGCAGCATGCTCCTCAGGTCTACCTCAAGTCCGGTTTCAGATGGTGCCGGTGAACGCAGAACCCGACCATGACAGGGTTGGATTGGGGAACCGTCCCCGCATGGGCGAGCGCCATCTTGACCAGCGGCTCGCTGTTGCTCGGCTTCTACATCCTCCTGCGTGACCGACGCAAGGAGGAGACAGAGGAAGCCCACAAGCTCGTCTTCAGCGTGAACACGCCCCGCGGAGACGACCCTCACGTTGCCCGAGTGACCAACGTGTCAGACCGCCCCTTTCTCTCAGTCGGTCTATTCAATGCTGATCAGTGGCGCACTGATCAGCAGACCGGAGAGGCCCCGGAAGGACCGCTCCTGCCTGGCCAATCCAGGGAGTACACGCATAACGGCTCGGGCTCAGGTGCCCTGGCTGCACGCTTCCAGGACGCGGACGGCCAGAACTGGGTCAAGGTCTTCGACAGCCACCGGCTGATCCGAGCTCCGGCAGACAGAGTGATCGCGCGGCATTTTGAGCGTCGCCTGGCGAGCAAGATACGTCGGACCGACCAGCATCTGATGACGCCCACGCCCAGCCGATGGGACCGCGTGCAGCACCGCCTGCGGCATCCGTGGCGGTGAGCTTCGCCGCTACGGGGTTCTCGAAACCGTCGCACAAGGCCATCGCCAAGGTAGGGGCCTCCTCAGGCGACGCACGGCACTGACACAACTCTGCGCCTCACTGACATCGGCTCTGCGCCCGACACCTGGTAGGGCCGTAGGACATCGAGGCGCGGGGCGGCGGCGGAGCCGTCCGGCGGTACGTGGCGGAGGGAGAGTGCACCGCCGGTCCTGGAAAGGCAAAGACCCCCTCGTGCTGCCGGTGGGGGCCGACGGCACGAGGGGCAGCAGCTCGTCGGCCCGGGCGACAGCGTCGCCAGGAGCGGCGACTAGGGCGTCCTCACGCCTCGTCCGCCCAGATGGCCGTGACACCGTCCGCCTGGATGTGCACGGTCTGGGACATCTCGCGGTAGCCCCATGAATCTTGGTCCGGTGCGATGACCCATGCCTTGGCCTGGAATGCGGTGGCCGGCAGTTTTCCTGCAGGGCACACCTTCTCAGGGCTGGTCATCGTCGCGCCGGGCGCCATCTCGACCTGTACTCCGGTGCCCCACCGTCCCGGGCAGGCGTATGCCGTTCCGGCCTGGACGTAGGCCATTTTGATCTTGACTGTGACCGGCTTCTTCCCCGGGTTGGACAGCCATACTGCGAAGTCGAGCTTCTCAGTATCGACCTGCGTGCACGGGCTCCACGCCAGCCCGTTGACGTACCGAAGGCGAGCACACCGGCTGTTTCCTCCCACGCCGGGGGTGGGAGAAGGAGCCGCTGAAGGCGCCGCCGCGGCCGGGAGCGGAGTCACCTGGGATGGCCTGGCATGGGGTCCGGATTCGGCGGTGGCCGCCCCCGGGGCGCCGATGTACCGCACGGCGACCCCGATTCCGGCAAGAACCGCGACTCCGCCGAGGATCGCCATCGCCTTCCTTCGGCCCCGGATCCGATGCCCCGATGCCTGCCGGTGCGCAGGCAGACCGCCACTGTGATCGGAGACGCCGGCTTCTCCGGCTGGCGGGCCGGCCTGTGCCTGGTGAGCGGGCTCAGGGGTCTCATCGGGCGCTGTGGAGAGTGTCGGGGCAAGTGCGGCATCCAGGGCTTCCCAGCGGGCGGCCCATTCCGCGAGCGATCGAGTGACCTTCTGCTCGTCGGTCTTGGCGTACGCCAGGCACGCACGTACGTAGGCCAGGACCACCGCTCGGGAAGGAGGCGTGTGTCCTCGGGCAGCAGTCGAGAAGGTCGTGTCCGAGTACGGGCTTCCGACCTTCGCCGACAAGGTCGCCAGCGCCCGATAGGTCGGATGCCCGCACTCCTCGCGCAGCTCGCGAAGACCGATGGCGAAGACCGCCAAAGGGCCGTCCTCGGGGTCAATCGGACCTTCCTGCCGACCCTGCTTGCTTACCACTCGGTCCCTCCTCACGCCGGTTCTGATGACCGGTCAATGACCGGAGGTCAGAAGTGTGGCGGGTCATCAAGCGCCCAGCAAAAGTGCGGTCATCGAGCCGCTCAGCCGCCCGACCGGGGCGTCACGGGGACAGGCTCGACACCCACGAAGGGGAAGCATTGTGAAGACGTACGGACGCCTGATGACCCAGGTGACTGCCCCAGTGATCGGCGCGCTCGCTCTTCTCTCCACCGGCATGGTCACTGCGCCGGTGAAGGCAGAGGCCGCGACGCTGGGGCGGGTGTGCATGTTCGAGGCGCCCCGCGGCGCCTACGGGGCCGGGCACGCCGCCTTCGCCATCAGGGACCGCAGCGACACGAGGCGCTGGACCTACGGCTCCTTCGGCAGCACCAACGACGCGCCGAAGTCCGGCTGGATCAAGAGCGGCAGCTGGGACAGCGTTCGCCAGCACTTCATTTCCGTCCGTGACAAGGACCACAACAACGCGCGGTACTACACCCGCTACCGGTGTGTGAACACCCGGGACGGCGACCTCAAGCGAGCCAAGTCCTGGTACACCACCGTGAAGAACCGCGGCTACAACGTCACCACCAACAACTGCCTCCACATGTCGATGGCCGTCTTCAAGGGCTACAGCGAGACCCTCCGCAAGGACACCCGGCTGAAGAGCGCCACCGGCTGGACGCCGAACAACTACTACAGGGACGTCCTCCCGGCCGCTCGCTGGGAGACGTCCCACTCCCTGTAGCGCCTTTCACTGGGGCATCGGCTGGAGGGTGTGACCGCCAAGACGCCCCAGGGAACGTGAAAGGCCCCCGCAGCCAGTGGGAACCGGTTGCGGGGGCCTTGGCGGAGATTCCCATGGAGATCCATGTGAACGAGGCCGGCCTTCAGGCTGGGACATTCGGCCTGGCTGTCGACGGCGGCTTGGCTATGCCGCCGTTCACGCCAGGGCGCCACATCCTCACCGACCCTGACGGCCGTACGGTCGAAGTCCACGCAACCTGAGAATCGCCAATCGCCCGGGTTATGACCCGGGGCACTGGACGGCAGGAGACCAGGGGTGGGCAGTGCTGAAGGCGGTCAGTGGGGCGTCCACGCTGGAGTTGCTCACCTGGCTGAGGGGTGACCTGGAGGCTCGGATCGGCGATCCGGTCGACCGCGATGGCGCGATCACCTTCCGCATGATCTCGACGTTCACGTCTGGATTCGACCTCGGGCTCACGCCTGGGCGGTTCATCGCGAGCCGGGGCTGGATCGGAGGGCCCTGGGCGGTGAGGAACTGGTTGTGAGACTGGGTCCGCTGGCCTTGGCACCGGATGAGGAGCCCCGGCCCTGCGACTGCGGCGGCTACACGGCGGTGAGGTGGGCGGTGGCCTGATCTGCTGGGCTGGTGAGCTGCAGGGATCCGCCTCGTGGTATGTCTCTTCGGTCTTGCAAACGGCCAAATGGGGGAGTGGGCCATGTCGGTGACGGTTCCGGGCTGGGCGGACACGCTGCTCGACATCATCGGCGTTGCATGGCCGAACGTCGATGAGGACGCCTATCGAGACATGGCGGACGCGCTGAGGGAGTTCGCCGGGGATCTGGAAGACGACGGCCAGCTGGCGAACAACCACTTCGAACGGCTGCTGTCCTCCGGGCAGGGGGAGTCCCTTGACGCGCTGAATGAGCACTGGCAGAAGGTCAAGGGCAAGCACGTCAAGGACATCGCCGGTGCGGCGCGCACGATCGCCGGTGCGCTGGACACCGCGGCGACGGCGATCACCACGATGAAGGGGCTGGCCATGGGCCAGTTGGCGTGGCTGGCCGGTGAGGCGGGAATTTCGCTGGCGCTGATCCCTGTTACCGGTGGTTTGTCGATGTTGCTCGGTGGCACCGCGATCCGGCTCACGCAGGAGGCGGTGAAGCGGCTGATCAAGGAGTGCGCGGAGGAGGTGGTCGGGTACATCGTGTCCGCGATGGCGGAGCCGGCCGTCGCGGCTCTGGAGGGTATGGCTGCCGATCTCGTTGTGCAGCTTGGGGCGGTTGCGATCGGTCTGCAGGACGGGGTGGACCTCGACCAGACGAAGGACGCCGGCAAGGAGGGCTTCAAGGACGGTGTCCAGTCCGGCAAGGACGCCATGCACCTGGCGTCCGCGGGTGGCGGGGGCAAGGGGCCTGGCAGCGGGTTGAAGAACCTGCACATCGAGCACGACGAGCACACCCACGCGTCTACCCAGCTCAACGCGGTCAGTGCCGGTATTCATGGGAAGACGGCGGGCAAACTGGCCAAAGCAAAGACGGCGCACGGTCGGGCCCGGGGCAAGGATTCGATCGCCGATGCGATCGACCCCGTCGCGGACAAGGCCCTTGAGGCTCTTACCAAGGCCGCGAAGACCATGGGTGACCATGTGGGCCAGACCTTGCCGAAGGTGGTCAAGCAGATCTCCGTCGACCACAAGAACACGGATGACAACCTGCGCGACCGTTTCGCCCGCCAGCGCAAGGGCGATCCGGACCGCGGCAGTGGGCGTGATGGCGGCGGCCCCCGGCGTGACGGCAGGGGAGACAGCGGCAGGAAGCCGCCGCAGGCGCTGAACAGCGCGAAGGACGATCCGCGCCGGCACGCGATCCCGGAGACGAAGAAGCGGTGCGAGAACGACCCGGTCGACGTGGCGACCGGCGAGATGATCCTCACGCACACAGACCTGTCCCTGCCCGGGGTCCTGCCCCTCGTCCTGCGCCGGACCCACCTGTCCGGATACCGCTTCGGACACTGGTACGGCCACAGCTGGGCCTCCACCCTGGACGAGCGCGTCGAACTCGACCTTGCATCGTCGCCGGGCGCCGTCTGGGCGCGGCAGGACGGCTCGCTCCTCGTCTACCCAGGACTGCCGCAGGACGATGGCTCGCTGGTCGCCCCGCTGGAGGGGCCACGGCTCGGGCTCTCCTGGTACAGCCAGCACGAGGACGAGACGACGTACCGTGTCACCGACCCTCGAAGCGGCCTGACCCGGTTCTTCACGGGCAGCCCGTACCGTGCGTCGACCGCGTACTGGCTGACCGGCATCGAAGACCGCAACAACAACCGGATCACCATTTCCCGCCGGCCCGACGGCGCGCCGACCGTGGTGGCTCACAGCGGCGGATACACCGCACGCGTCACCACCGAAGCCGGCCGGGCGGCCGCCCTGCACCTGCACACGCCCGACGGCCTGGTCGAGATCCGCCGCTACGGCTACGACGACGCGGGCCTGCTGACGGAGATTTTCAACGACTCCGGCGTTCCGCTGCGCCTGGCCTACGACAGCGAGGGGCGGATCACCTCCTGGACGGACCGCAACGGCTCCGCCTTCCGCTACCTCTACGACGCTGCCGGCCGGGTGAAGGCCACGGTCGGCCCCGACGGGGTCCTGTCGTCGTCGTTCGCCTACGACACTCATCCCGAGATCGGTCACTCTCTCACTCGCTACACCGATTCCACCGGTGCCACGACCCTCTTCCAGATGAACGAGGCACTGCAGGTCGTCACGGAGACGGACGCCCTCGGCCACACCAGCCGCTTCTCCTTCGACGCCCGCGACGAGCTGCTCACCCAGACCGACGCGACCGGACGCACCACCTGCTTCGAGCGGAACGACTACGGCGACCTCGTCGCCGTGACCGCCGCTGACGGAGTGCGCACCACCGCCGCCTACAACGGCCTGCACCAGCCCGTCGAGGTCACCGAACGCGGCGGCGCCACGAACCGCTACACGTACGACGAGCGAGGAAACGCCCTCACCGCCGTCGACGCGGACGGCGCAACCACCCACTGCACGTACGACGAGCACGGCCATCTCACCGGCGTCGTCAACGCAGCCGGCGGCCGGACGACGATCGGTACAGACCGCGCGGGCCTGCCGGTGCAGATCACCACTCCCGACGGCGCCACCGCCGTCTTCACCAGGGACGCCTTCGGCCGGATCATCACCGCCACAGACGCGCTGGGCGGCACCCTCAAGCAAGGCTGGACCGCCGAGGGCCGCCCTGCCTGGCGGGAACTGCCCGACGGCACCCGCGAGCAGTGGACCTGGGACCCGGAAGGCAACCTCACCACCCACACCGACCGGATGGGCCGCACCACCACCCACACAGCCACCCACTTCGACCTGCGCTCCGGCACCCGCACCGCGGACGGGGCCGACCACCGCTTCACCCACGACACCGAGCTTCGCCTGGCCAAGGTCACCAACGCGCAAGGCAGCGAGTGGCACTACACCTACGACGCGGCAGGCCGGCTCATCGCCGAGACCGACTTCGACGGCCGCACGCTGACCTACGAGCGTGACCCACTGGGCCGCGTCACCCGCCGCACCAACGCCGCCGGCCAGAGCCTGACCTACGAGCGTGACCCGCTGGGCCGCGTCATCCGTCTCGCCCACGACGACGGCACCGCGGCCTCCTTCACCTACGACGCTTCCGGCTACCTGATACGCGCCACCAACCAGCACGCCGACATCACCTTCGCGCGCGACGCAGCCGGCCGGACCGTGTCCGAAACAGTCAACGGACGCACCCTCACCCACGCCTACGACGCGATGGGCCGGCCCGCCTACCGCCGCACCCCCTCCGGTGCCGCCTCCCTCATCGACTACACCGCAGACGGGATCGCCCGATACCAGGCCGGCGACCACACCTTCCACTTCACACGTGACGCCCTCGGCAGGGAAACCAGCCGAACACTTGGATCCCTCACCCTGCGGCACGCCTGGGACCCGGTCGGCCGCATCACCAGCCAGACCGCAGCCCACAACCTCAGCACCGTCCTGGACCGCACCGCCACCTACCAGGCCGACGGAACCCCCACACAGCTCCACGACAGCCGCACCGGCACCCGCACCTACACTCTCGACCCGGCCAGCCGGATCACCGCCGTCGACGCAGACGGCTGGCGCGAACAGTACGCCTACAACACCACGGGCGACCTCGCCCACAGCGCCCTCCCGCCCCACGCCCCCGGCCACGAAGACGCCGGCCGGCACACCTACACCGGCAGCCGCCTCACCCACGCCGGCCGCACCACCTTCACTTACGACGCCCAAGGCCGCATCACCCAACGCCAGACCCGCACCCTCAGCGGCAAGATCTTGACCTGGCACTACACCTGGAACGCCGAAGACCGCCTCACCTGCGTCACCACCCCCACCGGCGACCACTGGGACTACCACTACGACGCCTTCGGCCGCCGCATCGCCAAGCAGCAGACCACTGCGGACGGCCGCACCACCGCTCTCGTCACCTACACCTGGGACGGCGGACAGATCGCCGAACAGTACGACGGCACAACCACCCTCACCTGGGACTACCTCGGCCTGCAGCCCCTCGCCCAACGCGAAGCACGCGGAGCCACCCAAGACGACACCGACCGCCGCTTCTTCGCGATCATCGCCGACCTCACCGGCAGCCCCAGCGACCTGCTCACACCCGACGGCGACACCGCCTGGCACGCCCGCACAACCGCATGGGGCATCACCCAGTGGAACCGCGACGCCACCGCCTACACCCCGCTACGCCAGCCCGGACAGTACTTCGACCCCGAAACCGGGCACCACTACAACGTCAACCGCTACTACGACCCGCACCACGGCCGCTACCTCACACCCGACCCACTCGGCCTCGCCCCCGCCATCAACCACTACGCCTACGTCCCCAACCCCTTCACCCTCAGCGACCCCCTCGGCCTCGCCGGCTGCTCCGCCGACCCCACCTGGGGAGGCCGCGTCACCTTCACCCGCGACGCTCACGGCCGCCCCTACGAGATGAACGCCATCATCAGCCGAGACATGCTCGACGAAGGCACCGACGCGAACGGTAACCTCCGCCCTCCCGGCTTCCTCGGCGGCATATACAACCAGGCACGAGGGCACATGCTCGCCAACCGGCTCGGCGGCTCAGGCGACACACTCGACAACCTCTTCACCATCACCCAGAACCCCACCAACAGCCCCGACATGCGGCACTGGGAAGACCAGGTCTACCGGGCCGTGGCCGCGGGCAAGATCGTCACCTACAACGTCTACCTCGACTACACCGACGACCTGCCCGACTCGGTACCGAAGTACATCCAGCTCGAAGCCCACGACCAACACGGCAACCTGATCTTCGACCAACCGCTCACCAACCCCGCTCACGGCCAGCAACAGCGCCACCGCCTAGGACTGCTTCCATGACGAGCATCGACCGGCTCACCACCCTCTGCCCGCCCCCGTCGCCACCCACCACGCCGCCCACGGACTGGCCGGCCGTCGAGCGGCAGCTCGGCATGCCACTGCCCACCGACTACAAGCAGATCGCCGACACCTACGGACCAGGCACGTTCTGCGGATTCATCCACCTCTACCACCCCCACGCACACACGCCCTGGACCAGCCTCACCGGCCCCATGCCGACTACGATCCGCGCCCAACTCCAGCAGGAACGCGCGCAGTACAGCCACCCACTGCCCGCCGACCCCCAGGACCTGTTTCCCATGGCGGTCACCGACAACGGCGAGTACCTCTTCTGGGTAACCCGCCCAGCGACCAGCCCCGACCAATGGACCATCGCCGTCAACCAGGCCCGCGGCTTCCACTGGTACAGCCACGACGGCACCCTGGCCGGTTTCCTCACCGCTGTCCTGTCCGGACAGGAGACCGTCCCCCTCTTCCCGAACAGCCTCCTCGACCACGGCGCGGCCTTCACACCTTTGATTCCCGCCGGCACCCTCACTGCTGAACAGCCACAGCCGAACAGCACCATGGCGCCCTCAGACGACATCCGGGCCTGGGCACGCAGCCACGGCTACGAGGTCCCCGACCGAGGCCGCATCCCCGCCGGCATCCTCGACGCATGGCAGAAAGCCAACAACTCCTAAGCGTTCGAATCCAGCTCCGCCGTAGAGCTGCCGCTTGATCTTCTTGACGCGGTTGGCGGCCCCTCGAAGCTCCCGGAGCTCCAGTCGAGCATGAGGCTGGCTCTCACGGCGTCGAGGTCTCGGAGCAGGCGGAGTGCGAAGCGGTGAGCCCAGGCAGCCGGCTGGCCTCGACGGCGTCGATCCAGGCGCGCAGGTCCAGGAGCTCGCCGACCCGGCCGCTCTGCAATCGACCGGCCCGCAGGACCCCGAGGACGCCGCCGCGCACGACGCGCTCCTCACCGCCTGGAACCTGACCGGGGGGAGTACCGGGACGAGGCTCTGGTGGTGCTCGGCCGCAGCCAGGAGGCCCAGGCCGAGGCCCGTAAGACGTACGCGACCGAGCTCGCCAAGCCCTGGCACCGGTCCATGCCCGGCAGCGACGACGCCCAGCGCGCCGCGACCGAGGCCGCCGCGCAGGCGCAGACCCGCACCGCCAAGCACCTGCTCGCCGTACGGCTGAAGCAGCTGCACCCCCAAGCCCGCCCCACCCCGGTCCAGCCCGCACCGCGGAGCCAGCGCCTGCCCGGGCTCACCGCCCTCCTGATCGGCGGCGACGTCACCGAGGCGGTGATCGCATGACCGCCGAGCTGTCCGGCGTCGACTTCGCCCGCCAGGCCCTGGCCGCAGCCCGGGAGGCGGCGAAGAACGGCGCCCGCGCCACGAAGGTGAAGCGGCGCATCGGCACGGTTCTGCGGCGGGACGGCCGCGGGGCCTCGATGAAGGGCGGCTGACTCGTGTCGTGCCGGCCTTCGTGAGGCCCCGCGGGGTGTGGCGTCCGGGTCAGCCGGTGTAGTAGCCGGCGATGTCGGCGATGAGGTCGACCGAGCCGGAGTGGTTGTAGAAGGTG
>NZ_JBEZHM010000100.1:0-17153 GCF_040650575.1 Streptomyces sp. NPDC048659 | reverse complement strand
GGTGGTCGAAGACGAAGCGCGAGTGCTCGAAGGCCAGCGGAAGGTGGCCGAAGAGACCGCCCGGATCGAGCAGGCGCGCCACGCCGCCGCCCAGGACGCGGTCCGCGCGGCCCAAGCCGAGGCCCTCTCCAACCTGTCCGCCCGCGAGCTCCGCGAGCGCGTCGTCGCCCGCTTCCTCATCGACTCGATGCCCATTGACACCGTCCGCTCCCTCGCCCCCCAGGACCTCGCCGGGCGCGTCCAGGACCTCCCCGTCACCAACGCCAAGATCGGCGACCTCATCGGCGCCAAGGAGAGCACCGCCTCTTCCCACAAGACCGCCGCCATCGACCTCATCGCCCGCGGCTACAACCACCACACCGGCTACGACCCCGACCTCACCACCGCCACCCAGCAGTAGAGGAGGACCACCCCATGGCCAGCCACCTCGTCGTCTCCCACGGCGCCGACTTCTTCGGCCAGGACCGCCACCCGCTCGCGGCCGTCACCGGCCTCGCCGGATACGCCACCGGCACCCTGCCCGCCGCCGAACGGCGCGAGCTCGTCGAGCTCCTGGAGCACGCCGCCGACGGCCACACCATCGAGCCCGCCACCGCCGCCGTCCTCGCCGACCAGCTCCTGCGCGTCTCCCGCCACGGCTTCCTGCCCGCCAAGGCCAGCCGCCTCGCCCGCGCCCTCGCCGACGCCGCCGCCCGCGCCGCCGCCGACGAGGAGGCGTGGACCTGGACCGCCACCACCGACACGGAGATCGCCGCATGACCATCCGCTTCGACCGGATGCCGCACGCCTGCGCGGCCCGCGTCACCGCCGCCGTCGAGGCGTACTCCGCCAAGAACGGCCTCGCCCACGGCAGCCTCGACGCCACCGCCTACGTCTGCGCCGGCCACACCGACACCGCCCGCCAGATGTGGCGGGACCAGGGCCTCACCCCGTACACCGCGCAGGCCGCGCCCAGCAGCTCGATGCGCTGCGGCGAGATCAGCGACTTCCGCCACTGACGTCACACCTGACTGGAAGGATCGACCCCATGACCGACAAGACCCCCGCCCAGCTCGCCGACACCGCCGGCGACGCGATCCGCGCCCTCAACCACGCGACCCTCAGCACTCGTCCGGACTGGGAGTACCCGGGCGACGCGTACAGCGTCGTCGGCAACCTCGCCTACATGGCCGGGATGCTCCCGCAGGCCATCGAGCAGATCACCCAGCTCCTCACCACCCTGGAGGGGGAGAACCACCTCAAGAGCGACCGCGACACCCTCGGCGACGACCTGGAGGCCGCGTACGCCGGCCTCCACATCGCGGCCGGAGCCGCCGAGACCCTCCGCGGCGCCCTCACCCGCGCGCAGAACGGCCTCGGCGCCGTCGCGTACAAGGACTGACCACCACCCCCGAGAGGAACGACCGATGACCGACACCACGATCACCATCGCCGAGGACAACTGGGTCGAGGCCGGGCAGGAAGTCAGCAGCCCGGAGGAACTGCGCGAGTACGTTGCCCAGCTCCGCGCCGCGGTCTCCCACATGCACACCGGCCTCGGCCGCGCCGCCTTCGGAGCTCTCAACGGCCGCTCCTGGCTCGACACCCCGGGCGACGAGCGCCTCGCCGCCGCCGAGATCCTGGGCGACCACCTGGAGATGACCGTCACCCCCGCCGGCACCAAGGCCAAGGACGCCACCTTCCGCCAGTCGCTCGCCGCGCTCCAGGCCGCCCTCGACGCGGTCGATCGCGCGACGCTGACCGTGTGGCTCGCGCAGATCGCCGCCCAGGACCCCGACCGACTCGCGTAACACCCCAGGCCCCGCGTCCCGCCTGACGGGACAGCAGCACGACGAAGGCCCGCGACACGGGAATTGTCGCGGGCCTTCGTTCGCCCCGTGAGATCTCACGGGTCACTTTGGGCGTCGCAGTGGATATCCAGCCCCAGGTGGTGAAAGGATCACTGCCACAAAAGAACGTGGGGCGCACCCGGATGTAGGAGTTCGGGATACGCCCCGCGCGAGTCCTTACCTGAACGTTCCTAGGCGCACCAGACAGGACCCAACGCTTTGATCAGCGTACCCGGGGACAGTCGTCCCGCAACACCTGTCCAGGCCATCGAGCCGGACAACCAC
Organism: Streptomyces sp. NPDC048659; assembly: GCF_040650575.1. NCBI lineage: Bacteria > Bacillati > Actinomycetota > Actinomycetes > Kitasatosporales > Streptomycetaceae > Streptomyces > Streptomyces sp. NPDC048659. Next base: position 15,039 of record NZ_JBEZHM010000100.1, on the reverse strand, counting down.
CCGAGCGAGTCGCCGGGTTCCTCCGCGTTTGCCCCCCAGCCTGCCGCCGTGATCCGCGCCACGGGCGCGGACCGCCGCCGTGAGCTGGAGGCCCCCGCCTCCACCCTCCCCGCTGGCGCCACGCCGATGGAACTCGCCCGCCAGCGCCAGGCCGCCGCCCGCGATGCCGCCCGCGCCCGGCGTGTCGCTGAGGGCCGTACCCGCGCCATCGACCGCAAGGTCGCCGAGATCCAGGCCCTTGACGCCGCCTCAGCGGCCCTGTCCGGCACGTTCTCCGCCGCAGGCAACCGACGGGCCCCCGCCACCCCCGCCAGCCCCCACAGCCCCGTCAGGGACGACTCAGCCGCAACCCCGAACGCGCGTGCGGCTAGGGAAGCGGTAAACCTCGTTTCCACCGCAGGACAGACCCCCTCGGCCACGGGTCAGCAGGAGGACGCCGACGCGAAGATGCGGCGGCTCAAGCTCCGCGACCAACGGCGGCGTCTACGTGAGGCGATCCAGCGGTTCACTCTTCTGAGTGGCCTGCGCGTCTGCGGCACCCGACTGACGGGCGAGGAGGTCGGCGTCCACATCGGCGAGGGCTCCGCGCGCTTCGCCGGACTCCAGTCCTGCCACTCGGTGTGGGCCTGCCCGATCTGCCAGGCCCGCATCCGCGCGGCCCGCGCCGTCGAGCTCGAACGCGCCGCCCTGGCCTGGCTCAAGGCCGGGCACGGCCTGTACATGGCCACCCTGACCGTGCCGCACTGGGAGCACGTCCGGCTCGCCAGCCGGGTCAAGGACGGCCACAAGTGCGCAGGTCAGCGCTCCTGCACCTGTCAGTGCACCTGCCCCGTGCTCGCCCCGGGCCCCGGGCAGAAGAAACCGCCGTGCACCTGCGCGTGCCCCGTCGACCCCGGGCAGCTCGCCCGCGTGGTCGAGGCGTGGCGCGGTGTCCAGGGCGGCACCTGGTGGACCGGACGGCACGTCATCCGGGACGGCGCCCCCGCCCCTTGGGGCCCGGAATGGGAGGGTGACGACCGGTATGTCCGCCGCCAGGAGTACGACGGACAGGGCCGCCGGGTCGGTCCCGCCACGGTCTGGCAGGACGGGTTCCGCGACCGCTGGAACATCGTCGGCACGACCCGCACCATCGAGATCACCTGGGGCAAGAACGGCTGGCACAGCCACGCGCACGTCCTGATCTGGACGGAGGAGGCGGCCACCGACGCCCGAGCCGAGGTCATCGAGGAGGAGCTCTACAACCGCTGGGCCCAGCGTTGCACGGCCGTTGGCCTGCCCAAGCCCGCCCGGGGCGAGATCCGCCCCAAGGACGGCAAGCGGATCGGCAAGGGCGTCGACGTCACCGCCGCCACCCGCGAGAAGGCCGGCGCGCTGGGGAAGTACGTCGTCAAGCTCCAGGAAGGCGGCTCCCTCGCGCTGGAGATGACGCGGATGGACCTCAAGGTCACCCGGGGGCAGAAGGGCAAGACGGCCCTGGAGCTCGCCGCCATCGCCGCCTCCGGCAACGAGAAGGCCGTCGACCTGTGGCACGAGTACGAGTTCGCCACCCGTGGCCTCCAGTGCCTGACCTGGAGCAAGGGCCTGCGCGAGCGCCTCGCCCACCTGGTGAAGCTCGACGAGCGCGAGGACGCGGAGATCCCGGAGGAAGAGGTCGCAGAGACCCCCGAGCTCCCCTCGCTCCTGATCACCCGCGAGGCGTGGTGGCGCCTGATCGTGCCCGTCTTCGGGGCCCGCGCCGACATCCTCCAGGCCGCCGAAGTCGGCGGTCTGCCCGGCGTCATCGCCCGCCTCACCAAGCTCGGCCTGGTCCAGGGCGTCGACTTCTACCCGCCGGACAAGCCAGCAGGCCGCCGTCCCGTCTCCGTCGACCAGCTCCGCCGAGGCCAGCAGGTCCGCGATGCCCGCCGCGCGCGTCGAGAGGCGGTCGACAAGGCCGTTCTGGAGCGGACCCCTGCCCAATGGGCCCGAGCCCAGGAGATCCGCCTCGCGGACATGCAGCGCGAGGCCCACGCACGCGCCGCCCTGGCCGAGCAGGACAAGAAGCGGTCCGAGACCGCCGACACCCAGCGCACCCACGCCGCCGTCGAGTTCGCCCGCCGCCGCGCCGAGCTCCGCCGCGACCCCGAAGCCCACCGCGGCTTCGACCGCGAACCGGTCCGCGCCGTGCACCTGCCCGACCTCGACGACCTCGTCGCCGACGCCCGCCCGGCGCCGCACGGCACCCCGGCCTGCGCCGTCTGCGGCGGCCAGCTCGACGCCACCGTCGCCGCCCATGGGCAGCACGTCATGTGCTGACCGGTGGTCCTCGGGAACGGCCGACGCAAGCGCCGGCCACCGGAGCCCAGGGGGCTCCGGAACGGAGGACGGACCGGCCGGTGACCGGCAGCGGCAGCGTCCAGGCCGCGAGCCCCGGACGTCGGGCACCTGACCCCCGGGAACCCTTGACTCGCGGCAGCGAGGTATGCCGGTGCGCTTCGCTTACCGGCACCTCGCCCCTGGCGCGCTGCGCTTGCCGGGGGAGGACCGCCCCTTGACGGGGCGGTCCGCCGGCGGCCCGAGGGGCCGCACGGCAGGCGCGGACGGCCGCGCCGGAGCCGTGGCCGCCGGGGGCGGCCCCAGGTTCCCCGCCCCGAAAGCGGTGCGGATATCCGCAGGTGATACGACTGGTGGGCCAGTCGCCAATTGGCGACTGGCCACAGTCGAGGGGGTACGGATGGCACGGGGTACGCCGGGGAGCAAGCGCCAGCACACGGTCTCCGTGCGGCTGAACGATGCCGAGCGGAAGAGGTGGGACGCGGCCCGCGCCGAGTCCGGCCGCCGCGAGCTCGGTGCGTGGGTCCGCGCCGTGGTCGAGGACCGCCTCGCCAACGTCGGCGACGGCCAGGCCCCGGGCGCCGAGCGAAGGCCGGCACCGCTCGACCCGGTGTCGCAGGCCGCGTACGACGAGTTGTGCCGGATCGGCGCGAACCTCAACCAGCTCGTGCGGTACTCCCACCAGGACGGCGCGCTCCACCCCGCCATCGAGGGCGCCCTGTTCGAGGTCGGCAACGCCGCCCTCGCGATCCGGGGCATCGAGCCCATGGACGGCGCGGACCCCGAGTGATCGCCAACATCACCAAGGGCCGGAAGGCCGTCGGCGCGATCCTCTACGACTTCGGCCCCGGCCGCCGGGACGAGCACGTGAACCCGCGGATCGTCGCCGGGAACGTCACCGGCACGCCGATGCAGGTCGCCCGCGCGATCGACCACACCGCCCGCCAGCGACCGGAGATCAAGGCGCCGATCTGGCGCACGTCGCTGTCCCTGCCCGACGAGGACGGCGTCCTGCCCGACGCCCAGTGGGCCGAGATCGCCACGGCGTTCGTCGCCGACATGGGCTTCGACGGGGCCCCGTGGGTCGCGGTCCGCCACGGCGACGACCACGTCCACCTCACCGTGAGCCGGGTCGACTGGTCCGGGCAGCTGCTCACCGACCGGTGGGACTACCGCCGCGCCCGCGATGCCGCCGACCGCCTGGAGCAGGAGCACGGCCTGGTCCCGGCGCGCGAGCGCTTCCGTGCCGAGGGCCCGCAGGTCCGCAACAACGAGCTGGAGGCCGCCCGCCGGCGCGGCCGTGCCCACGACACCGCCCTGCCCCCGGAGCGCGAGGAGCTCCGCCGGATCGTGCGCGAGGTCCGGGACGCGAGCCGCGGACTCGGCCGCGACGCCTTCGAGTCCGGACTCGAGGACGCCGGAGTCACCTTCCGCGCGAACGTCGCCAGCACCGGCCGCATGAACGGCTACTCGTTCACGCTCGCCGGATGGGTCGACGGCGACGGCGCCCCGGTGTGGGTCGCTGCCTCGAAGGTGGCCAAGGAGCTGCGGTGGGCCGACCTCGGCAAGGTCCTCGGCGACGGCCCCGCCACGCCCACGGTCCCCGACCCGAGGGCCGAGCTGGTGGCCGCCGCCCGCGCGACGTCGACCGTCCTGCAGGACGGCCCGACGCACGAGGAGCTCGCCGCGGCGGCCGAGCGCGGCGCCGAGATCCTGCGCCGGGGCCAAGCCGAGCGCGGCGTCGTGCCCGTGCCCGAGCAGCAGCCGGCGGCCCGCTCCACCGACCCGGCCGCCGCCCTCCTCGCCCAGTGGCGGGCCAAGGCCGCCGGACAGCAGCCGCCCGCCGACGAGGTGCCCGCCGCGCCCGCGCCGATCCCGGCCTGGACGGACAAGGCCCGCCGGCCCCACGGCCGGATGAGCAACGACGGCCTGGCCGCCGCCATCACGCGGCGGGAGAAGGAGCTCGCCGCGCTCACCCGGGCCAAGGCCCAGGCGGAGGAGGAGATCCGGACCGGCGACGCCATCGTCACCGGACAGGTCACCGGCCCCTACGTCCAGGAGCTCCACCAGCTCCTGGCCCGGCTGGAGAAGGCCGAGCCGCACATCACCACGGCGGAGACCGCGATGCGCGCCGCCCTTGCGGCCGACGAGGCAGCCGACGCGGCCCGCAAGGTGTGGCGGGAGGCCAACGGCCGCAAGGACATGAGCCGGTGGGCGCTGTGGCGGATGGACACCAGCCGCAGCCAGGAGGAGACCCGGGCCAAGAAGGCGTCCGAGACGATCCACGAGAACGTCGACATCGCCGCCCAGTCCCGCACCCAGGCGTCCACGGCGTTCGACCTGGCGCGCAAGGAGACCGGCCTGCCCGACCCGGTCGGCGAACTCAGCCGACTCCGCACAGGCTGGAGCGAGCTCGTCAGCGAGGCCCACGGCCGCGACCAGGTCCACGGCAAGGCCCAGCGGCACAACGGCCGTGCCAGCGCCGAGCGGGCCACCGCCACGATCGCCAAGGTGGAGAAGCGCGTCCAGGAGCTCCGCCAGGAGCAGGCCCTGCGCAAGGAGATGCCCAAGGGCCAGCGGGAGGCCGAGGGCCGCGCCCGGTCCGCCGCCGCCCGCGCCGCGCTCCCCAAGTCGAGGAAGGCCGGCACCGGCAAGCGCTACGGGACCGCGTACGAGCAGCCCGCGCACCTGCGGCAGCCGCCGCCGGACCAGGGCCGAGGTCACGGACTTCGCTGACCGCCGCGGGTGCTGGGGGCCTTCGCCGGCCCCCAGACCCCCGCTCCGGTCGGCATCGCCCGGCGCGAGCAGGTCTCGCCGTGGCCGGGCGCCGTCCGCTCCGGACGACACCGCCCACCGGACCCCGTGGCCGAGGCCGTCGGCGGGTTGCCTCCCAGGTTGCCCCACAAGTAGCCCTACAAGTTGCTCCCCAAGTTGCCCTGCAAGTTGCCTTACAACTTGCCCCCAAGGCCCGCGCCAGGCAGCAAAAGCAGCAGGTCAGTGCCCGTGGTCAAGGGGTGCACGGCACGCCGACTACTTCTCCTGGAGGGGTCTGGAGAACCCCGGACCCGTACCGGCGTCCGCAGCGGTTCCGTTCCGGGTCCTCTTTGAGGTCCTCTTCGGAGTGCCGTTCCGGGTTCCCTTCCGGGTTCCCTTTCGGGTCCCCTTCGTTCCGCGCGGGACGAAGGGGAACGCGCAGCTCAGCAGCCCGGACAAGGGGGGTGGGCGCCCGCCGACTACTTCTGTACGGACCCCTCTTGGAGCTCCGAGGCCCCCACGAAGCCCGGCCCGAGGACCCGCCGGCCCCGCACCACGACGTGCTCCTGGTCGTGCTCGACGTCGCCCTCGACCGGCACGGCGACCGCGCGCTCGACGGGCAGCAGCCGAGGAGAAGTGCCTCCCGAACTCGCGTACATCGCGGTCGCCGGACCGAGGCCAAGAGGACGTCGTGCGGTGCTCATGGACGCAGTCTGACGGACCGGCGGCGCCCCGCGAGGCCATCGGCTGGTCCATCACGTGCTGGTGGAGGAAACCTGTTCGGGTCTGGCGCGTTCTCTCAGTTCAGTCGCTGGGTGGCGCCATCACGCGAACGCCGGTTCTGCCGGAAGTAAGGGTGAAGGGGAAGGGGCGGATCGGAAGCCGCGGGCGCCCTCCGGGCGAGTGGAACTGGTGGCCGGCGCCGGGCGGGTACCCGGGGTACCCGGTGCGATCATCTGTCTCCCGTGGGAGACGGCTGTCCCCGGCCCGGCCGGGGTGGATGACATCGAGGACCAGGACGTCGGAGTCGTCCACGCCCGGGAGTCCGCGCCGGTAGGCTCCGTGGTGGGGCAGGACGCGCCTGCCCGAGCCGCCGCCGCCGACTCCCACGCAGTCGGCGGTGCCGTCCGGCCAAGGTCCCCCGGGCCGCGCGCTTGAACTTCACCGTGATGCCGACGACGTGCTGCGCCCGTCCTCCCGTCCGGCGGTGAGCGCGTGGGCCGTGCCGCCGATCGGAGACCCCCGTGCCCAAGCACGACAGCAAGCGCAAGGCCGCCATCCGCGCCCACATGGAGCGCACCGGCCTGCCGTACGCGGCAGCCGCAGCCGCCGTTGCCGCCGCCGCGCGGCCGGAGCCGTACGACCCGGAGTGGGACGGCGGCCGGGACCGGCCCACCCCGTTCCCGGAGATCAAGCGCCGCCTGGACGAAGCCGATCGCGTCCTCCAGGAGGAGACCGAGCTGCACCACGCCGGCGAACAGGACGACCCGCACCGCCGCGCCCAGGCGTTCGACGCCCGGTCGATGGCGTGGCTGGAGCTCGCCGCGCACGCCGAGGGCAGCGAGTACCACGCCGCGTGCATGCTCGCCTCGTTCCACGACCAGGAGACCGCCGCCCGCATCCGGTTCGAGCACAGCATCCCGAGCCTGTTCCCGCAGACGATGGCGGCCCGGGTCGGGCTCCAGTGCTGCGAGTGGTGCGGCAGGCCGTGGCAGGCCGACCCCGAGGGCGCGTGCGAGCACTGCCCGCGGCTGATGTGGGGCCCGACCCCGCGCAGCGCCGAGGAGGCCGTGACGGGGCCGAAGCCCATCCCGGTCACCCGCGAACAGATGAGGCCGGCGCCCGTGTACGAGGACTGACCCGAAGGCCGGAGTCCGGTACGCCCTCGCGCGTGCACGCGTGTGCACGGGCACGTGTGCACGCGTTGGGGCGGCCGTCGACGTCGTGATGCATAGGTGTGGGCGTTGAGTTCGACGGCCGTTCGGCGGCGGTCCTCGCGGTTACCGGTTACGGGTTACAGGCCGGGGAGGAGCGGTGCCGTGCCGTTCTGGGCCCCCGCGGTTCGCGGGCGGAGCTGTAACCGGTAACCGGTAACCGGGGCCTCGGCGGAGGAGGTCAGCCGTCCTCGGTGCTGGCTCCGGCGTTGTGCTTCACGACCTGCGACACGCCAGCGAGTGCGGCGCCGATCAGGACGGCGGTCCAGGCGTGTTCGGCGAGCCCGTACACCGCGACGATCACGCCGATCACCAGCAGCACCGCGTGCAGCGGCGGGCCGTCCTTCTCCGGCTTCGCTTCCTCGGCCGGTGCCTTCAACGCCTCGATCTCCGCGACGATCGCCTCGATGCGCTCGGCCGCGTACCGGTAGCCGGAGCTGTCCGGCAGCTCCTGGAGGTTCGCGAGCATCACCGAGTTCCTGTGCAGCTCGGCCTCCAGCTCGGCGATCCGCTTCGCGACCAGCGCGGTCTTCGCGTCGTCCTCGGACACGGCGTTCCCTCCCCTGGCTGCCGGTCGCAGCAACGGGCAGCGACACCAGGGTAGATGCGGCGCCAGGCCGCCCACCGGCCTTCCGCGCGGCCCGCGCAAGGCGGGGCCCTCGCGGATTCCCTCCGGTCGGGCGGCACTCACGGTGGGCCGTGCGGGCGTTCGGGGTGGCGGAGCTTGCGGAGCCGCCCCGGGCGGTCGTGCGGCATGGTGCGGAGGGACGACCGGCCGGAGGGAAGCCCGCGACCCCGCCGACCCACCCACCGGCCCGCACGGACCCGCGATCCCCCGCCCCTCTGGGAGCGGTGGCCCCCCGGAGGGCCGCCGGAGGCACCGCCGCTCGCGGCGGTGAAGGCCGCGGGCACCGGGTAGCCGGCCGCGCTGATTGCGGGGCAATCACCGAACCCGCCATCCGCTGCACACCCCCGAAGCCGTCACAGTGACGTCCCCCGGTCGGGCCAAAGCCGTCACTGTGACAGCTTGTCCGCCGGTGCTGTTCTGGCTGGTCACGCCGAACCCGCCATCCCGTGCACCCCCAAAGCCGTCACAGTGACGGCTAGGGTCGGTGGCGTGGATGCCGAGGACGTGAGGCTGGTCCGGGTCGTGCCGGACCCGGAGTGTGTGTGGTGCGGTGAGCCGGTGAGCCAGCTGGGCACGCGCACGCCGAGGAAGTTCTGCAAGCGGTCGCACCGCCAGCGTGCGCTGGAGGCCCGGAGGCTGGGCCTGCCGATGAAGAAGGACCGCCCGCAGAAGGAGGCGGAGCCGAGGCCGGCCGCGCTGGTCCGCGCCGAGGAGGACCGCCAAGCCGCGCTGTTCCTCGCGGACGCGGTGCTCCGGGCTTCCGTCGACGTCCCCCCGCCGGCCCCGGCCGCCGACGACGAACGGCCGCTTCCCGCCGAACCGCGTGTCGAGCGCAGGGTCCTGCCGCTGTGGGAGGACGAGGAGGTAGGGGAACGGCTGGCCGCGTACGGGATCGGGCCGGACGGGTCGCCGGACTGGGAGAAGCGGCTGGAGTATTGGGAGAGCAAGGGCGGGCCCGCGGCCGACTGACCAGGGGAGCCGCCCACCCTCGGCGCGTAGGCGGTGGGTTCCCACGGGCGGGCCGGGAGACACCGGACGACACGCTGCCTGGCCACGACGATGCCCGCGCCGACGCGGAGCGACCACACCGGCCGTTCGTCATCGCGGCAGCAGCTGCTCCCCGCCAGCCACTCCCCCACGGTGCGGTCGCCTCACGGCCTGCATCCGTGACGGCGGGGGTACGGTCCGTGCCCAACTCCGGCCGATAATCCGGCAAACCGGACAGCCACCCGGGCACCCCTCCCCCGCTGCCAGCCGTCTTTTCCCAGCTCAGATCACCCGCAGACGCCAACGGCGGTGGCCACGGAGGCTAACGGTCGTAGGCGCCCGCGAAGGCTGCCTCAGGACATGACGAAGGCCCGCACCCAGGCAGGGTGCGGGCCTTCGAGGCGAACGGCCTTACGAGCGCAGGTCGCTGGACCAGCGCAGGATCGTGGCGCCGCCGGCGACCTTCACCGCGACCTCCACGACCCGCCCGTCCGCGAGGTACACGGTCCGGACGACCTGGGTCACGGGCACCTTGTCGGCGCTGAGACCAAGCACGGCCTTCTCGTCCTCGGTCGCGTGACGCGAGGTGACTTCCTCCAGGACCCGTTCCTGCGGGATGCCGAGCCGCTCGGCAGCGAGCTCGCGCGACCCGCCGGTGGAGACCGGCTGAGTCAGCTCCGGTGTCACCGCGATCACGTACGCCGGATAGAACGAGCTGCTGACGTGCACGGGCACGCCGCCACGGCTCACGACCCGTCGGCGGACGTGCACTGGTGTACCGGGCGCGACGTCGAGGCGAGGAGCCACGAGCTCGTCCGCGCCGACCGTGCCGATCTCCAGGATCTTGGAGCTCTCCCCCGCCGCGAGCGCCTTGCCGGTGCTCGCGTGCAACGCCACCCGCTGCGCGATGTTGTTGCTGAGCGCGCCCGCCACGATCGTGCCGACGCCCGCCTTCGGCAGGGTCAGCCCCTCGCTCTTGAGCTGCCGGAACGCCCTGTTGGCGGTCGTCTGGGCGACACCGAACTTCTCGCAGACCTGACGCATCGAGGGCATCGTGTCGCCCGGCTTGAGCACGCCGTCCTGGATCTGCTTCCGGTAGTGCGCGGCGATCTCCCCGTAGCCCACTGAAGCCATCCGTTCTCTCCTTCCTGATGCCCGTGCCGCGCTCGCCGTCGAGTGCAGCGCTACACGTACGAGCCTAAGACACGTAGAGGTCTAGCGCTACCACTAGCGCTATCCATCGCTAGTGGTCTACCTTGTTCCCGGGACGCCCCGCCACCCCAGCGGGAAAGTCGGGGGGTCCCGTGTTGCTGACCTGCGAAAACGCAGGTCCCCCGCTGGTGCACCACTAGCGGGGTCCGGTACCTGCCCAGGGGGTGACCCATGGCCTTACCCGACTCGACCCCGCGCCGTACGCCGGCCGCCGAGGTCGTCACCCGTACCCGGCTCCCGCGCCAGACCCCGGCGAGGACCCCCGGCTGCCGCCGGGGCGAGGTCCCCGTCGAGGTCGGCGCCGACGAGCTCCGTGTCCGTTTCCTGCTGTGTGGTCTGGGGGTTGTCCTGTGAGCCGGATGAAGGTCGAGCCGCTCGCCGTCGAGCACGAGCTCGTCGAGCGGGTGCTGAGGATCAAGCAGACGCTCCGCGGGTTCGTCGTCGACGAGACCCCGGTGTGCGCGACGACCGACCCGGAGGCGTGGCACCCCGAGCACCCCAGCGGCCTGAGCACCCCGCCGTACAAGGCGGAGAAGCAGGCGATGGCGCTGTGCCAGGACTGCCCGCTCATCGACTTCTGCCTCATCCAGGAGCTGCGCGAGGTCACGGCCGTCGAGCACGTCCACGGCGTCCGTGGCGGTGTGCGGCAGGCCGAGCGCCAGGCCCTCTACCTCACGGTCGTGAAGGAGGGGCTGCTGTGAAGCTCAAGCTCCCCACCCGCGCCGCCGCGCCCGCCGCCCCGGCCAAGGTCCCGGCCCAGGGCAAGAAGAAGAGCACCAAGGCCGCGCGCACCAAGGCGAAGAAGAAGCGGCTCAACCCGCCCGCCGCCACCGACACCACGCAGGCCGCCCCGGCCGCCGCGCCGGAGGCGCCGTCCGTACAGGACCCGCGGATCCGCTGGGCCCTCTTCAACGGCACGGCCGCCGCCGCTGGTCACCTCGCGATCTGGTCCGTGACCGGCGACCCGATGGCCGGGGCCGACTACATGGCCCGGATGACCATCTCCGTCCCCGAGCTTGCCGCCGCCGGCATCACCGTCGGCGCCCTCGTGGCCGGTTGGAAGGGGGCCGCGATGGTCCACCTCCACCGCCTCCCCGGCCTGGCCGGTCTCGCCGCCCGCCCCGCCGCCGCCATCGGCGCCTCGCTGTGGGGACAGGGCACCGCGCCCGTCGTCCGCGACGCGATGTACGCCATCGAGCCCTGGGGCACGCTCCTCGCTCCGCTCCTGGCCGCCGGTCCCGTCGCCGCCGCGTGCTGGTGGGGGCTTGACCGCCGTGCCCGCCAGTCCGCCCGGCCGGTCCGCTGGATCGCCCGCGTCCCGCTCGCCACCGTCACCGTCTCGTCTCTCCTCTACGCGCCCGGAGTTGTCCTGTGAACACGCCCGAGACCGTCAACACCGTCGTCATCGCCGCCGGTCCGATCCTCGGCTCGGTGGGCATGTCCGGCCTGACCCTGACCACCGGCATGGTGATGCTCGCCGGGCTGCGCGGCAGCGACCGAGTGAAGCTCGACCGCGACAAGGCGGGCGGCATCGGCATCGCGCTCGGCACCTTCGCCGGTGCCGCCGGCGACCTGTGGGCGTCCGTCACGACCGGCGTCGCCGAGGTCCCCACCTCCCTCATCCAGGGCACCGTGGGCGGCAACATCGGCATGGGCGGCGTCGCCCTCGGCCTCACCGCCTGGACGTTCCTCTTCAAGTGGAAGCGCATGGTGTGGCCCGCGCTCCTCGGCATCTCCGCCGGGGTCATCTACGGCCAGGCCGGAGGCATCTGGGCCATCGGCCACAACCTCGTCATCAAGCTCGCGTCCGTCGTGGGGTCGATGTGACCACCACCGACGAGATGCGCGTACGGGACGTGACCCGGGGCGGAGCCGCCGCGCTCACCGCCCTGTGGTCCGGCTCGATGGTCCTCGGCGGCAAGCTGTGCGGCTGCGTCCCCGCCGCCCTCAAGTGGGCCTGGAACCTGGCCAGCGTCGACACCGAGGCCACCGCCGCCGCGCAGGCCGACGCCGACAAGAAGGCCAAGGCCAAGGCCGCGAAGACGAAGGCCAAGGCGAAGAAGTCGGCGAAGAAGACCGACGTCGACGAGGACGACGACGAGGACCAGGACGACGAGCCCGAGGAGGACCAGGAGGTGACGGCCCCGCCCGTCGCCCCGGTCCGCCGACCGTTCCCCGAGTCCGCCGGGATGTTCCTCATCGGCGGGATGCTCGCCGCCGGCACCCTCGGCACCGCCGTCACCCTCGCCGGTCCGTACGTGAAGATGCTCGCCCCCTGGAGCGGCGTCATCGCCACGGTCGGGGGGATGGCCTGGATGGTCGCGGCCTGGATGCTCGCCCCTCCTCCGGCCCCGGCCGAGGAGGACCTCGAAGAGGTAGACGACCAGGAGGTAGACGGCGAGGAGGAGTTCGCCGAGGAGGACCAGGAGGAGGGGGAGGCCCCGGCCGACGAGCCGGAGACGCCCCTGTCCGACCTCCTCGTCCGGCACGTCTTCGCCGAGCTCGCCAAGCTGGAGAAGGAGGGCCGCCCGGCCGTCCACCTCACGATGCTCATCGCGTCGGCGGAGGAAGAGAAGCTCCTCGCGCCGGGGGCGACGGACAAGCTCGCGCTGCGCGACTGGCTGGAGGCGTCCGGCATCCCCGTCACCAAGCAGGTCGGCATCAAGAAGAAGAACGACTGGGGAGTGCGCGTCGACGCCTTCACCGAGGCCCTCGGCATGGGCCCGGGGGAGGCCCTCGCCCGGCTCCTCGGGGGAGGCGCCGAGACCGCCCCGCCGGCCCCCGCCGAGACCCCCGTCCCGGCCCCCGCCGAGACCCCCGAGCAGACCCCCGCCGGGGTTCCGCTTCCGGCCTCCGATGTGCCCGCCCAGGTCCGGCGCCTGACCCTCGTCAAGCCCCTCCCCGAGGGCGAGCCCCAGGAGTCGGGCCAGGGAGTCGCATAGCCCCGGCTATCCCGCCTCTGACCTGCGGATCTATCGACCGGCTACCCCTCGGCTACCGGCCCCGCTACCGGGCCCGGCTACCCCTCCAGCTCCCCACCCCGGAAGGGGTCGGGGGACCCGAAAACACCGAAGCGCCCCGACGACTTGGCGGAAGACAGGGCGCTCCGGTTCCCATCCCGAACAGGAACAGGAGTTCTCATCATGGCATTTCGCCGGACCATCTCCCAGGACGAGCTCCGCTCGAAGATGAGCGACGCCGACCGCGAGCAGCACGCCACCGACTACTCCTCCAGCCGCGGCGGCTGGGTGAAGCGGTCGACCCCCGAGCAGACGCCCGGCTCCGGCAACGGCAGCGGCGGCCGCCTCTTCGGGCGGAAGAAGTGAGCCGCCACACCCGGCCGTCCTGCCACGGCCGCCCGATGAAGCTCGACCAGAAGACCAAGCAGTGGGTCTGCCACCGCTGCGGCGGCTGGACCACCCGCCTCCTCGCCGTGATCGGGGGAGCGCGGTGACCACGCTCCGGGCACTGGCCGGGGCCGTACGGCACCTGTGGCAGTGCTCCGGCTGCGGCACCTGGTCCACCGAGAAGACCGACTCGAACGGGAAGTGCGCGAGCTGCCGCTGACCCCGGCTCTCGGACGCGCCGGAGCCCGTGATTTCGGCAACCGGCGATCAGCACGGACCATGAACACCCCTTCGGGCGGGGCCCCGGCCCCGCCCACCACGCGCCATGAACGGAGAACGATGACCACCACCGTGGAGCCCACCCACCGGGTGCCGGCACCCGCCGACACCACCGTCCGCCCGGCACCTTCGGGCACTCGTCCGTCGGCTTCGACCACTCTGGCCGAGGCTTCGACCACTGTCCCTGAGACCGCCGACGAGCCGAAGAAGTCGCGCTACCTGTGGCTGATGATCCCGCTCGCGGCTGTCGCCGCGCTGTCCGGACTGGCCGCCGCCGGAGTCGGCTTCGCCCTCTCTTACGGTGCGTTGCGAGACGCCGCCGTCGCCTGGGGATACACCGGCTGGAAGAGCTACGCCTTCCCGATCGGCATCGACGGGCTGATCATCGCCCTCTACACCGCCGACCTCGTCTTGGCGTGGCGGCAGATGGCCCGGCCCTGGATCCGGGCGACCGCGCACGCGCTGACCGCCGTCACGATCTGGCTGAACGTCTCCGCGGCCGTCGACTCCATGCCCGGCACGCCCGGCCTGTCCCAGGCGTTCCAGGACGACTTCGGCCGGATCCTCGGACACGCCATGATGCCGGTCGCGTACGTGATCCTGACCGAGGTCGCCCGCTGGGCGATCGTCCGGACCGCCCGCCTGGAGGCCGGCCTTCCTGCTGACCAGACGCTGACCCTCGCCGACTGGGCGATGAACTTCGGTGTGACCTGGAAGGTCTTCCAGCTCGCCAAGACGGAGCCGACCACCTACGCCGAGGCCCGGACCATCGTCCGCCGCCTGGCCATCTACCGCGTCTGGCAGAAGCACCGCGCCCTCTACGCCGACGGCACCACGCAGGAGCGCGCCAAGGTTCTGGACGTCATGCCCGAGCTCCTGGCCCCGTACGGCGTCAGCGTCGAGGAAGCCCGCGCGATCCCCGCGCAGATGCTGGAGCAGGAGCAGCAGCAGGAGGCCGAGCGGCGCCAGGCCGACCGCCGGCGCAAGGAGGAGGAGGAGCAGCAGAAGCGCGACGAGGAGCGGGCCGAGCAGCAGCGGAAGCGGGAACGGGAGCAGCAGGAGCTCGCCGACAAGCGGGAACGGGAGCGCCAGGAGCGCGAGGCCGCCCACCAGGCCCGCCTGGACGAACTCGCCAAGGAGGCCGAGGAGACCCGGCAGCAGGCCGAGCTCGCCGAGCTCAAGGCCATGGCCGACGGCCAGTCCCGGGCCGCCGCCCACCGAGCCGAAGCCGCCGTCGCCACCGCTGAGATCGAGGCAACCAGCGTCACGACCGCCGCCCAGCGCGCCGCCGAGGAGACTGCCCGACGGGCCGCCGCCGAGAAGGCCGCCGAACAGTCCGCGAAGGTCGCCACCGAGCGCGCGAAGGAGAAGGCCGCCCTCGCGAAGGTGGTCGAAGAGGAGGCCCGAGTCCTCGAAGCCGAGCGGAAGAAGGCCGAGGAGTCCTCGAAGCTCGCCGCCGAGCAGGCGAAGGAGAAGGCCGCCCTCGCGAAGGTGGTCGAAGACGAAGCGCGAGTGCTCGAAGGCCAGCGGAAGGTGGCCGAAGAGACCGCCCGGATCGAGCAGGCGCGCCACGCCGCCGCCCAGG
>NZ_JBEZHM010000099.1:0-17648 GCF_040650575.1 Streptomyces sp. NPDC048659 | reverse complement strand
CCGGGTCGAGCGCATCCCGTACGAGCTGTGCGTGCTCGTCTCGCTGCGGGACGCGCTGCGGCGCCGGGAGATCTGGGTGCCCGTGTCGGGGTACCTGCCTTCGGCTGGTGGTGCCGCCGAAGGCGGCAATCTCACGGGTTGTGACCGCTTGCGGTCACGGGGGTGCCCGAGGGGGCTTGCCCTCTCGGGGCTCGGTGGCGCTTTGCGCCGCCGAGCCGTCGCCCCGCTGGGGGAAGGGGCGGGAGAGTCCGAGAGGGCGCAGCCCTTTCGGGAGTCAAAGCCGCAGTTGAGAGCCCACGGAAGGTACTGAAGTCGCTGAGGTTCAGTGACCTCCTGGTGGTCAGTGGTGTCAGTGTCTTCCGTGGGTGAGTGGTTCCTGGTCCTGGTGGCCGGGGGGTGCCGCGGGCTGGCTCCGGCTGCCGGTTCTGTTTGCGGAGCGTTACTAGACCAATTTGGGTCGGTCGGGTGCTCGGCCGAGACGATGGGTGGGCGAGCGGAGCGAGAGTGCCGGGCTTGGCCGTATCGCGGCAGCAGGTGCTCCCCGCCGGCCGAGGCCGGGCCCGGGTGGTCGCCTGACGCGCCCGCATCCGGGACGGCGTGGGTATGGCGCTGGGCCGAGGGCGGCCCGCCAGACGGCGAATCAAGATCACCAACGGGCCCACCCCTCCCTGCCAGCCGGGGCAGTCACAACGATGATGGCCGCGCTCGGCGGACGGCTGGCCACGTATACCGCTCAGAGATGCCGCTCCCTCGGCGTCTGGCGGTCAGGGGGCGGGAGAGCCCGAGAGTGCGCCGCCCTCTCGGGAGTGCTCGCCGCAGGCTGCTGACTGCCCCAGGTTCGTTGCGTATATAGCTTGTTCGGCGGGAAAAACTGAACCAACTGAACCAAACGATCTTCAGCAAGCCTGTGACCTGCGCAAACAGGCTTCTCGGGCCTGGTTCAGTTCGGATCGGGAACTGAACCAGGCAGCGGAGAACTGAACCAGGCCCCCGAACGAACTGAACCAGCAACGCTCTGACCTGCGGAAACGCCCAGCGTCGCCCTGGTTCACTTCCGGGAGAGAACTGAACCAGCCCGGGGGCGAACTGAACCACCGCGCAGAGGCAGGGGAGACGGGCTCAGGGCTCATAGACTCGCGGCAGGGCTGTGACCTGGGGAAACGGGCTGGGAGGCTCACAGGGGTGTCAGGAAGGGGGGCTGGTTCACTTCCTCGCCAGCAACTGAACCAGCCCGGGCACGAACTGAACCAGCGGCCCGTAGAACTGAACCAGCTCGCTGCGAACTGAACCAGGGCCGGGTCGTTGACCGGGTATGGACGTGACGATGCTGTCTGCGGTGACGGGTGTGATGGTGGCGTGGGTGCGCTGTGCGCTGTGCTGCGGGGTGGGCCGGGTCACTCTGGGATCAGGCCCGATGGCGCCGTTGTTGGAGGACGGGCGGCGGCACGTGGAACAGGCTCACCCGGGTGAGGCCGCGGTGCGGGTGCTGACGCTGGTGACGGAGGACGCAGGCATCTTCCGTGGCCCGGATCCGAGGCCGGCGCCCGAGGAGTGGGTGAGGATGCTGAACGAGCGGCTTGTCTCGGACTTCTGAGGGTGGAACAGGGCAGCCCCCGGCCTGTGTGCCGGGGGCTGCCCTGTGTGTGCTCAGGAGCTGCTGGGCGGGGCGGGGTGGACCTCGGTCCACTCGCGGGGGAAGAACGGGCTGGGGTTGCCGGGGGTGTCCTCGTAGCCGGGGTCGGTCCGGTAGAACCGCATGATGGGCATGTACTCGGTGGTGTCGGGTGCGGGCTGGTCGGCGTGGACGTGGCCGTGGACGGAGTAGGAGCGGCCGACGAGGGTGACGTCCTGGCCGAGGAGGTAGCTCCAGTCGGTGCCGAGGGGGTACGTCGGCAGGCCGAGCGCGCAGTAGGGCGGGTTGTGGCGGCGGTGGTCGCCGATGCCGTCGCGGTAGGCCAGGCCGCACTTCCAGCACCGGGTGTAGCCCTCGGTCCGCTGGTGGTCGCTCTGGCAGTCGGGGCAGTCGTCCTGGTGCTGGGTGTGGTCGAGGTGGGGGTCGTGGTCGTCGCTGGGGCCGTAGGAGAGGTCGTCTTCGTAGCAGTAGCAGGCGTCGCAGCTCGTGCAGCGGCGGCAGCCCGCGCAGGTCGCGCGGCGGTGGTGGCCGCAGACGGCGACGTCGTCGTGGGCGGTCCCGGTCCAGTCGGAGCGGAGGGGGCCCGAGGCGGGGTCGTTGTCGAGGTTCTCGTCGCGGAGGGCGGTGGTGTACTTGCGGCCCTCGCGGGCGGCCTGGCGGGCCCGGCGGGCGGCTGTGTTCTGGTGCTTCGGCATGAGTACTCCGGGTGCCGGCGGTGCCACGCTCACGGCCGGACGGTACGTCAGGGCCGATGCTGGGTGTGTTCTTCGCGGGTCCCGGGGGACCTTGACCGATGTGTGCCTCGTTCGGCGTGGGCGACGGGGCTTCGGTGACCGGCGGTACGCGTCTGGCCGGGTGTCCAGGGTAGAGGGGCGGGCCCCTTGGCGGGTGGTCCTTGGGTACTACGCGGTGGGCTCACTGCTGTGCACGGGAGTACAAACGCGTCCACTCGCTTTGGTGCAGTGGAGTACTGCATCCAGTACATCACGGGGATCCAGTAGCGTACGGGGCATGGTGTACCGATGGGCTCTGGTGAGCCAGAAACCCGGTGTGGGGAAGAGCACGAGCGGCATCTTCCTGGCCCAGGCGCTGTACGAGCAGGGCGACGACCCGATGCTCATCGATGCGGACAAGGGCAAGACCTGCCTGGACTGGGACGAGATGGCGGGTGGGATGCCGTACCCGGTCGTCAGCAAGCCGGTGAAGGACCTGCACCGCACCCTGCCGGAGATTACGAGGGGACGCGGCTCGGTCGTCATCGACGTCCCCCAGGTCGAGGACCACGAGCGGATCGCCAAGGGCGCGCTGCTCTTCGCGGACCTGTGGGTCCTGCCGATCGCGCCGAGCCCGGTGGAGGTCCGTCGGCTCTTCCGCGACGCGGTCTTCGGTGACTTCCTCGAGGACATGCAGGAGGCCCGGCAGGATGCGGGCCGCCAGCCGGCAGGGGTGGTGTTCCTCCTGACCCGGACGAACACGAACCGGGCGACGAAGGCCGGCCCGGACCGGGACTGCCGTGACGAGCTGGCGAACCACGGCTTCGCGACGTTGGACGCGCAGATCATGTTCCACGACGACATGTACCGCCAGTCCGGCGGCGCCCGCGTGAGGGCGCTTGGCACCGCGTACGAGCGGGCCGCCAAGGAACTGAAGGACCGCACCCCCGGAGATGCACGATGAGCACGAAGCGCCGCAACCGTTACGCCCAGGCAGGCAGCCAGGAGCCGGCCGCGCCGAGGACCACCGAGGCCGCGAAGAAGATCCGCACCGAACCCATCCGCGTCACGCTGGATCTGTCGCCCACTCAGCACCGCGCGCTCAAGCGCTGGTGCAACCAGGCAGCCGCGGACCACGACCTCTCCCAGGTCCCTCTGGCCCGGGTCTTGCGTGTCCTGGGCGAGGAGCTGGTGGCTGACGAGGAGCTCTCAGAGAGGGTGGGCAAGCGCTTGGTGGAGATGGCGGCGGAGGACGCGGCCTAGTGTCACGCTCGGGGTGTCACGCTGTCACACTCGCTTCTACACCCGGGGTTTGCCCAGGTCAGAGGGGAAAACGGGCGTGACAGTGTGACTGCGTGACACCCCAGCGGCCACGGCTCAGCAGAGCGGCCCCGTACCGGGAAAGGGTACGGGGCCGCTCTGCTGAGCCGTGGTCAGTCCTCCAGGATGTCGCCGGGGCGGAGGCTCTCGACGTCGGAGATGTACCGGCCGTCGGCGTCGCCGACGTCGCCCAGGGGGTCGCTGATCCCGTCGAACGAGAGCTCGTCCACGCTGATGATCTCGAAGTCGCTGGTGCCGAAGTAGTGGTCGGCCAGGCCGTCCTCCATCTTCTTGATGGCGGCCTCCTGCCCGCCCTCCACGAACGCCTGGCGGACCTCGTCCATGAACCCGCTGGGCATGTGCCGGCCGAAAAGGATCAGCCGGTCGCGCTCGTCCTGGGAGACCCGGATCGTCCCGGACAGGAAGGCGCCGCCGGTGACCCGTGCGTCGCGGCTGCGGGTTCCGATCCGTTTGGTGGAGGAGTCCATCTCCGCGCGGTCCTTCGCCGAGACCAGCCGGGTCATGGCCTCCCGCTCGGCCCGGTCCAGCTTGTCCATCGACTTCGCGGACGGCTTGCTCTTGCCGCTCAGCCACGACTTCAGGGTGCGGCGGGTGACCCCGGCGGCGGCGGCGGTCTTCTCCTCGTCGCCGCGGTTGCGCTTGGAGAGCCAGCCGAGCCGCTCGGCCACGGGCTTCTTCGCGATCCGCTCGTGGCCCCCGGACGCGCGGCCGGTCAGCTTCTCCATCAGGGCACCGGCCCACGTCGTCTGCTGTGTCTTCTTAGCCACGGGTCTCCTCCCACTCCTTCGTGGTCATCGCGGTCTTGGGGCGGAACTGACCCAGGCCGGGCAGCTCGCCTTCGGTGGCGAGCTTGAGGCCGGCGGGGACGGCGGCGCGGGGGTCGGGGTCGGCGGTCGGGTAGACGACCTCGTCGGTGTCCACGGCGGCCGGGTAGCGCGGGGTCTCGACGGTGCCGAGGACTCCGGCGCTGCGGTAGACCTTGCGCAGGATGCCGGTCCAGGCCGCGTCGCGGACGGCGTAGCCCCAGTCGGGTCGCCGCAGGACCCACTGGTCGTCGTTGCGGAGCTTGCCGTGCAGGGTCCGGTACGTGGCTTTGAGGGCGTCGCGGACGGCGACTTCGTCGGCGTCGGCGGGGCTGGCCTCCACGGCCTTGAGGGCGTCGCGGAGCTGGCCGGTGAAGGCCCGGAACCCCTCGAACCCGACCGCGTCGGCGATCCACGCCTCGGCGATCTCCGGGTTGATCCCGGTCTCCACGTACAGCTTGACGACGGCGGTGGTCACCCACACGTACTTGCCGGGCTCGACCTCGTGCACTGGGGCGGGGACGAGAGGGTGGGGCCACTCGGGGACCCGGATGAGCCACAGTCCGGCCTGCTTCTCGTCGAACACCGGGTCCTTCACGTGGACCAGCTCGGCGCCGGCGACGATGGCCTGGCTGTAGGCGGGCAGGTAGTTCTTCACCGCGTCGTACCCGGCGAGGAACCCCATCGCCCGCTCTTGGTCGGTCAGGACCCTGGACCAGGAGTCGGCGGCGGCCCAGGTCGGCCAGGCGGAGGAGTCGGGCACCCACTTGATGAATGTCTTGGACGTCTGTTCCAGGAGGCCGCGCAGGGCCCAGACGGCGGTGTTGGCGGCGGTTCCGGTGAAGGCCCAGCCGGTCAGCTCGGCGTACCGGGAGAGGCGGAGAGCGAGCTCGGCGGCTGTGGCGGTGTCGCCCTTGGGGCCCATGGGGAACTCGCTGGGCTTGAGCCAGCCCGCCACGGTCAGCCGGATGTGCCCGTTGCGCTCCGGGTGCTCGATCGACGTCGTCGGCTGGACGCGGGGACGCTGGCCGGGCTTGCGGGGCTGGTGCCACCCGGCCTCGACCAGCGGTCCGAATGCCTCGTGCCAGGGCTTGGTGTGGCGGGGGCGGTCGCCGAGGAGTCCGTAGCGGGCCTGGACGTCGGTGTCGAAGACCAGGGTGGTGTGGCGTCCTCCGGTCTCGTCGGCGACGAGGGCGACCAGCTCGGGCAGGCTCGTGGTGGCGGGCTCCGGGATGGGGGTGAAGGCTCCGGTGGCGGGGTCGAACAGGCCGCCGCTGGTCACCGCGCGGACGTCGGTGCGGGTGGGCTTGGGCCGGGCGGTGTGCGGGGCCCGGGCCGGAGGGACCGATCCGGTAGGCGGAGCGGTGTCGGGGGCGGGCGGAGCGGTCGCCGTCGCGGGCGGAACGGCCTCGGCTGCGACCGGAGCAGTGGTCTCCGTGGGTGCAGTGCTTGCAGTGCTTGCAGTGCTTGCAGTGGCGGGAGTGGGCGGAATGATGTCGGTCGGGGTGCCGTCAGGCCGGAGGCTGAACGGAGCCGGGGGCATCGGGGCCAGGTCCTCATCCAGGGTGGCCGGGCTCGGCCCGACCTTCGGCGGAGTGGGCTGGTCCTCGTCGGAGGGCTGGCGGAAGACGTAGCAGGCGACCCGGCCGTGCCGCTGGCCCAGGTTCACACGCTGGGTCAGGCCCTTGCGGGACTCGTGCTCTTCGGGGACCAGGACGCCGGTGTCGCGCAGGTCGCGCAGGCCGATCCGAGGGCTGACGATCCCGGCTGCCTCGGCGAGCGGCTTGAGCTTGTTCGCGAAGACGGCGATCCGCCGCTCGATGCCGCTGGGCAGTTCCTCGGAGTACCGGACCCCGATGATGTTGCGCATCGGGGCCTCGGGGATCTCGGTCGGGTCGGTGAACAGGGAGCGGGTGGGGAACGATCCGGGCTCCGAGGCCATGGCCTCCATGATGGCGCCGAGGAGCTTCTCGCTCGGCTCCATCGCCAGGTCGGCGGCCTCGGCGACCAGGTCGGTCAGGGCGGCCAGGGCGGCTTTGAGGGCCGAGGGCCGCAGGGTGTCGGTGCCGACGAGGTCGTCCAGGATCGCGGCGCCGGCGACTGCGGTGGCCAGGACGGCGGAGATCCGCCGGGGCAGCCCGTCCATGGTCTCGGTGCCCAGGTCTCGTTCGGCCTGGGCGATGTGAGCCCATGCCTTCTCCACGGTCATGTCGTCCAGGAGCCAGCGGAACGGCCATCCGGCCGCCTGCTGGGACAGCAGCACGATCTTGTCCGAGGTGGGCCCGGAGTCGGTCAGGGGGCCCTTCAATTCGATGACCCGGGCGTTCAGGCCGCCGTTGTCGGTGGCCAGGTCGAGGATCGAGTCGTTGCCGGTGGAGGGCATGAACCCGAACCAGGAGCCGTTGGTGTAGGTCTCGCCGGTCTCGCGGTTCGTGCGGACGCGGTCGCCGCCCTCGGTGATGTCGAAGACGAGGGTCTCGACGTCGCGGGGGGTGCGGCGGGCGGCCCTGGCGAACTCGTCGCGAGGTGCCGTCAGGCAGCCCAGCTTGAGGAGGTCGGCGGTCAGGGCGATGGGAGCCATGCCCCAGGACCGCATCACGCGCTCGGGCGGGCCGAAGAGGGCGGACACGCAGGTGATGCAGCTGGTCTTGCCGCCGGAGGTCTTGCCGCACGCGTGCCAGATCGCGGACTTGCGGCTGAACCGGCGGACGTAGAGGCCGCCGAGGCCGGCGCCGACGTACAGGGCGGCCTTCTCGCATCCGGGCCGTGACAGCAGCTCGATGATCCGGGGCCACTTCTCGCGGGCCTCTTCCTCGGTGCCGACCGTGACCCCGTAGCCGTTCGGCGCCGACTTCGCGGAGGGCATGTGGAGACTGTCCTTGCTCCACCCCGGGATGGCCTCCATCCACGGGGCGTCCGTGGCGACGGCGAGGATCGCCGTGCCCACGGCCTTGATGACCCGGTCGTCAAGGGAGAGCGGGACGCCGAGCCGTGAGGCCCAGGTCCCGCGCTGGATGTCCCGGCGGCTGCACAGGACGCTCAGCGCTGAGGCCGGGTCCATCGTCACCCGGTACAGGTGGTCGGAGGGGTCGCCCTGGCCGTCGCGCTTGATGATGACCTCGGTCACGTACGGCAGCGGGGCCAGCATCGCCCAGTGGGCGCCGTCTCCCCGGCCGCGGAGCTTGTACGCGCCCCGCGTCAGACCGTTCGCGCCGATCGAGTACCGCCACTCGTCCGGTACCGCGATCTCGGGCCCCGGGCGCTGCGCGAGCGGGCTCCGGGTCTTCTCCTTCTGCTGTGGCTCAGTCGCCACGTGGGCCTCTCTCTGATCTCTCAGCAGGCCCGCCGTCCAGTGATCAAGCCGGGGGTAGGGAGATTTCTCCCCACCCCTGCTCTACACTCGGCAGCAGACCTATGGCTTGGTCACCGAGAGCTCCAGGTGGGTTCGGGTGCTGGTAACACTCGAAGCAGTCCCGCCTAGGAGCTCTCGGTTTTTTGCGATCTTGTTTATTGGCGTGAAGCCTACGCCTGTTTAGACGTGGGTCAGGCGAGGCTCAGAGGCACACCAGGACGGTAGACACCCTCACCGACCCCGAGGACCTTGTCCTCCTCGGCGTAGATGTTTCGGACGACGACGAGAGCGTAGGGGCCGTCCTCCGGGGCCAGGTCGAGGTCGGTGATGTCCTCCTCGGTGGCGATGCGGGCGTCGAGCTCTTTCTTGGTTACGGTGAGCGTCTTGCCGGACCGGTCCTCGTAAACGGCCTGCCAGGTCGGGTCGCAGGCGGCAGGCTCCAGAATTTCCGGCACGACCTCGGCCACGTCCAGGTGGACCCAGGACTGTGATGCCTGAAGGATCAGGTCGCCACGGTTGACCGTCCGAACCCGGTTGACGCACTCGCCCTCGCCCAGCTGCTCGGCGACCCAGGCCGGGGGCGTCACGCGGGTGCTGCTCTTGTGGTGGATGGTTTCGCCCACCTGGACAATTCCCTTGATTCGCTGGGGGCCGGCGATGACCTTGCGGCGATCGGCCACGAAGACGCCCTTCCCTTGCTGGGAGATGACGTAGCCCTCGGCCTTGAGGACGCCGATCGCGCGGTACACGGCGTTCTCGCTCAGGTTGAACTGATGAGCCAGCGCCTGAGTGGGCGGCAGCTTGTTGCCCGCTACCAGCGTGCCGCTGTCGATCCTGGCCTTGATGTAGGCGGTCATGCCCGCCACGGTTCCCGGCATTCCAACCCCTCCTCGGTACTTCCTATGGGATGTGCTTGACGATACCGGATCGATGCCCTAACTTCCTACAGGAAGCGGCTTCCTATGGGAAGTTGTTTCGGACTCGCCTCAACACAAGGCGAGCCCGACCGGACTCTCGCCAAAGACTCCCGGTCGGGCTCTTCGATCCGTGGAGGGATCGTGTCTCAATCGTATGACCTGGGCTGTTTGTCCAGGCTTCGGGTGTCTATGACGGCGCCCACAGTCTTCATGGCCGGGTCTGAGGGCCTGGCGATCATCGACACCATCGCCGTCGAGCGGGCCGTGCGCGGTCAGCGCGCCGGTGCCCGGCTGACCGACGACGAGGCCCGCTACGCGGCGGGTCTCCTCTTCGAGGCGGGGTACGGCTGGAGCGTCGTCGCCCCGATGGTCGGCGTCGGCGCCGCGACCATCGCGGCCTGGTTCCCCGCCAAGGTCGGCACGGTCCGGTCGCAGCCGGTGGTGTGCGGGACGACCCGGGGCTACCGGGCCCACCTGCGGCGGGGCGAGAGCTGCGAGAAGTGCCGGCGGGCGAACAGCGCGGCGGACTACGCCTACCGCCGCAACGGCGCCTACGCGAGCGGGTCGGGGGCGGCGGCATGAGCGAGTACGACCCCGCCGCCGAGACCGCCGCGGCCGAGGCCCTGGCCCGCGCGGCCGAGGCCGCCGCCGCCGCTGAGGCCGCCAGCCAGGCCGCCGCCGCCCTGCGCGAGCAGCTCGCCGCCGGGGGTGCCCGATGAGCGA
Source organism: Streptomyces sp. NPDC048659 (assembly GCF_040650575.1). NCBI lineage: Bacteria > Bacillati > Actinomycetota > Actinomycetes > Kitasatosporales > Streptomycetaceae > Streptomyces > Streptomyces sp. NPDC048659. Next base: position 8,166 of record NZ_JBEZHM010000099.1, on the reverse strand, counting down.
CATGTCGTGGTTCACCCCGGCCCGGGAGACCTCCGGCGACGACCTGGACCGCACGGACCGCCTCATCGCCGCCGCCGACATCGCGTTCGACGCGGCCGTGCCCGGCGCCGACCCGGCCTTCGAGTCCGTCGTGGTGGACGGCCTCCTGAGCAGGCTCGCCGCCGTCTACCCGCCCGCCGGCCACACCTACCCGAAGAAGGACCGCTGACATGGGCCTCTTCCGCGAGACGCGGCACGACGACCGCAACCGCACCCGTGAGCTGATGGCTTGCCTCGGCGCGAGTCTCACCCCGCCCGACGAGGGAGTCGACCCCGCCAAGGAGCAGTTCGAGCAGGTCGTCGGCCGTGCTCTGTACGCCAACGACTCCGCCAACCCGCCCGCCGGCCACCGCTACCCGAAGAGGGGCTGACCATGGCGAACACCCGCAAGTGGGACCAGGCCATCCGGACCGCCGAGGCCAAGCTGAAGGGCGTTCAGGCCCGCGAGTCGTGGGCCCTGCCGGTCCGTGACCAGGGGGCGCTGGCCCGCCACATGGGCGCCGTCGTCGTCAAGGCGACCAAGCTCAAGAGCTCGGCCCGGGCCGAGGCCGCGGTCGAGACGATCTGGACCACCGCCGCCCAGCGCCTCCAGGCCGACATCCGGGCGGCCGAGGCGGAGAAGGCGGCGGCCCTCCAGGCCGAGGCCACCGCGAAGGCGGAGCGCAAGGCGAAGGGGTGGTGGTGATGGCCAGCCGCCAGGCCCTCAACCCCCCGCCCGGCGAGTGCCGGCAGTGCTGGCTCCACGCCTACGACAGCCGCGAGCAGCACAAGGGGCTCGGCCCGCGCGAGGACTGCCCCGGGTGCGTCGAGCACATGCGGAGCGGCTGCCCGCCGCACCTGGTCGTGCCCAAGAAGCCCTCGATGTGGTGGTGACCGTGTTCACCCGCCGGGGACGGTGCCCGTCCCCGGCCTCCAGGAAGGAGGCACCGCGGTGAAGCTGTACGACCCGACCGGCACTCTGCACGGCGTCCCGACCTACCCGCGCCGCCTGGCTCCCGAGGGCCTGGCCACCCGCCGCCAGCTCCGGGCCCAGGGCCTGCGTCCCGGCGGTCAGCCGGTGGCCGCCGAGGTCCGCTGGTACGGCCGCCGCACCGGCGGCATCCGCCCGGTCCGCCGCGCCTTCCTCTACTCCATCGCCCAGGCCGCCCCGGTGCGGCCGATGACCCCGGCCCGCTGGCGGGCGCACGCCGCCATGATGCGCGCCCGCCGGACCTGTCCGCTCTGCCGCCGAGAGTGCGGCTACGTGATCCCGACTTCCCTCGGCTCGTGCGTCCCCTGCGCCGACGCACCCGCCTCCTGAAAGGACCCTGCCCATGCTGCGCTTCAAGCAGATGACTCAGCCGGTGACCAGCGACGTCACCCGCGACGGCAAGACCCACCGCATCACCAAGCAGGTCTCCAAGCTGGTCCCGGTCGCCCCGAGGAACTGGGATGTGATCGGCCTCAAGGTCGCCGGCGGGGTCGTGCTGGCCCTGACCGCCGTGGCGATTGTGTGGTCCACGGTCTCCATCGGCGACCTTCTTAAGGGCGGCCCCGGATACGCCGCCGCTGCCCTGTTCGACGCGGCCTGGATCACCTGCATCATCCTGGAGGTCCTGGCCCGGTACGACCGGAAGAAGCGGACCTGGGCCCGGAGCTTCGGCATCGTCCTGGTGGTCCTGACCGCCGGCGCCATTTTCTGGCACGGCTTCAAGGCCGACGACATCGCGCTCGCCGTGGTCGGGGCCGCGGTCTCGGTGGTTGCCAAGGTGCTGTGGGTCGCCGTCCTCAAGCACATCGACCGCGACCTGGACGCCGAGGACGCGGCCTGGCTGGAGGCCGAGACCTCCAAGGCCGCGCTCGTCCTGGCCCGCGCCCAGGTGCAGCGTCAGGTCGCCCGTGCGGAGGGCCTGGTCCTGGGTGAGCTCCTGGCGATCGAGCACCAGCACCGCCAGACCGCCGAGGCGCTGGGCATGACCCGCGCGGAGTTCCAGGAGCTCCGGGTCCGTGCCCTGGGCGCCGCCGAGGCTGCCCCGCTCGCCGCGCTCCAGACGGCGGGCAAGCCCACTGAGGGCACTGCACTGACGGAGAGCACTGCACACACTGCGATCAGTGTCAGCCGTGCCCCCGAGGGCACGATCGGGCAGAACTCGGGCACGGAGAATTCGCAGGTCACGACGGGTGCCGTGCCCGCTCTTGCCCTGGTGAAGCCCGTCCCGCTGGACCTGGGCAAGAGCCCCGCCGACCTGGGCAAGCCCCAGCCCGCCGCCCCGGTGCCCGTGCCCGCCTCGGTTGCCCAGGCCCCCGCTGGGCTTGCCCGTACCGCCAGCGGTGGCGCGGGCAAGCCTTCGGGCAATACCCCTCCCGCCACGATCGCCGAGGCGGTCCGTCAGGCCGTCAAGGGCGGCACCACCGACACCGACGCCATCGCCGCCCATGTCATGACCGCCCTGCCCGACGCCAACCGCTACAGCGTCAGGCGGGAGATCACCCGCCAGCGGCCCGAGATCGACAAGGCCCGCGCCGCCGCCGAGGAGACGGCCGGCACCGGCCATTACCTCTGACCGGCTGAACCCCGCCCCTGAACGCGGAAAACCCCGCCGGAAGGGGCGGGGCGGGGGGAGTGGCTGAGTCCTCAGATCCTCCTACGTGCGGTTCAGTCTCAGCCTAATCCCGCTGTCAAGCACAACACCCGCCCGACACACCCGGCCTGACCGGCCATGAGACACCACCAGGAGACCGAGATGACCGACCGCCAGACCTTCACCGCCCGCGCGCAGGCCGCCCTGGACCGGGCCGAGCAGCTGGTCGAGAAGACCAACACCTCCCCGCACTACAGCATGACCGACCGCCAGCTCGACCAGGTCGCCCGCGACCGCCAGGAGGCGGGCCTCCTCATCCAGGCCGCCGCCGTCTGGGCTCAGCTCGCCGCCGCCTCCCCGCTCCTCGGCTTGGGCGCCCGCAGCGGGAAGGCCGCCGCCGGACAGGCCGTCATGGACCGGGCCGGGACCCCCGAGGACAGCGACGTGCTCCTGGTCGACCGCTCCGGCGGGCGGGGCGGCCCGATCGCCTGAAAAAAGTCGGGGCCGACTGTCACACGGGCCCTGTCCGGAACCACCTGTAGCAAGTGCCAGGACCGTCCGAGGTAGCAGCCGGACGGCCCTTCCCCGGCCCGTCCGCCCCGTAGCAGGAGGCGGACGGGCCCTCCGGGGGCCGGGTAGCAGCCGGTCCCCGGGTGACCCCGCACAGCCCCGCAGAGAGCCTCAGAGGAGTCCCCCCGATGTTCGCACCGACCACCGCGGCCGGCACCCGCCCTCCCCGGAAACCGACCGACTGGCGAAAGATCGCCCGCCGCGCGGCCTTCGTCTGGCGCGCGGTCTCCGGCGACACGCTCGACGGACGGCCCCGCACCGATCGCACCTGGACCCACCGGGGCACCCCGCTCACCTCGAAGCGGGACGACGGCCGGATGCCCCACTCCTGGGACTACCTGACCCGCCTGGAGGTGGCGGGCCTGCGTGCGTTCGGCGGCCTGGTCCTGGGCGGGACCGGCTACGCGGCCGTTGTGGAGCCCGCCGAGACCCTGCACAGCCTCCAGCTCTCCGGTACCGGCGCCGCAGCCGCAGCGGCCTCCTGGGCCGGTTTCCGGGGCATGGACGGGATGGTCACGTGGAAGCACCGCAAGGAGTGGATCTGGCCCCTGCACGTCGTGCTCCGGGGCCTGCTGGGGCTGCCGGAGGGCGTGAAGCCGTCCGACTACCTCAAGGTCCCCGCCGACTACGCAGAGCGGGCCGGGGACGTCGTCCGTGTCGAGCTGCCCGGCACCTGGGCGCCCGGCTCGGACGCCAGCGCCGTCGTCCAGGCTGTCACCAGCAAGCTCGCTCTCCAGGATGTGAAGGCCACCGTGCGGCTCAAGGGCGGCAAGCACCACATCACCTTCACCCAGGCGCCCCGGGCCCCGCAGCGTGTCATGTACTCCGATCCCGAGGTCGCCGAGCGGGTGCGCAAGGCGCCGGCCTCGGCGCCTTTCCTCGGCCTGTCTCACCGTGACGTCGCGGTCTCCATCGACCTGGACGACGAGAGCCCGCACATCATGTTCTCCGCCGCACCCGGCGGCGGAAAGTCCGTACTGGCAAAGGCATTCGCGGCCCAGGTTCTCCACCACGGCGGAATCGCATTCCTCATCGACTTCAAGCGGACTTCCCACAAATGGGCTTATGGGCTCAAGAATTTGATGTACATCCGCAGCGAAGAAGACGCCCATTTCCTTCTGCTGGCCCTGGCCCACGAGGGAAACCGCCGCATGGCCATCGCCGAGGAGAACGTCCACCGCGAATTGCGCGGCGAACTTCCCCTTCCCATGGGCCCGCGCATCCTCCTGATCCTCGAAGAGGCCAACACCCTCCGGAAGCGGCTGACGAAGTACTGGGCGAGGAACAAACCGGAAGGCGTCAAGGGCAACGAGTCCCCCGCCGTGGAGGCGCTCGGAGAGTTCCTGTTCATGGGCCGCTCGCAGCTTATGCACGCACTCCTCATCGGACAGTCCCTCACCGCTCAGACTGTCGGCGGTCCCGAAATGCGAGAGGCATTCACCGCGCGAATTCTCGCCCGCTACACGCAGAATGCATGGCGAATGCTGGTTCCCGAGGTGTCGCCTATTCCGAAGGCGTCCCGCCATTCCGGCCGCGTCCAGATCGTCCTGGCGGGCCAGGCCCACGAGACCCAGGTCGTCTTCATGACCGACGAGGAGGCGAAGGAGCACGCGACCTCCGGAACGGTCACCCGCGTCCCCTCCATCGAGCAGCTCATGCGGGGCACCGACACAACGAACAGCGGACACAGCGGGGTGACCCACCAGGGAGAACAGGCTGTGTCCGACACATCAGAGCGCCCGCTGAAGGCGGTCCCCGCCCCTGACCTGGACGGACCCGCGGACCAGGCCGAGGCCGACCCGATCAGCCTCTCCGAGGCCGCCCGCACGGTCTGCGCCGGTGTGGCCGGCCCCGCCCAGCCGGGCATCGGAACATCGCAGGAAAAGCGCGACCTGATGGCCCTGCGAAATGCCCGATCCCGAGACAAGCAGTTCCCCGACCACGTCGCGCTCAGGGGCAAGGAGAAGCTCTACGAGCCCACCGAGCTTGAGCGCTGGGCCCGCAATCGAATCAAGGCATCCCTGGAATCCGAGGCCGCCGACACCGGCACCGAGTGACGTAAACCGGCGGGAATCCATAAAGGATTTCCGCCGGTTTAAGAAAGGCAAGAGGAACCGTGAAAAAGTTCATGAGAAGGCGAATCCAGAGATGCCGAGGGATTCTGCACAAGCTGAAAATGACGGGATTCTCCGCCGATGCCGCCATCGACTGCGAATGGACCGGCGACAAGGTCACCATCCGAGACGTACAGGAAAAGGCCCGACAGTTCTTCAATCTTGAGCTGACCAACGAGGAAGCAGCCTCGGCCCTCGCCACCCGACTCGAAAAACGCGGATACCCCGTACACCCCGAGACCAGGAGCCCGGACGCATGAGCCCCGCCGAACTCACCCTCGTGAAAACCCTCCCGGAGCCGACTGAGGAATCCGCCCAGGAGCAGACCACCGAAAAGGCTCCCCTGCCGACCCGGCTGGCCATCGCCGCCGGTGCCGCCGCCGGGACCGGCGCCGGCCTCCTCGTCCTCAACATCGCGGCCGGAGTGCTCTGGCAGATCCACCAGCTCCACCTGTGGACCTGGCTCCTGATCGCCGTCTACGCGCTCCTGGGCGGCGCCGCCGTCCGCCTCATCAAGGAGCGGGAGAAGGCCCTCAAGGCCGTCACCTTGCAGTGGGCCCAGTACCGCGCGTGGGCCACTGACGACCTCCCCGACCGCATCGAGTCCGCCACCGCCACCGCCCGCACAGTCCGCGGCTGGGTCTGGCAGACCAAGGACGACACCGCCTGACAAGCCCCCTACGAGGCCAGCACGTCCGGTCCGGCCCCCTCGGGCCCGGGAGCCGCATTCGGGCCTCACAGGGCCGTACAGCAGCCTCCACGAGGCCGCCGCCGTAACCCACTGAATGCACTGCATCCACTGATCTCACTGGAAGTCAGTGCCAGACAAGGAGAAGAAACCATGACCGCCACCCTGGACGAGGCCCTCGCCTACACCGCCGCCGACCTGACCCGCACCGACACCAAGGCGGGCTTACTGCTCACCCTGGACGGACTCCTCGTCGCCGCCCTCGGGATCGCGGGCACCAACCTCAGCGGCCTCGGCCTGGCCGCCGCCGTCATCGGCGCCACCGCCCTGATCGCCAGCGTCATCCTGGCGCTCCTCGTCATCCGGCCCAGGCTCACAAGCCGGGGGCCGGCCGACCGGGGCGGCTACATCTACCTCGCCCAGGCCGACCCCGCCGACCTCGCCGAGGCCCTGGCCGGAGACCACCGCCTCACCCGCCTCCAGACCCTGGCCCGCATCGCCCTGCGCAAGATGCAGCTGCTCCGCATCGCGGGCGACACGGCCCTCGTCGCGGTCGTCGCCATCGCCGCCGCGATCCTCATGCGCTGACCTCACGGAAGGCACTGTGTCCACTGAGCTTCAGTGGTGCAGTGCCTTCCGTGGGTTTTGGCCTGCGGAAAGATCTTGGACAAGGAGCTTGTACGGAAGTCCGTACAAGCCCTACAGTCTTCCATGTACGAAGTTCCGTACAAACCCCGGAGGAGACCACCATGCTCGCCACCATCGTCGCCATCCTCGGCACCCTCCTCGGCGCCATCGTCACCGGCACCATCCAGCACATCAGCCAGCGCGCCACCCGCCGCTCCGACGCCGCCGCTGCCCGCACCGCCGAGGGCCTCACTGCCCTCACCGACCTCGTCACCGCACTGTCCGACCACCGCCGCGCCATGTGGGTCCGCGAAGACCTCCGCCTCCGCGGCGAGGACTGGACCGACGCCCGCACCGAGAGCCACCGCACCCGCTCCGCCATCACCGCCCCGCTCCTGCGCGTCCAGCTCCTCCTCCCCGCCCTCGCCCCCGCCGCGCGCCAGGCCGCCGAGACCACCTACACCCTCCGCGGAGCCATCGCCAGCGACGTCCTCGCCACCGCCCGCGACAACGCGATCCGCTCCACCGACGAGCTGATCGCAGCCGCCGGCCGCGCGCTCGCCGCCTAACCCAGACAGCAGCCCCGATGGTCGCAGGCCGGGTCCGACTCCCGGCCGGGGCACTAGCCGCCACCCAGGGCGGCCCAACCAAGGAGAACACCATGGGCTTCTTCAAGCGGAACGCCGAGAGCATCGTGTCCGACGTCGAGAAGGGCACCGAGGAGAGCATCGGCAGGGCCTCCAAGACCTACCTCTACGCTGTGATGGAGGGCAGCGGCACCACCGGCGAGAACGCCGCCGCCATCACCGACGCCATCACCACCGCCCGCAACGACCGCAAGAAGAAGGACAAGTGACGCCAGACCAGACCCACGACATCACCATCAGCCTGACCCAGGACCAGGCCCAAGCGCTCGGACCCGAAGCCGAGGCCATGGCCACCTGGCTCCACTCCGCTCTCACCGCCATGGCCAGGCTCCGCACCGGCCCCGCCGGCACCGACCTGGACCCCGCCGACCTCACCCAGCCGCTCACAGACCTCCACACCCAACTGCTCCCCCGGCTCGAAGGCATCCGCGACTCCCTCATCCGCACGCACGCCACCGCCGGCGGGACGGTGCAGAGCCTGGCCACCACCCTGAACACCCCCCGGAGCAGCGCCCAGTACCGCCGCGAGACCCTGACGAAGGCTCAGCCCACCGAGTGGGAAAGCTGGGCGACAGGTGACACCGAACACGATCACTGAGAACGGCCCCGCCAAGTGCCCCCTCTCCGGAGGGGGCACTTCGGTTTTCCCCACCCTTGCGCCCGCAGCAAAATTGGTCTACCTTCTTGAGCGCTACGCAGAGTGCCGAAGGCAGGATGCGTAACCTCATCACCACTGACCACACTGCCTCCACTGATCCCCAGTGATCCACTCATCCCAGTATGTTCCGTGGCACTTGACCAGGCAAAACAGAGCGACAGGGAGAGCCCGGCGCAGGAGCGGCACCGGCCGCCCGTCCTGCCTCTGGTGTCGGCCCCGGTGCGGATCGCCGACGCGGAGACCGTGCGGCTGCTGCGGCCCG
>NZ_JBEZHM010000098.1:0-18154 GCF_040650575.1 Streptomyces sp. NPDC048659 | reverse complement strand
GGAGATCCGGACCGGCGACGCCATCGTCACCGGACAGGTCACCGGCCCCTACGTCCACGGGCCTATTCCGGCGCGGAGCGCCGGAATTCGGTCCATTCTTGAATTCGCGGAGCGAATTCCCCCCGCCGTTTCCGGAATGGAGCGCAGCGGAATTCCGGAATTCGGTCGCAGACCGAATGGGAGGGCGTCCGCGCCCGATTTCTTTTTCGCTAACGGCGGGTCGGTCGCCAGAATTGCGGGAATTCAATTTCGCTCGGCGCGGCAATCCCCCGGAATTGCCCGGCCTTTTCGACGGCCTTTAGGTCCGCTTTCTGTCGGTTTATGCGGGCAAGTTTTCGCAGGTCAGGGAGTGTTACCGCTGGTAACGCGAATTCCCCCGACCCTGTGGGTCGGGGGAATTCGTGGTGTGTGGTGGAGGGTTAGAGTGCGGCGATGATCAGGGCGGCGGCGCCGAGCCAGAGGGTGTGCCAGCTCTGGTCGAGCGCGTAGGCGCCGGTCCCGATCGTGGGGGCGTAGGTGCCCTCGGCGGTGACCGGGTGGGCCGGGTGTGCGGGGGTTCCGAGGCTGTAGAACTCGGCCTTTCCGCAGGTCCGGGCGAGGGCGGCGAGGGTGGTGCGGCGGTCGGCCCACCAGTGGCTCGCCGCGTCGAGGAGGAACCCGACGATGAGGCCGGCGGCGCCGAGGTCGAGGCCGAGGACCAGGGCGACAGGGGCGAGGACGGCAGCCTTCGTGGCGGTGAGGCCGAGGACGTGGCGGGTGCAGGCGAGGCGGCCGACGCGGCCGGGGAGGCCCTTGTGGGCGGCCTGGCAGGAGGACTGGACCCAGTGGTCGCCGACGGTGTGGCCGATCCAGAGGGCGATGAACACGGCGGCGAAGGTGGCGGCGGTCGCGACGGCGGCGGGGTCGGTCATGATGGTGGCCTTCCTGGTCTGGTGAACGGGTCGGGAGGAGCGGGGTGGCCGTGCGCCTGGCAGTGGACGGCCACCCCGTACGTGCGGGGTCAGTCCTGGGCGAGGGCGGCGCCGTGGAAGCCGCTCTTGGGGTCCTCGGTGTGGCTGCGGTGGATCCGGTAGCCCTCGGCGGCGGTGGTGACGAGCTGGTCGGAGGGAAGCGCCGGCCTTCCGCACGCGGTGCAGATCGAGCGGCCCTGGGGCCCGCCCTTGGTGGCCCAGTTCTCCCACTGGGACGGGCGGTCGCGGCCCTCCAGGACGGCCTTGCGGCGGGACTGGGCGGTCGACTTGCTGACGTCCATCGCGAGGGCGAGGTCGCCGAGCGAGCCGCCGAGCTCGGCCTGGCGGCGGATCGCGGCGTCGCGGACGCCCTGGAGTCGGGGCAGCAGGCGGGTGTCGACGTCGTTGATGACCGTGTAGAAGGCGCGGGCGGTGACGTCCGCCGAGGCCCCGCGGTCGACGTTCCTGCTGTTGGAGCCGTTGCGGAGGAGGGCGAGGGCCCAGAGGGCGGAGTCGAACCAGTCGGCGAGCATGTCCAGCTCGGGGCCGAGGGCGGCGGCCTCGTCGGGGGTGAGGCTGATGGTGACGTCGACTCCGCCGAGGCGGGCCTGGTCGCCGGTGCGGTAGCTGAGCGAGTCCATGGGGTTCTCCTTCGGGTGGGTGCCGGCGCCGCGTCTGGCGGCGCCGAGGGGTGGTCAGGCGAAGTGGCGGGCGGCGGCCGCGGTGAAGCGGTCGGCGGCGGCGATGGCGGCCTCGCGGCGGGCGGCGAGGGTGTCGAGGTCGCGGGCGCCCCGGAGCGCGTAGGACGCCTTGGCGGCCTCGTCGGCGGCGGGGGCGAGGGCGGGGACGAGGATCGAGACGAGGACGCGGGGCGCCTCGATGGCCGAGCGGGTGGCGTGGGACTCGGCGCGGGCGGCGGCGTAGGCGTCGGGGGCGTCTCCGGTGAGGCGGAGGTCTTCGCGTACGGCCATCGCGCGGCGGTGGGCGGCGACGGCGGAGGCGAGGGCGGTGACGGCGTCCAGCTCGCGGGCGGTGCGCTGGTCGGTGCGGACGGCGTCGCGGCCGGCGCGGGCGGTGCGGTGCTGGATCACTCCGGCGACGACGGCGCCGAGGAGGGTGCCGAGGACGGCGATGACGGTGGCGAGCATGGTGGTCCCCCTTCTCCGAGAGGGGTACGAACCTTCGTACCCACACCCCAAAGGTACGAAGGTTCGTACCCCTTGTCAAGGGGCTTCGTGACGTCACGACGCCACGGACTCACGGGGTCACGGTGAGCCGCTGAACTGGCCTGGTAAGCGCGAAAAGGCCCCGGAGACAGGTCTCCGGGGCCTTGGTAAGTGAGAGGGCTAGAGGCGCTTGAGTAGGGCTCGCTCGGTCGGCCCGTGCTGCTGGGCGAGCCTGACCAGCTCGCGGAAGACCTCGGCCTTGTCGAGCCTGCGGCGGCCGGCGGCCTCGCGCAGGGAGAGGATCCAGAGGTCGATCGCCGCGGCTTCCTCCGGGTCGAACCGGATGGTCGTCGGGATGGCGTCGACAGCGGCCGGCGGTGCGGACTGGCCCCCGCGGGTGCGGCCGGGCTTGGGCCTGGGCCGGAGGCCCGAGCGCTCGGGTTCTTCGAAGAGTCCGTCCTCCTGGTGCTCGTCGTCCTGGCGGCGCTTGTCCTGGGTGCCGTCGCCGACCTTGAGGGGGTCGACGCTGACCCGGATCTTGCGGGCGGCCTCGCCGATCGGGGACGTGGGCTCGGGCATGGGGCGGGGCTGCTTGCTCATGAGGTGACCTCCACGAGGCGGCGGGCGAGGATTTCGTAGACGGCGCGGATCTCGTGGCTCCCGCTCACGTCGGTGAGGGGCTGGGCGAACTCGTCGGCGGTCATCAGGAGCGATCGGCGGGGGACGGCGTCCCAGAGCTGGTCGCCGAAGAGAGTCCGCGCGTTGGTGAGCTGGCCGAGGTGGCCGGCGAGGCGGCCGTCGTAGCCGGAGGGGATGTAGCCGAGGACGTCCAGGTCCTCGTTGGCGAGGTCGTCGCGGGAGCTGGCGACGAAGTCGCGGAACCGTACGGCGCCCTCGAGGGAGTCGTACTCGGGCTCGAAGGTGACGAGGGTGTGGTCGACGGCGGCGAGGCCCATCTGGGTCAGGTGGCCGAGGGAGGGCTGGAGGTCGACCAGGAGGAAGTCGAGGTGGTCGTCGGCGCCCTTGAGAGCGCGGAGGAACCGCCGCCAGGCGCCCTTGTGCCCGGCTTCGACGTCGCGGTCCTGGAGGGTGAACCGCGCGGGCAGCACGTGGATGCGGGAGGCGTAGGGGGCCTGCCAGCCGCACGGCTGCCAGAGGCCGGCGGCGATGCCGTCGACAAGGTTCTCCGGGTGGAGGGCGTCGGCGATTGTCGGCGTGGTGAGGTCGTCCTTCCAGCCGAGGCGGCGGGATGCGTTGGCCTGGGGGTCCAGCTCGGCGACGCCGACGGTGTGGCCGAGGGCGGCGAGACCTTCGGCGAGGCGGACCGTGCTGGTCGTCTTCTTCGCGCCGCCCTTGTTGTTGCCGATCGCGATCCGTCGCGCTCGTCGGCGAGTGCTCATGGGCTTCCTCCTGGTGGGTGTGATCAGGGTAGTGGTCTGGTGACGTCACGACGTCGCGGCCTCGCGGGTCCACCGACCGCGATCCGCAGGCGATAGACGGCGCCGGCCGGGGAGGGTGAGGGGTGCGGTACGCGGCTTCGCCACGGCGATACCCGCGCCGACGCGGAGCGACCACACCGGCCTCGGCCACCGCGCGGCAGCAGCTGCTCCCCCTCAGCCACGGCCGGGCGGCGCGGTCGCCTCACGCTCGCGCGGTGGTGACGGCGGGGGTACGGCGCCCGGCCCCGTACGGGCCGGGCAGAGGCCGGCCGCGCGCCCGCCGACCCCACCCCTCCCGCCGCCAGCCGCTTTTGCCCCGTGTCACCGGCCCGCAGACGCCGAGCGAGGAGGCTACGGAGGCTTACGGACCTTAGGCGTCCCACCGCCGGGTTGTCGCGTGTCGCCTGTCGCGTGGTGAGAACGGTGGGGAGTGAGGGTGTAAGTCCAGCTCACAGCCGCGACAGGCCCCGCAGCAGAGGCCCGCGCGACAGGCCCCGGGCCTTGCAACACGAGGGCTGCAACGGCAGGTGGAGAGGTGTTGTGCGAGGTCAGAGCTGCAACGGGGCCCGTGTTGCAGCGGGGACCGGAGGGTCTGTTGCACCCGCGCGTTGCAGCAGCCGCGGGGACTTACCACAGGGTGCCTATCAGCTATCAGCTTCCCCGTTCACCTGGGAAGACAGGGGGTGGACCTCTCAGGTGGGGCGTCTCCATGCCGTGGTGAACGAGTCGGCGCGGGTGCCGGTAGCGGACTCACCACGGCCCCCGTATATAGATGCTCGGGCGAAGAAGGGTGGTCCCGGTGGTCCCGGTGGTCCCACCGCAGGTCAGGGGCCTGTTTTGTGGGACCACCCGGGTGGTCCCGGGGTGGTCCCGGGGGGTGGTCCCACTCGGTAACTCTGTTCAGGAGGACAAACGAGGAGGCCCCCGCCGGGCGTCGGCGGGGGCCTCCTCGGGGGCTGCGGGTCAGGCTTCGGGGGCTCTCCCCCCGGCGGCGGCGATGGCCTCGCACTCGTCGGGCCAGTGGCCCTTCCACGGATCGAAGCGGGCGTTGGGGGCCTCGTCGCGGACGTCGCCGCACGCCTTGCACCGCAGTACGCGGGAGCCGGGGGCAACCAGGCCCCGGAGGTGCTCGGGCAGCAGGGCCGGGTCGTACGGCTCCAGGAGGTCCTCGTCCTCCTGGTCCTCCTCGTCGCCGAGGAGGACGTCGGAGTCGTCGGGGTCGGTCATGGTCGTGCTCCTGGTGGTGAGGGAAGGTCAGGCGGTCGTGCAGCCGGCGGCGGTGAGGGCCTCCTCGATGAGGGCCCGCTCGTCGCTCGACAGGGGGCGGGTGCTGTCCCACTCGTTGCGGGGGTCCCAGCCGAAGAGGATGACCGGCCCGCGGGTCTCGGGGGCGGCCTCGGGACTGAACCCGGCGACGCGGGCGAGGGTCGCGGCAGCGTACGGGTTGGGCTCGTACTCGTCGCGGAGGACGAGCGCGCAGTCGGACATGGCGATGCGGAGGCGGGAGCCGTCGGTGAGGAACCCTCGGCCGACGCCGTGGGGGCCCAGCTCCTCCTCGGCGAGGTTGATGCGGCTGCCCCACTCGGCGCGGCCGTCGGGGCGGATCAGGACGTACACGGGGGCTTCGGTGTCGGTCACGGTCGTGCTCCTGGTGGTCGTGATCGGGATGTACGGGGCGCCGTACTCGGGAGTCGGGGCACTGGTCACGGGAGGTGGTCTCCTCCTGGTCGGGGGCCTCGGGGGTCATCCTGCACCCCCGGAGGGGCCTTGCGGGGCCTGATCACCCGAAGGTGTGGTGAGTCCGTGGCGTCGTGACGTCACGACGCCACAAAAGGGGCCCGCACCTTGCGGTGCGGGCCCCGTCGCTCAGCTCCAGGTGACGCTGTGGATCTCGGAGGCGTACACGTCCACGAGGTCGGCGGCGTCGCTGGGCCAGACCCCTGCGATCAGCTCGCAGCAGCGGGTCCAGTTGCCCTTCTCGTAGGCGAGGATGAACTCCTTGACCGAGCTGTGGCCGGTGAGGGTGCCGGACATCGTGCCGTACCAGGTGTTGGCGGAGATGGACCAGTCGCCGTCCGCGCTCACGCTGATGCTGGAGGGGAAGTACCGCTCCTTCTCCGGTGCTTCAGGACCGGCGCCGCCGCCCTCACCGGCTTCCTCGCCCTCACCGCCTCCCCCGGCCGGAGGAGCGGAGGGCTTCGCGGCCGGTGCTTCCGGCGGGGCCTCTGGCGGCGCCTCAGCCTCGCCCTCGGCCTTGGCGGCCTTCTCCTTCCTGGCCTTGCCGGTGACCTTGTCGGCCAGCCGACCGAGGAAGCCGCGCTTCTTCGGGGCCTCCTCGGCCGCCTCCTGTGGGGGCTCCTGGGGCGGCGGGGCCGGAGCCGGTGCCGCCGGGGTCGGCGGCGTCTCCGGCGGGGGGCCCTGCTCCTTGTCCTTCTTGCCGAACCCGAGCTTCCACCACTTCGCCATGACTGGTCACTCCCCCCGCTCAGCGGTGTACTGCTCGATCTTCTTGTGGATGTGGGCCCTGCTGGTCTTGGTGACCTGCTCGAAGAGAGGCAGGAAGTCGGCCATGGGGGCGGTGTTCTCCGCCGTCCACTGCCCGCCGAGGGAGCCGAGCTTCATCGCGGCCGGCGCCGCCAGTTCGGGGTCGGCGTGCTGCGAGGCGAACCCGGCGGCGTCGACGTTCACGTAGAGAGGGGTGACGCCCTCCTCCTTCGCGAACCGGACGAGGTTGCGGTACATGTTCGACGTCGCGTGGGCCAGGATCATCGCGGCCCAGTCGGGGCGCCAGTAGATGTCCTTGGCGTACGGCTGGCCGGTGGTGTGGTCGAGGCGGGGTCCCTTGGAGCGGGAGAGGTAGCCGCGGAACGACTGGTACATCGCGCCGTTGAGCTGCTTGGCGTACTTCGCGCCGGGGCGCCCGGCCTCGATCGCGGCGACGATCCGTTCGCGGGACGTGCGGACCTTGCGGTAGAAGCCCTCCAGGGCCCGCTTGGAGTCGGTCCACACCCAGGCTTCGAGGATCTCCGGGCGCCAGTCGGGCCACAGCTCCAGGAGGAGGTCGACGTTCGGGGTCGCGACCCAGTAGCCGCCGCCCTCGGCTTCCTTGAAGACCAGCGGGGGCAGGCCCTCGATGGCGACGACGCCGGGGATCTCGGCGACACGCCAGTACCCGGCGAACCGCTTGTCGAACTCGATCGCCCCGTCCTCGAGGTGGGTCGGCTCGCCGACACCCAACCTGACGTTGGAGAACGCGGGCAGCCAGGCCGCCGTCTTGTCGTACTCCTGGATCCAGGCCGCCGCCCGCTGGGCGTCGGTGAAGTCGGCCAGGGGCTTCTCCCAGATCTGGGGGACCATCGTCGGGATCCGGCCCTCCAGGTTCTCGGGGTCGGCCGGGGGCACCAGGCGCCGGCGCACGGCGTCGCAGGCGACATCGGTGCGACCGGCGCCGCCCGCGAGGTCCTCGGCGGTCTTGTTCGTGCTGCCGTAGTAGGGGTGGACCTCGGGGAAGTCCTGGGTGCCATGGACGGTGGAGAGCGTCCAGACCATCAGCGCGTCCAGGAGGACCTCGGGGGTCTCCGGGCCGCCGAGGCCGCCGAGGCGGGTCGACCGGGCCTTCTTGATCCGGTCCTCCCAGGCCGGGACGGCGACGGACAGCCGCCGGTCGAGGCCGGTTCCGTCGGCCAGGACCAGCGTCATCCAGGACGACAGGGCGGCCTCCGAGCGCATCTCGGCGATCGGTCCGCCCTCGGTCGGGGTGGCCCAGGGGTGGGCGATGGGGGTCTGGGCGCCGGGGCGGCGGACGTACTCGTCGGGGCCGAGGCCCTCGGCCGCCCGCTTCTGGGCGATGCCCAGGGCGATCCGCTCGCCGAGGGTGGGCAGGCCCATCGCTCCCAGGGCCTCCTCGTGGATGTAGAGGGTCTTGAGCCCGTACGCCTGCATGAGGGCGGGGACGTGGTCGACGTGCGTCGGCATCGGCACGGTCACCGGCTGGTGGTTCGGCAGCAGCAGGCGGCCGTCGCCGAGGACGCCGAGGCGGAGTGCAGACGCGGTGCGGCCCTTGGCCCGGCGCTCCAGGTCGAACCAGACCCGGTCGTGGGCGTCCTCGCTCGGCTGGTGCATCCGGGCGGGCGGGTAGAGGGCCGTCGGGGTCGAGGCCGGCGCCTGGGCGGTGTTGGTGACGTCACGAGCCCGCGACGTCGCGGCGTCGTCAGCAGGGGTGGCGGTCTCCGCGCCGCCGGGGGTGGTCCCGTCCCTCTTAGAGAAGTCGAAGAGTTCCAGGGTGGTCCCGGTGGTCCCGGTGGTCCCACCGCAGGTCAGGGGGCTGTTTTCCGGGACCACCCCGGTGGTCCCGGGGTGGTCCCGGGGGGTGGTCCCACCCGGGAACTCGGGTCCGCCGCCGCCCTGCGGGTCGCCGTCGTCGTCGGGCTCCGGGGCGAAGATCTCGGCGGCCTTGCGGGTGTTGAAGCAGTGCATCCGGATGCCGAGGCCCCTGTCCTGGAGGGACCGGGGCAGCTTCCGCTGCGCGTGCTTGCCGGTGCCCCGGATGTGGACGCCGAGGCCGTCGAGCTTCTGGAGGGCGGCGGTGATGTTGTCGATCCCGGCCTGGGTGCCGGCCTCGCGGACCACGGGGTCGATCACCCACCACTCGCGGGTCTCGGGGTTGGTGAAGCCGCGGAGCCGCCGGAAGCCCTCCTCGGCGGCCACGGGCAGCTTGTCGATGTCCGGGAAGGCGGACGCCTCGATCCGAAGGGAGTCGAGCGCGTTCCACAGCTTCTCGTGGTCGGGCAGGTTGGCCTCGTCGGCCTGGACGATGGCGGCGGCCAGACGCTCGGCGGCCTCCTGCTCGGCGGTGAGGCCGAGGCCGGGGACCTTGATGGCCTCGGCGAACATGTGGGCGCCGACGACCCAGGCCATGTGCAGCTCGGCGATCGTGGCGGCGATGCCGCCCTGGGCGGGGCGGTGCTTCGCACACAGCTCCAGGTGGAGCTTCTTGAGCTGGACGAGGTTCTCCGCGCGGTACATCCCCCGGCGGATCGCCCACTCCAGGGGCCAGCCGCCGAAGTTCTTCGCCAGCCGCTTGAGCCGCTTGGAGACGTGCTCGGCTCCGGCGTGGCCCTCGGGTGCGGGCGATCCGTCGGCCAGCAGCATCACGTTGGGGAAGAAGGGGGCCTGGAACTCCTGGAGGCGGGTCGCGAGGTCTTCGGTCTGGCCCTCGTGCTTCAACGGCTCGTTGCTGGTGGACAGCGCGAAGGAGTGCCAGAACCCGTCCGACTCGCGCGGGCTGCCGTCGGCGGTGCCCATGGCGCGTACGGCACCGGCGACCATCTGGGAGATCTCGCGCGAGGACTCCTGGATCCGCCGGCCGGAGGAACTGTGCTCGTCCAGGCCGATCGGGAGGAAGCCGCGCTGGCGGAGGGTCTGGGTGATGCCCTGCTTCGAGCTGTTCCAGGTGATGAGGATCTGCTGGCGGCGGGGCTTGATGTCGCCGAACGCGCCGCACGCCACGGTCGCGATCGTGCTCTTGCCCTGCTGGCCGGGCCCGTAGCAGTTGCCCATGTGGCCGAGGACGTCGAGGGAGTCGAGGACCGGACCGGCGAACATCGCGCCGATGACGAGGGCCGACTTCCCGCAGGACAGGGCCCAGGCGCCGATCTCCTCCCACGCCTCGCGGGCGGCCTCCTCCTCGCCGCGCAGGACGCGGTAGCCGAGGGTCTGCGCCTCGGCCTCGGGGAAGACGAGGTCACCGGCCTCGTTGTAGTACGTCCGGGCCGGGACCTCGGGAGCCTTGTCGCCCTGCTCGCGCATGACCTTGGCGAACGCGTGCTTCTCGTCGTTGCCGGTCGGGCGGCGTGCGCCGCACTTCGCGGCCCACGTGCCCCGGTCCAGCTCGTCCTCGGTGAGGATCCGCGGGTTCTTCTGGCGCCGGCCGCGCGCGAGGTACTCGGTCCGGATGTACTCGCCGTCATCGGTGACGTGGGCGATCGTCGCGGTGATCTCGGGCACGTACCCGATCAGGACCGGGGGCTCCTCGGCGGCGGCCTGCCAGAGGATCGCCCGCCGGTTCTCCTGGTAGTACCAGCCCTTCTTCATCCCGGGGATGGGACGGCATCCCGGGGGGACGCCGTCCCGCTCCAGGGGTCGTACAGTCCCCGCCCGCCGCGTCTGCTGCGGCGTCTGAGCGGGGATTTCCGTGGTGGTCACGCAGGTTCCCTTCTGCGGCCCACCGCGCGAATGTGACGTCACGACGTCAGCAGGGTGGGGGAGAAATCTCCCCACCCCTGCTCTACACTCGGCAGCAGACCTTGCTTTGGTCGCCGCGCGCCCCTCCCTCCGGGACTTCGACCTCGTTCAGGCTTCGACCCCTGACCGAGACCCCGGGTTTGGGGCGTGCGGCATTTTTGCGTTTATGGATCTTGTTCAGTTGTTCCGTGCAGCTTACGCCCGTAAGCGGACACGCAGGGTCCGGCGTTAGCTGACCTCGTACCGGCTGAAGAACCAACGACCCGGCCCAGAGATGGACTCGCCGACCTCGATCGGTTCGCCGTCGGCATCCCGGTAGACGTTCCGCCCGAGGAGAACGGGCGAGCCGGGCTCTATCGCGAGGGCCTCGGCCTGTTCGGGAGTCGCAGTTGCCACGGTCTTCCGCTCGTCAACGATCTGAGTGCGCCGCCCCGTGGCGGCCTCGATGACGGACGGGGTGCCGCCCTGGATCCGGTCGGTCGACAGAAGCGCCGGCGCCAGCTCGGCCAGCTCGGCGGCGAACCAAGACGTCGAGGCGGAGACAGGCCCCGTCTCGTCGTGGGTGACTCGCTGACGGCGTACGGCCTGGGCACCCTTCTCGATCCCCAGAGCCTCCGCGATGTGCGAGGGCGCCACCGCGAGGCCGGCCGCAGTGATGACCGCGTACTCGTTCGGCGCGTAGATCTTGCCGGTGGAGAGCATCCGAAGGGCACGGTCGGCCGCGCTTCGGTGCACCCGGGCTCGCACGACCGTGCCGACTCCCTGCTGGGACTCGGCGAGCCCGTCGCCCCGAAGGGTGGCGAGGACCTTAGAGGCCGTGGCGTGCGCCAGGTTCCATTCCTCCGCGATCTGTCGGACGGACGGCAGGCGGTCCCCGTCCTTGAGCTCTCCTTCCACGATCCGCTTCCGGAAGTGCTGCACCACCTGCATGTAAGGAGGCGTGCGCTCGATACGGGGAGACATGGTCTTCCCTCTCTGGTCAGGGTTCTAGATCACTACGTGGCACATGCTACCTGTCGACCCGCAAGGGTTCTAGTTGTTGACACACCCTGAGTGTTCTAGCACTATCAGAGCGCAGCCCCAGTCCGGCATCTCACCTCCGGACTGGGGCCTAGACCGAACCCTGTCTGATTTGCCCAGAAGGGAGCGATCCTCCATGGATCGTATCGAGCACATCCGGGTGCCGCGCATGGCGGCGACCACGGTCTTCATGGCCGGCCCCGAGGGCCTGGCCGTTATCGACCTCATCGCCGTCGAGCGGGCCATGACCGGTCACCGCGACGGCGCCCGCCTCACCCAGGACGAGGCCCGCTACGCGGCGTCCCTCCTCCTCGAGGCGGGGATCGGCTACACCCTCGTCGCCGCCCTGGTCGGCGTGGACGCCCGCAAGCTCAAGACCCTGTTCCCCGACGAGACCAAGACCACCCGGTCCGAGCCCGTCGTGTGCGGGACGACCCGCGGCTACCGGGCCCACAAGAGCCGGGGCGACGCGATCTGCCGCCGCTGCCGCGCGGCCAACGCCGCCGCGGACCTCCACTACAAGAAGACCGGCAGCTCCGTCGGCGCCCCGGCGGTGGCGGCATGAGCGCCTACGACCCCGCCGTCGAGACCGCCACCGCCCACGCCCTCGCCGAGGCCGCGCGTGCCGCCGCCGACGCGGAGGCCGCCCGCGCCGCCGCCGAGGCCATCCGCGCCCAGCAGGCCGCCGCCGCCGGGGGTGCCCGGTGAGGTCCTGGTTCACCCCCCGCCGCGAGACCCGTACCGACGACGAGGCCCGCACCCGCCGCCTCCTGGACGCCGCCGACATCGCGTTCGACCTCGGGCCCGTCCCCGACTGGGACGCGTTCGACGAGGACGACTGGGCCGCGGACTTCGAGGCCGTCGTCATGGAGGGCCTGCTGACCGACGTCGAGGCCGAGATCTACCCGCCCGCCGGCCACACCTACCCCAAGCGCGAGACCACCGAGGAGAACGCCCGATGAGCAGGAAGATCGACCAGGCCATCGCCACCGCCGCCGCCCGCCTCGCCCGGATCCAGCGCAAGGACTCTTCGGCCCTGTCCGCCGGGGACCAGGCCAAGTACTTCGCCGCCGCGACCGTCTCGATCGGCCAGGGCATCCGCCGCCGCAACGCGCCGATGGCGGACCGGGCGATCGAGCGGATCTGGGCCGACGCCGAGGCCGTCGCCAAGGCCGAGCTGGCCGCCGCGCAGCAGGCCAAGAACGACGAGATCGCCGCCAAGGTCGCCGCCCGCGCCGAGCGGAAGTCGAAGGGGTGGTTCTGAGATGCGAACGATCCTCGCCTGGCCCGCCGTCTGGGCCCTCGTCCGCACCGAGGCCCTGATCGTCTTCACCACCGTGCTCCTGGTGGCGCTGCCGACCGCCCAGTCCCTCCTCGGCCTCGGCCTCACCTCCGCCGCCGCGATCCTCTCCGCCCTTCCCGTCGCCATCGCCGCCGCCCTCGGCGCCGGCCTCTGGTGGGTCTCCCCCGGCCCCGGCCGCCGCTCCGCCCAGGACGCGGCCCTGGAGCTGGCCGACCGGATCGCCGACTGGGCCGGATGGATCGCCGTCTACCCCGACGAATCCTGACCTGTCCGCTCCTGGTGGTGTCGTGACGCCATGAGCCCACGACACCACCACATCCGCCAGACCAGCCAAGGGAGGTGCCCAGTGACCACCAAGTTCTACGACCCGACCGGCGAGACCTACGGGCTCCCCACCTACCCCCGGCGCCTGGCCCCTGAGGGCCTGGCCACCCGCCGCCAGCTCCGCGAACTCGGGCTCCGCCCCGCCGGCCAGCCGGTCGCCGCCCAGATCCTCTGGCACGGCCGCCGCACCCCCGGCACCCGCACCCGCCCCGTCCGCGCCGCCTACCTCTACCTCATCGCCCTCGCCGCCCCGGTCCGAGCCATGACCCCCGGCCGCTGGCGAGCCCACGACGCCATGATGCGCGCCCGCCGCACCTGCCCCGCCTGCCGCGTCGACCGCGGCTACGTCATCCCGACGTCGCTCGGCACCTGCCCGGACTGCGCCGACACCGCCGCCCTCGCGGCCTGAGAGGACCGACCGTGAACTCCCAGCCCATCGAGCCCTACACCCCGACCCCGCTGCCCGCCGTCATCCCGCCCGGCATGACCGTCGCGTACACCCCGCAGGGTCAGCCGGTCTACATCCCGGTCCAGCAGGGCCAGCCCCCGGTCATCGTCCAGATGCCCACCCAGCCCATCCCGTCCTGGCTCCGCAACGGCCTGATCGCCGCCGTCGGCCTGGTCATCCTCTGCACCCCCGCCACCGTGCTCCTGGTCGTCGCCGCCCCCGCGGTCGCCGCCATGGGCCAGGCCGTCGCCTACGGCGGGATCGGCATCGGGGTCGGCGTGATCGGCGTCGCCGCCGGGATCAAGGCCCTGCGCGAGACGCCCAAGCCCGCCAAGCCCCAGAAGGCCGGCCTCTTCGGCGGCCTCGGCAAGAACGGCGGCAAGTGATGGCGGCGTTCGAGGGCGGCGACGAGGTCCTGGTCGTCGCGTGCGCCGACAACCCCCGCGCGGTCGGCCGGACCGGACGGGTCCTGGACGAGGTCGAGCCCGGCCCCCTCACCGGAGGCCGCTGGACCGTCGACCAGCTCGGCTGGACCGTCGCCCCGGTCCTCGTCCACGCCCACGAGATCCGCCGCACCGGCCGCAAGCACCCGGTCCCGAACCGCTGACCCTCCCCCACTCATGGCGTCACGACGCCGCGACGTCGTGACGCCACCCCAGACCTCTGAAAGGCACCTTCGGTGAAGAACCCGATCAGCAAGCTCCAGAAGACCCTCCTGATCGCCACCATCGTCCCGATGGTCGCCATCGGCGTCCTCGGCGGCATCGGCACCTACAACAACCTCTCGGTGAAGTACGGCGGTGAGACCGCCCTCGGCGCCCTCGCCGCCGGTGAAGGCGCCACCGCCGTCATGGCGCTCGTCCTCCTCGTCACCACGCTGTTCTCCCGCCCGGCCCCGCGGATCGTCCGCGCCGGCCTCTGGGCCCTGCCCGCCGCCGCCGCCGTCATGGGCGCCACCGCCGCCCACGGCCTCGGCCAGACCATCGTCTACGCGCTGACCCCGATGGCGATCACGGCCGCCGCCGAGGCCATCGCCTACCTCGCCCGGATCGTCGTCATCCACCAGGACGGCCGTGACGTCGAGGCGGAGACCCGCGCCGCCGCCGTCATCCGCGACCTCGCCTACCACCAGGCCCGCGCCACCGCCCACCCGTCGAAGCGGGCCCGCAAGGCGTCCGTCCGCAAGTCCTGGCGCCTCGCCCGGATGGTCGGCGAGGGCGACACCGCCCTCGGCGCCGACCTCCTGAACGTCCAGCGCACCCGACTCTCCGCCTCCGCCGACGTCGCCCTGGAGCGGATGTTCACCCCCGGCCTGTCCGCCGCCCGCCCCGCCCTCCTCGCCGCGTCCGCCACCGAGGCCCCGGCCATCCTCCCCACGTCCACTGGTGACGCCACGACGCCGCGAGCCCACGGCGCCACTCTCCGCGAGGACGAGGGCGGATATCCGCAGAGCACCGGCTCTGACCAGCACGAAGAGACCGAGAACGTCCGCCCGTCGCTCGCGCTCGTCCAGACCGAGAAGCCCAAGAAGCCGTCGATCGCCGCCGACGTCCGCCGCATGGCCGAGGACGGCGTCAAGGACGTCCAGCACGTCCTCGCCGCCATCGCCACCCGCCACGGCCGCGACGCCGACGACAAGACCTTCCAGCAGACCGTCACCCGCTACTGGCGCGAGGCCAAGGCCGCCCCCGCCGCCGAGGCGGAGACCGACGCCAAGGTCTCCGGCCCCTACCTCTAAACCGCCCCCGGGCCGGATGTCACACATCCGGCCCGGCCGCTCCTTGCGTGACCGACACCCGAAAGGACCCCGCCGTGCCCGAGCTGCCCACCGCCGCCGACCTGACCGCCTCCGCGATCGACCGCCTCCACCACGCCCGGAGCCTCACGGACGCCTCCACCAACTCGGGCGACCCCGCCGGGACCATCGCCCGCGCCGGCCTCCACATCGAGATGGCCCGCGTCTACGCCCAGCTCGCCGCCAACGCCCAGGCCGCCGAGGCCGCCGTTAACGCCGACGAGGACCAGGAGGACGACGACGCCGAGCGCGGCGGGCCGCTCCCGCCCTTCTGACCAGCAAGAAAGTTCCGGCGGAGTGTCACACCGTCGCCGGATTTCGCACCTGTACTCAGTGACCCAGGCTCCCGCCCGGCAGGCCACTCCTGCCAGAGACCACCTGCCGGGCGGCGGGCCGCACCACCCAGAAGGGGACCGACCTCGATGCACAGCATGACCGCCGCAGCCGCGGCCGACACCCAGGCGCCGGCGCCGCCCGACTCCGGCACCTCCGACGTCATCACGGGCATCCTGCGCTGGCTCTCCGAGAACCTCCCCGGCGGGAACCTCACCCTCGTCGGCCTGGTCATCGTCGGCGCCATCCTGGCCAAGCAGCACGGCATCAAGGGCGACATGACCGCCGAGGCCGGACAGAAGGCCGACAAGAGCCTCTGGAAGGCCCTCAAGGGCCTCTGGTCCACCCTGGTCAGCATCGTCATGGCCCCCTGGGCCGTCATCCGCTTCTACGGCGGCTACGAGACCCGCGGCGAGCCGAAGAGCACCGCCACCTTCTGGAAGGCCGGCACCCGCACCGACCGCCCGGCCAAGCCCGCCGAGACCATCTCCATGGCCTCGATCGCCGTCGCCCCGCCCAAGGTCTCCCTGACCAAGAAGGGCCAGCCCCGACCCTGGGCCCGCAAGGCGGCGGGCTGGATCGGCTCCTACAAGGGCAAGGGCTCCCGCGCGCTCGACAGGGCCCTGCGCGCCGTCCTGTGGGCCGTACGGGCCGCCCGCCGAGTCCACGGCTGGTACAAGGCCGTCGCCCGCGTCGTGAAGGCCGTCTACGGCGCCGTCGCCCCTGTGGTCGTCACCCTCGCCCGCGCCGCCACCTCCTGGCACTGCTGGCCGTACGCCGCCCGAGGAGCGGCCCGCCTCGCCGCCACCGCCGCCTTCCTCGGCCTCCTCGTCCCGGCCTGGCGCACCACCACCCTCGTCCTCCTGGTCCTCGCGCTCGTCGCCGCCGTCGCCGCCGCCACCCGCTTCAAGCCCAAGCCGCCCGGCGACGACGCCGTCTACGGCCCGAAGATCTGGACGATCCTGCGCGCCGACCTCGGTCTGCCCGAGGACGAGCCCTGGGAGAACTGGCTGAGCCTGCCCGAGCGCCTGGCCGCCGACGGCGCCCGGATCGTCATCCGCCTGCCCTGGACGTTCCGCGGCTCTGAGCTGGACCGCCAGAACCTCGGCACCCTCATCAACTCCCGTGTGCCGGGGGAGTGGGTCGCCCGCTTCTCCTTCACCGGAGAGCACGCCACCGCCGTCTACACCCACAAGCCGCCGCCGGCCCCGCCCAAGCCCGAGCCCACCCCGCCCGACGCCGTCGACCTGTCCGACCCGCGCATCCAGGAGGCCCTGGCCAACCTCGCCCCGGAGGAATTCCTCCTCGGCGTGGACGAGAACAACGAACTCGTCAAGCGGAAGATGAGCGGCGAACTGTCGCACTGGGCCTACTCGGTCGGCTCCGGCGGCGGCAAGTCCACCACCCTTCAGTGGCTCGCCGTCCAGATGCTCATGAAGAAGGGCACCATCGTCGGAATCGACCCGAAGCTCATCAGCCTCAAGCCCCTGGAGGGAATCCCCGGCGTCCACCTCTACAAGGACCCGAATAACGCAATCGACATGCGCCGGGGCCTGGAATGGGCAGCCGACGTCACCGCCGCCCGATTCTTCGAAATCGAGCAGGGAACCGCGACGGAATTCCCGCCACTGTACGTCTTTCTCGAAGAGTGCAACGAACTGAGCGGACTTCTTCGCGCCGTCTGGAACCGCATTCGTATCAAGACCGGAGAAGAGAAGGAAGCAGCCGCCGACCCGATCTGGGAAGACGTCGTTGCGTACATGCTCCGATTCGGGCGCGCGGCCAACGTCCACCTGATCGCGGTATTCCAGGACTTCAAGGACAACCAGTTCGGCGGCACGTCCCTCCAGCCCCTTTTCCGCCTCAAGGTTCTCGGCAATTACGACGTGAGGCAGTGGGAGCGAATTACCGGCATGAGCAAGTCGGTAATGCCGCCGAACGTCGAAAAGGCCGGGCGCATGGCCATGGTCAGCGAGGGAAGCCCCATCACCTACCAGACCCCCTACCTTTTCATCCCCACGGGCGAAGAAGGGGAAAAGCGCCCCGCCACCGAGACCGAGGCCATCAAGCTCTACAACCAGTACTACCGGGACCTGCGCGAGCGCTTCGGCTACAGCGACCGCGGCCTCTACGTCGCCCCGCCGGCAGTCTCCCCGCAGGGCGTCCCCAAGCTCCTCCAGGGCCGCGCAGAGCCCCTGTCACGCGACACTGCCGCCAACGGCCCCACCGGGGGTTCTGAGGGGGGTCTGAGCGAAGAAACCGCAGGTCGCGGTGTCACGCTCACCCCCAGCGTGACACCCGGCGTGACAGCCCCGCGTGACAGGCTCCGACTGATCCCCGGCCAGGGCGGCGAGGGGGCCCACGAGGCCCCCCAGGCCGACCCCACGGCGCCCCCGGAGCTGCTCCCGCTCTCCGAGATCGCCCGCCGCCTGGAGGACGACCCGGCGGTGCCGGCCGACGGCACCATGCGCAAGCACAAGCAGCGCCGCACCGACTTCCCGCGCGGCATCGAGAAGAACGGAAAGGAGCTGTACACGGTCGCCCAGATTCAGGCGTACTACCAGCCGAAGGAGAACGTAGCCCCCTGACCAGGGGAAACACCACTCAATCGGCGATAGGCCCCCTCCTCGGAGGGGGCCTATTTGCATGTCTGGACCCTTCCTGGTACCTTTCTCGGCAATTCCAAATTTCTCACGGAAAGGCGGCTGGAATGCAGGAAGAGAATGCGTGCGAAAACTGCGGTGAAAACTGCGGAGATCCGTACTGCGGAAAATGCCCGGAGTGCGGAGAGGAATTCGGAGAAGATTATTCGAGTTGGCCGGAGCCGTGCCTGAAATGCCGAATTCGGCGGCGTCAAAAAGAAGCCTGGGAACCCCTCCCATTCGACATCTAAACGGCTCTGAGCGCGAAGCGCGAAGAATTCAGATTCGAATTTCCGGCGCGGCCATAAACGTGCCGGAAACCCGTCCAGGAATGCGCGAAGCGCGTTCCGAATGGCCGCGAATTTGAATTCGCTCCGCGAATTCTCTGGCCCGGCTGGGCCGGCCTCCAGGTAGCGGCCGAGGAGGATGAAGGTGACGACTCCGGCGGCGACCTCCAGGTAGATGGTGGAGGAGGCGTGGGCGCGGGTGAC
>NZ_JBEZHM010000097.1:0-18406 GCF_040650575.1 Streptomyces sp. NPDC048659 | reverse complement strand
CGACCTGAAGACCGACGGCACCTCCGGCGGCGACACCGGCCTGCCGACGCCGACCGGGACCTCCAGCGGCTCGCCGACGCCGACCACGACGCCGAGCGACGAGGCCACCACGCCGACCCAGCCGCCGACCTCGACGGCCACCACGCCGACCCGGCCGCCGACGTCGACGGCCACGACGCCGCCGGAGCCGACCCCGACCGGGGGCACGACCGGACCGACGACGGAGCCGCCGCCGGACGGCAACGACGGCGCCCTCGACGGCAGACGCCAGGGCCAGGGACAGGCACAGGGACAGTGAGACACGGCGACGGCCGGGCCCCCCGCACAGGGGCCCGGCCGTCGCCGTTCTCGTACGTCCGCCGCCGGGACGGTCAGCGGGTGGCCAGCTCGAACCAGACCACCTTGCCGCCCGACAGGCGCGTCGCGCCCCACCGCCGGGCCAGCCGGTTCACCAGGAACAGGCCGCGCCCGCCCTCGTCGGTGTCCCGGGCCCGGCGCTGCCGGGGGAGCTGCGGGGAGTCGTCGCCGACCTCGCAGCGCAGCACGTCGGTACGGAGCAGCCGCAGCGTCACCGGCCGCTCCGCGTACCGCACGGCGTTGGTCACCACCTCGCTGATCAGCAGCTCCACCGAGTCGGAGAGCTCCTCCAGGCCCCAGCGCTCCAGGGCCCGCCGGGCGAGCCGCCGGGCCCGGCCCGGGGCGGCGTCCTCCGGTTCCAGGAACCAGTACGCCACGTCGCTCGGCGCGATCCCGTCGAAGCGGGCCGCGAGCAGCGCGATGTCGTCGTCCCGGTCGCCGGGGCCCAGCATGTCCAGGACGTCGTCGCAGAGCGCCTCCAGCGGCGGCGAGTGGTCCGGGCCGGTCAGCTGGGCGGTCGCCGCGAGGCGCTCGCGCAGCTGCTCGATGCCCGTCGACACGTCCCGCAGCCGGGACTCCACCAGGCCGTCGGTGTACAGCAGCAGCGTGGCCCCGGCCGGGGCGTCCAGCTCCACCGCCTCGAAGTCCACGCCGCCGACGCCGATCGGGGCGCCCGGCGGCACCCGCAGCACCTCGGCCCGGCCGCCCAGGTGCAGCAGTATGGGCGGCGGGTGGCCCGCGTTGGCGACCGTGATCCGGTGCGAGACCGGGTCGTAGACCGCGTACATGCAGGTGGCCATGCGGTTCTCGCCGAGCCGCTGGGCCTGCTCGTCCAGGTGGTGCAGCACCTCCTGCGGCGGCAGGTCGAGCCCGGCCAGGGTCTGCGCGGTCGTGCGCAGCTGGCCCATGATCGCCGCCGAGGTCATGGAGTGGCCCATGACGTCGCCGACGACCAGCGCCACCCGGCTGCCGGGCAGCGGGATCGCGTCGTACCAGTCGCCGCCGACCCGGGCCGTCTCGGCCGCCGGCAGATAGCGCGAGGCCAGCCGGACACCCGTCGGCTGCGGCAGCGAGTCCGGCAGCATGGTGCGCTGGAGCTCGTCCGCGATGTACGCCTCGCGCCCGTACAGCACGGCCTTGTCGATGCCGAGCGCCGTGTGGGTCGCCAGCTGGGCCGCCACGAGCAGGTCGTTCGGCTCGAAGCCGGCCCGCTCGGGGCCGCGCAGGAACACGGCCGCGCCGATCACCCGGCGCCGGCCGCGCAGCGGCGCGAGTATGGCCCGCTGCCCGCCGGGCACCGGGTGGTCCGGGCCGAGCAGCTCGGGGAGCGCCGCGCGGGCGGCCGCGGAGTCGCCGGCGACGGGCCGCACCCCGCGCAGCACCTCGGCCAGCGCGCTGCCCGAGTGGACCTCGCACAGCTCGGCGGCGGGGGTCGGGTCCGGGTCGGGGACGAGGACCAGCTCCTCGCCCTCCAGGTCCGTTAACCGCAGCCGGTCGGTGCGGCGCAGCCGCAGCACGAAGGGCTCCGCGGGGCGCTCGTCGCCCACCGGGAGCGGGTCGCGCAGGTAGACCAGGATCGCGTCCGAGAAGGTCGGCACGGTGGCCCGGCACAGGCCGAGCACGATCTCGTCCAGGTCGAGGCCGCGGGCGATCCGCCGGGTCGCGGCGCCCACGAACCGCAGCCGGTCGCCCTCGCGCCGGGCGGCCGCGGCGTCCGGTCCCGTGCCGTTCCCGCCGCCGCTGCCGGGGGCGGGCGCGGGCACGGCGACGGCCGCCGCGGCCTCCTGACGGGGGCGGGTGCGCTCCTGTGGCTGGGCAGCCAGCGGCTGGCGCCCTTCGTGGGAGGTGGGATGCTCCGTCACGCCTGGGGTTCCGTCCGTCCGTGCCGGTGGTGCGATGCACTCGCTCTTCTCGCCGATGCCGCGCTCCCGCCGGGGCTAAACCCCCGCCGGGCGGCGGATGTGAAGACGCCGCGAGCAGCGGGACCAGCCGAGCACACGTCCGCCACTGCTCTCTCCCTCATGGATGACTTACGGTCAGATCCTGTGCCGTGCTCAGTGTGTGACGCGGTGTCCGGTGATCGTCGTCCGTCGATCGTCGTGCGGTGATCGAGAACGTGCGGAGGACGATCCTACGGTTGCACCCGGGGGGCGCATCAAGGGTCTCATGGCACGGTGTGCGCCGGGGTGCGATCCCAGTCGGCCGGGAGCGCGGGCACCGGCCAGGCGGGGTCCGGCCGCCAGTTCTCCCAGCCGTCGGAGAACGGCGACCCCCAGGCGCCGATCAGCTCCACGGCCGCCCGGCCCGCCGCCCTGACCCGGGCGGCCCCGGCGGCGTCCATCAGGCCGGCCCGCCGGGCCTGCGCGAACTCGTCCTCGTCCCGCCACATCCAGCTGCGGTCCGGGTAGACGGAGATGTCGAGGAAGTGGTCCTCGGAGTCGATGCCGCCGGACCAACGGGTCCTGGGCTCCTCCAGGTTGACGTACCAGCTGCGGAAGCGCCAGCCGCGCTCCCAGAACAGCCAGACGGACCAGGGGTCGGCGGGCGCGGCGAGCTTCAGGACGCCGGTGCCGAACCAGTGCGCCCGGGTGGTGGTGCGCGGCGCGGTGTAGCGGGTGGCCAGCGGCTCCTCGTGGACCGGGGTGCCGTCGGTCATGACCGGTTTGACGCATTCGGTGCCGGGCGCCATCCAGACCGCGAGCAGCTCGGGGGTGTCGCGCACGACGGTGACCGGCCGGCAGATGTGCACGTCGCCGGTGGCGTTGTCGCGGTAGCGCCAGAGGATGTGATCCCCCGGCGCCCAGTGCTGGGGGCGGCCGGATCCTGTCATGCGCAGATCTTAGGGGCGCGCCCCCGGCGCCGCTGCGGCGAAGGTCACGGACGGCCCGCCGGTAGGCGAGAACGGGTCATGGCGGGGCCCGGACCCGGCGCGCGGCGGGCCCGGGGGCGGGTCGGGAGCCGGTCGGGGCCCGCCGGGGGCGGCTCCCGGGGGCGGCTCAGGGGCGGGTCATGCGCAGCACGTCGAGGGCCTCGTCGAGCTGTTCCAGGGTGAGGTCGCCGCGCTCCACGTACCCCGAGTCCAGCACCACCTGGCGGATCGTCCGGCGTTCTGCCAGCGCCTTCTTGGCCACCTTGGCGGCCTCCTCGTAGCCGATGTACTTGTTCAGCGGGGTCACCACGGACGGCGAGGACTCGGCGTACTCGCGGGCCCGCTCCACGTTGGCGGTGATCCCGTCGACCGTGCGGTCGGCGAGCAGCCGGGAGGCGTTGGCGAGCAGCCGGACCGACTCCAGGAGGTTCTTGGCGATCACCGGGAGCATGACGTTGAGCTCGAAGTTCCCGGCGGCGCCCGCGACCGCCACCGCGGTGTCGTTTCCGGTCACCTGGGCGGCGACCATGAGGACGGCCTCGGGGATCACCGGGTTGACCTTGCCCGGCATGATCGAGGAGCCCGGCTGGAGGTCCGGCAGGTTGATCTCGGCGAGGCCGGTGCGCGGCCCCGAGGACATCCAGCGCAGGTCGTTGGCGATCTTCGTGAGGGAGATCGCGATGGTCCTGAGCTGCCCGGACGTCTCCACCAGCCCGTCCCGGGCGCCCTGCGCCTCGAAGTGGTCGCGGGCCTCGGTCAGGGGCAGTCCGGTGGCGCGGGCGACCTCGGCGATGACGGCGGTGGAGAAGCCGGGCGGGGTGTTGATGCCGGTGCCCACGGCGGTGCCGCCGAGCGGGAGTTCGGCGAGCCGGGGCAGCGCGGCGCGCAGCCGTTCGACGCCGTACCGCACCTGGGCCGCGTAGCCGCCGAACTCCTGCCCGAGGGTCACCGGGGTGGCGTCCATGAGGTGGGTGCGGCCGGACTTCACGACCTCCGCGAATTCGGCCGATTTCCGCTCCAGGGACTCCGCCAGATGGGCGAGGGCGGGAATGAGGTCGTGGGTGACCGCGGCGGTCGCGGCGATGTGGATCGAGGACGGGAACACGTCGTTGGAGGACTGCGAGGCGTTGACGTGGTCGTTGGGGTGCACCGCGAGGCCCTCGGGGAGCCGCTCGCCGGCGAGCGTGGCGATCACCTCGTTGGCGTTCATGTTGGACGAGGTGCCGGAGCCGGTCTGGAAGACGTCGACCGGGAAGTGCTCGTCCCAGCGCCCCTCGACGACCTCCTCCGCCGCCGAGCGGATCGCCGCCGCGCGCTCCTCGTCGAGCACCCCGAGCTCCGCGTTGACCTTGGCGGCGGCGGCCTTGATCCGGGCCAGGGCGGCGATGTGGGCGTGCTCCAGACGCTGGCCGCTGACCGGGAAGTTCTCCACCGCGCGCTGGGTCTGGGCGCGCCACTTGGCGTGGGCGGGGACGCGGACCTCGCCCATGGAGTCGTGCTCGGTCCGGTAGCCGGCTTCGTCGTTCATGTTCGTCTTCCTCCTGGTGCGCTGGTCGGGGGGTGGCCGCCAGAACTCCCCGTAAAAACATGAGCACTTGTCTTGTTCGACGTATTCCCAAGTCGCGTACCGGCCAGTAAAAACCGTGGGTAACCCCACTTCCAGGAGGCGCAATGAGGCGCACCAGGTACAGACTCCGCTGGCCGGTCGCGGTCGTCGCCGCGGCGGCGGCGGCCCTCGGCAGCATGACGGCCGCCGCCCCCGCCGGCGCGGCCGACACGAGCGGAACGACCGGAACGGCCCAGACCACCTCCGTACCGCTCCCGCCGGAGCTGGAGGCGGTCCGCGCCGCCGAGGCCACCAAGATCTACGGCAGCCCCGAGGAGCGTCCGCTCGCCCAGCGCAAGACCGGTCTCATCTCGCTCGGCGACAGCGAGATCTCCGGCGAGGGCGTCGGCAGCTACGAGTCCCCGACCAACGGCCCGACCAACTGGTGCCACCGCTCGCCCGACGCCGCCATCCACCGCACCGGGATCCCCGCGGACCTCACGTTCAACGTGGCCTGCTCCGGCGCGTACACCGGCAACATCCGCATCGGCGGCTCGAAGCAGTACGCCGACGAGCTCGTCCAGAGCGACAACCTGGCCGTCAAGGCGCGCAACACGCGCCTCAAGATGGTGCTGCTGGTCGCCGGCGCCAACGACGACCTCCAGTTCGGCCCCGTCATGACCGACTGCGTCCAGCGCTACCTGCTCCTCCAGGGCGCCTGCGAGCCCAAGTACGCGCCCGGCTGGCAGGCGCGCGTCGACGGCCTCGTCCCCAAGGTCGAGCAGACCGTCCGCGACCTGCGGACCGTCATGCGCGACGCCGGGTACGCCGACGCCGACTACAAGCTGGTCCTGATGGGCTACCCGAGCCCCATCGGCCCGGACTTCGGCGACAACCCGAACTTCCCCGGCAAGCTCGCCTGCGGCGGCCTCGGCTACGACTCCGACACCAAGTGGGGCCGCAACACCGCCGTCCCGGCCTTCGAGCGCGGGATGCGCCAGGCGGCGGCCGACACCGGCGCGGTCTACCTCGACAACTCGCGGCTCTTCCACGGCCACGAGGTCTGCATGGAGGACACCTGGGCCCGGGGCCTGTACATCGACCTCTCCAAGCCCGGCACCCCGGACGAGAACTCCGTCCGCCAGTCCTTCCACCCCAACTACCGGGGCCACGGCGCCTTCGCGTCCTGCCTCACCCAGATCTACGGCTCCGGCCTGCGCGAGGCGAGCTGCGCGGACGTCGGCTCCAGCGGCACCCCGACGCTCTTCCCGCTCGCCTGGGACGACGCGTACAAGCCGCTGAAGAACGGCGCCACCGGCAACTGCCTGGACGTCAACGCCTCCGAGTCCGCGAACGGCACCGCCGTCCTCGGCTGGGACTGCCACGGCGGCCGGAACCAGAACTGGTGGTACGACTCCGCCCGCGGCACCGTCCACACCGGGCTCACCCAGGACCGCTGCCTGGACGTGTCCGGCGCGAACTACAAGGCCGGCGCCGCCCTCATCATCTGGAACTGCCACGGCGGCGCCAACCAGAAGTTCGTCCGCGACGGCGACACCCTGCGCCCGGCCGCGGCGACCGGACTGTGCCTGACCCAGGGCGCGGCACGGGAGGCGATCCGGCTCCAGAACTGCGCCGGCACCGCCAACCAGCGCTTCGTCTGACCTGCGCGTACGCACGAGAGGGCCCGGCCACCGAGGGGGGTGGCCGGGCCCTCGCGCGTCCGCCGGGACGGGCGGACCCGGGGTCCCGGCCCTACGACAGCTTGCCGCCGTAGTCCGGGAGCTTGAAGGTGCGTTCTGCGTGGCCGCCGACCAGGTCGCCGGTGTTGTTCCCGATGTTCGCGATGATCGTGTAGCCCTTGGCCTCGATCTCCGCGCGCTTCGCCGTCTTGTACGCGCTGACCTCGCCGAACAGGTCGGGCAGCGAGCGCACGTACAGCCCGTCGACCGGGTAGCCGGCCCGCTTCAGGTTCCAGTCGGTGAGCGGCTCGATGATGCCGGGGCGGGCGGTCACGAAGAAGACGGCCACCCCGCGCGCGTGCGCGTCCAGGACGAGCGCGCGGACGTCGGCGATCGCGGGTGTCGGCAGCTCCCAGAAGGGGTGGAAGTCCGTCTCCAGCGAGGAGTTGTCGATGTCGAGGACGATCGCCTGCCTCTCCCGCCCGGCGTCCGCGGCCCGCTCCTCGATGTACGGGCGCGCCTCGGCCACCACGGCGGACACGTCCCGGAGCCAGGTCCGGTAGTCGACGTGCTTGAGGGCGGCGGCGGAGGTCAGGTGGCCGTCCGGGTCGGCGGCCCAGGCGGCGGGCGCGCCGCCGCCGACGAGGAGGGCGGTGGTCAGGGCGACGGCGGCGGTGGCCTTGGCGGCTCTGCTGGAGGGCATGGGGGGCTCCCGAGGGGTCGACCGGCTCAGTGGTTGACATGCTCGCGGCCAATACTGACCAGTAAGTGTCGCCAGGGCTACCGTCCGGTAGCCACTTTCCGAGCACGGACCGACACCCGGACACGACGGCGCCCCCCGGTCCCGGAGGACCGAGGGGCGCCGCGAGAGCCCTGCCGTACGGCTACGGCTTACGGATTACGGACTACGGACTACGGATTACGGCTTAAGGGGATCCGGGTCAGCCGAGACCCGGGCCGCGCACCGGGATGTGAGTGAAGGTCGGCTCCGGCGCCGGGTTCTGGAAGAAGTCGTTGCCCTTGTCGTCCACCACGATGAACGCCGGGAAGTCCTCGACCTCGATCTTCCAGACCGCCTCCATGCCGAGCTCCTCGTACTCGACGACCTCGACCTTCTTGATGCAGTCCTGCGCGAGCCGCGCCGCCGGGCCGCCGATCGAGCCGAGGTAGAAGCCGCCGTGCGCCCCGCACGCGTCCGTGACCTGCTTGCTCCGGTTGCCCTTGGCCAGCATCACCTTCGAGCCGCCCGCCGCCTGGAACTGCTCCACGTACGAGTCCATCCGGCCGGCCGTCGTCGGGCCGAAGGAGCCGGAGGCGTACCCCTCGGGGGTCTTCGCCGGGCCCGCGTAGTACACCGGGTGGTCCTTCAGGTACGCCGGCATCTCCTCGCCCGCGTCCAGCCGCTCCTTGATCTTGGCGTGCGCGATGTCGCGCGCCACGACCAGCGGGCCGTTCAGCGAGAGGCGGGTCTTCACCGGGTACTTGGTGAGCTCGGCCAGGATCTCGTCCATCGGCTGGTTGAGGTCGATCCGGACGACGTCGCCCGACTCCTCCAGGTGCGCGTCCTCCGTCTCCGGCAGGAAGCGCGCCGGGTCCGTCTCCAGCTGCTCCAGGAACACGCCCTCGGCCGTGATCTTCGCGACCGCCTGGCGGTCGGCCGAGCAGGAGACGGCGATGGCCACCGGCAGCGAGGCGCCGTGCCGGGGGAGGCG
The DNA here is from genome assembly GCF_040650575.1 of Streptomyces sp. NPDC048659. Classification (NCBI taxonomy): domain Bacteria; kingdom Bacillati; phylum Actinomycetota; class Actinomycetes; order Kitasatosporales; family Streptomycetaceae; genus Streptomyces; species Streptomyces sp. NPDC048659. The sequence continues at coordinate 10,240 of NZ_JBEZHM010000097.1, read as the reverse complement.
CACCACGCGCACGTCGTGGCAGAAGTACTTGCCGCCGAACTGCGCGCCGATGCCGATCTTCTGCGTCAGCTCGAAGACCTTCTCCTCCAGCTCCTTGTCCCGGAAGCCGTGGCCGGTCTCGGCCGAGCCCTCGGTGGGCAGCTCGTCCAGGTAGTGCGCGGAGGCGTACTTGGCGGTCTTCAGCGCGAACTCGGCGCTCGTGCCGCCGACCACGATCGCCAGGTGGTACGGCGGGCAGGCCGCGGTGCCCAGCGAACGGATCTTCTCCTCCAGGAACTTCATCATGCTCGCTTCGTTGAGGACGGCCTTCGTCTCCTGGTAGAGGAAGGACTTGTTGGCCGAGCCGCCGCCCTTGGCCATGAAGAGGAACTTGTACGCGCCGCCGTCCGTCGCGTACAGCTCGATCTGCGCCGGCAGGTTCGAGCCGGTGTTCTTCTCCTCCCACATGGTCACCGGGGCCATCTGCGAGTAGCGCAGGTTCAGCTGGGTGTACGCGTCGTAGACGCCCTTCGACAGGGCCTCCTCGTCACGGCCCGAGGTCAGGACGTTCTGGCCGCGCTTGCCCATGACGATCGCCGTGCCGGTGTCCTGGCACATCGGCAGCACGCCCGCCGCGGCGATGTTCGCGTTCTTCAGCAGGTCGAGCGCGACGAACTTGTCGTTGCCCGACGCCTCCGGGTCGTCGATGATCCGGCGCAGCTGGGCCAGGTGGGCCGGGCGCAGGAAGTGCTGGATGTCCTTGATCGCCTCGGCGGCCAGCACGCGCAGCGCCTCCGGCTCGACCTTGAGGAACGTACGGCCGTCGGCCTCGAAGGTGGAGACGCCCTCGGCGGTCACCAGGCGGTAGGGCGTGGTGTCCTCTCCCACGGGCAGCAGATCGGAGTACGCAAACTCGGGCATGACGGCGGCCATTCCTCACTCGGCAGACAGCGGCGCCGCCTCCATTGGCGGCGCTCCCTCCAGCGTAAGACGCGGGCGCGGGCCGGATCCTGTGAGGTAAGGCTCACCAGCCGCCCGGACCGCTCCGGGATGGCGCGTTCCGCACCCTCGGCCGGTCCCCGGCGGCGGGACACGGCGACCGCCCCTGGTCGCGATCTATCGCGTTTCGCTAGGCTGAGGACGTGGACCTCGAAAAGCAGCCCCAGCAGCCGGTCGCTCCCGCCGAGCCCGCCCCCGCGCCCCGGCCCGCCTACGCGGACCCCGAAGGGTCGCTGCGGGCCTCGGACGCCGACCGGGACCGGATCGCGGACATCCTCAGGGACGCCCTGGCCGAGGGCCGGATCGACGCCGAGGAGCACGGCGAGCGGATCGACTCCGTCTACCGCGCCAAGACCGTCGGCGAACTGGAGCCGCTGGTACGGGACCTGCCGGCCGCCCAGGGCGCGACCGCGCCCGCGCCCGCCCCGCTCTACGGCCCGGAGGACGTCGAGGGCACCGCGGACAACCTGGTCGCGATCTTCTCCAGCACCACCCGCAAGGGCCGCTGGCGGGTCGGCCGGAAGACCAACGCCTTCGCGCTCTTCGGCAACATCGAGATCGACCTGACCGAGGCGATCTTCGCCCAGCGGCTCACCACCATCAACGCCACCTCGATCTTCGGCAACGTGGAGGTCCGCGTCCCGGAGAACATCAGCCTGCGCGGCAGCGGCACCGGCATCTTCGGCAACTTCGAGGTGGTGACCCTGGAGGGCGCCGACCCGCAGGCCCCGCTCGTCGTCGTCAACGGCTACTCGGTCTTCGGGAACGTGGAGGCCAAGCCCAAGCGCGGCAAGTGGATCACCGACCTCCAGGCCCGCGTCCAGGAGAAGTTCAAGAAGCGCCTCGACGGCTGAACGGGCGGCTCCGGTCCCCCCGTTCACCGGGGTGACCGGAATTCGCCGCCCGGTGTCCGCGCTGCGGAACTCGGCGGCACGCAGTGCATAGGCGCGCGCACAGCGGGTAGGGCTGGTGCATCGTCGCTCGCTCGCGAAGCCGTCGTCAGGAGTAGACCGTGCTGCACACGCCGCATCAGCCCCTCCAGGTCGCCGCCGTGCCGTCCCAGCGCGTCCCCGCGCGGGAGGACGAGGGTGGCCCCTGGCACACGGAGGCGGTGTGCCGCCGGGACGAGGCCGGCCTCTTCTTCGCCCCGTCCAAGGAACCCACCGCCGCCCGGCTCTCCCGCGAGGAGGCCGCCAAGCGGGTCTGTGCCCGCTGTCCGGTCATGGTCGCGTGCCGCGAGCACGCCCTGCTCCAGCCCGAGCCGTACGGGGTGTGGGGCGGGCTCACCGCCGCCGAGCGCCGCGTCGTGCTCGCCCGCCGCCGGCGCCGCGAGGTCGAGCTGCGCAAGGCCGCGTCCGAGGGCATCGCCAAGGCCGGCTGACAGGTCCGACGGGCCTTGACGGGGCCGACGGGTCCGTCGCCCGTACGGGAAGGGGCGCCCCCACCGCACATGGGGGCGCCCCTCTTCGTACCGTCGTCGCGCCGTGCCGTCGTCGCGTCGGCCGCGACCGCGTGCCGCCCGGCGGCTACTTCGCGCGGTCGAAGTCGATCTTGCTGTACGCGCGCAGCTTCGAGAGCCGGTGCGTGGAGTCGATCTGGCGGATCGTGCCGGACTTCGAGCGCATGACGAGCGACTGGGTGGTCGCCGTCTCGGAGCGGTAGCGCACGCCGCGCAGGATCTCGCCGTCGGTGATGCCGGTGGCGACGAAGAAGACGTTCTCGCCGGAGACCAGGTCGTGGGTGGTGAGCACCCGGTCCAGGTCGTGGCCCGCGTCGAGGGCCTTCTGGCGCTCGGCCTCGTCCTTGGGCCAGAGCTTGCCCTGGATGACGCCGCCGAGGCACTTTATGGCGCAGGCCGAGATGATGCCCTCGGGGGTGCCGCCGATGCCCATCAGCAGGTCGATGCCGGTGCCCTCGCGGACGGCCATGATCGAACCGGCCACGTCGCCGTCGGAGATGAACTTGATCCGGGCGCCGGTCTCGCGGATCTCCTTGACGATGCCCTCGTGCCGGGGCCGGTCCAGGATGACGACCGTGACGTCCTCGGGGTTCATGCCCTTGGCCTTGGCGACCCGGCGGATGTTGACCGAGACGGGGGCGTTGATGTCGACGAAGTCGGCGGCCTCGGGGCCGGTGACCAGCTTGTCCATGTAGAAGACCGCGGACGGGTCGAACATGGTGCCGCGGTCGGCGGCGGCCAGCACGGCGATCGCGTTCGGCATCCCCTTGGCGTTCAGGGTGGTGCCGTCGATCGGGTCGACCGCGATGTCGACCTCGGCGCCGGTGCCGTCGCCGACCCGCTCGCCGTTGAACAGCATCGGGGCCTCGTCCTTCTCCCCCTCGCCGATGACGACGACGCCGTTCATCGAGACGGTGGAGATCAGGGTCCGCATGGCGTTCACGGCGGCGCCGTCCGCGCCGATCTTGTCACCGCGGCCGACCCAGCGGCCGGCGGCCATGGCGGCCGCCTCGGTGACGCGCACCAGTTCGAGTGCGAGGTTGCGGTCGGGGGCCTCGGGAGAGACCTCCAGTTCGGGCGGGAGGTGGTGCTCGGTCATCGGAGCGCACCTTTCTGTACGGCGACGGCCGGAAAAAAGAGGGTGCTGTGACTCTATCGCCAGGTCGACAAAATGAGCAGAGGGGCCCACGTATGAGCACAACACCATGATGCGACCATGGGGGGCGTGGCAGGTATGCGAGGCAGGCAGACGGTACGAGGGATGTTCCAGTCCCTCGCGGTGATCATGGTCGCGGCGGGTGTGATGTATCTCTTCATCCCGCACGACGAGAAGGCGAACCCGGTCAAGACGAAGGACTACCGGGTCGAGCTCCTGACGGCCCAGCGGGCGGCGCCCTACCCGGTGCTGGCCCCCGAGGGCCTCGGCGAGGACTGGAGGGCGACGGTCGTCTCGTACAAGCGGGAGAACCACAACGCCTGGCAGCTCGGCTTCCTGGACCCGGACACCCAGTACGTGGCGATCCACCAGTCGACCGAGGAACCGCGCAAGTACGTGCCCGACGTCACCCAGCGGGCGAAGGACACCGGCAGGACCGAGACGGTCGCCGGCAAGGTCTGGCAGCGCTGGGAGGGCCCCAAGTACGACGCCCTGGTGCGCACCGAGGACGGCGCGACGACCGTGGTGACGGGCACCGCGTCGTTCGACCGGCTGGCGCAGATGGCGGGGGCGCTGCAGGGGAAGAAGGCGTAGGGCCTCCCGCGACACCGACGTGAAGAACCCCCGGGCACACCGTGCCCGGGGGTTCTTCGTACCGTTCTTCGTCCCGTCCGGGATCGGACGGCGGTCGTCAGACGGTGGTGATGACGTCCTCGTAGGCGAGGCGCGGCTGGCGCGGGAACGGGGAGGCGTCCTCGCCCGGCTTGCCGATGTTGATGACCATCAGCGGGGTGTGGTCGGCGTCGAGGAACTCCTTCTGGACGCCCTCGAAGTCGAGACCGGTCATCGGGCCCGCGGCCAGGCCGGCGGCGCGGACGCCGACGATGAAGTACGCGGCCTGGAGGGCGGCGTTCAGCAGCGCGGACTGCTCGCGGACCGGGCGCTCCGAGAAGAAGAGGTCCTTGGCCTGCGGGAAGTGCGGCATCAGGGCCGGGAGCTCCTCGTGGAACTCGTTGTCGGCGGCGAGGATCGCGACCAGCGGGGCGGCGGCGGTCTTCGGCTGGTTGCCCTCGGCCATGTGCTTCACCAGGCGCTCGCGGGCCTCGGGGGAGCGGACCAGGGTGATGCGCAGCGGGGTCTGGTTGAAGGCGGTCGGGCCGTACTTGACCAGGTCGTAGATCGCCTGGACCTGCTCCTCGGTCACCGGCTCGTCGGTGAACGTGTTGGCGGTGCGGGCCTCACGGAAGAGGAGGTCCTGGGCGGTGGGGTCAAGGGCGAGAGACATGCTGCGTACCTTCCGGGGTGTACGGGGCTATGGCTCGACAGTACGCCGAAGGTAGGTGAAACTTCAACAATCCTATCCGGATAGTGATCCGCTTCACAGTCGAGTGTACGTGACGCCGTCCGGCATCCCGCCGCCCGCCGCCCCTACTCGGTCCCGGAGCCGGCGCCCTCCGCCGCGGAGTCCTCCGCGCGCTCGGCGGCGAGCGAGGCGTCCAGACGGGCGCGGGCGCCCTCCAGCCAACGCCGGCACACCTTCGCCAGCTCCTCGCCGCGCTCCCAGAGCGCCAGGGACTCCTCAAGCGTCGTGCCGCCCGCCTCCAGCCGCCGGACGACCTCGATGAGCTCGTCGCGCGCCTGTTCGTAGCCGAGAGCAGTCTCTTCCGTACCGCCGCGTGCCGCCATGCCGTCCACCCTTGTCTGTCAGTTGCCTGACGTATCTCTGACGTTCCTCTGTACTTCCCGGCCGGGCCGTGACGCGGGGGGCGAGCCCCGGCGCGGGCGCGGCGCGGCTTTTGGTCGGCCTCCGGCGCTGCCTTCGACGCTGCCTCCGGCCGGCTTGCGACCCGCCCGAGATCGGCTCGGGCGCAGGACCCGAGACCGGCTCAGGCGCCGGACCCGAGACCGGCTCCCGCGACCGGCCCCCGCCCGGCTCAGGCGTCCGTCCTGCGCACCGTGAAGTCGCCCGCCGCGACCCGGGCCCGCAGCTCCTCGTCCGCCGCGACCTCCGCCGGATCCCGGACCACCGAGCCGTCCGCCCGCTGGAGCACCGCGTACCCCCGCTCCATCGTCGCCGCGGGCGACAGCGCCCGGACCCGCGCCCGGGTGTGCGACAGCTCCGACTCGGCCCGGTCCAGCAGGTGCCCGAAGGTGCGCCGGCCCCGCGCGAGCAGCGCCGCGACCTCCTCCTCCCGCACCTCCACCATCCGCCGCGGACGCTCCATGACCGGGCGGGCCAGCGCCTGCGCGAGCCCCCGCTCCTCCCGGTCCAGCAGCCCGCGCACGGTCCGCAGCGCCCGGTCCCGCAGCCCGCGCACCCGCTCCAGCTCCTCGCCGACGTCCGGCACCACCTTCTTGGCGGCGTCGGTCGGCGTGGACGCCCGCAGGTCCGCGACCAGGTCGAGGAGCGGCGAGTCCGGCTCGTGGCCGATCGCCGACACCACCGGCGTACGGCACGCGGCCACCGCCCGGACCAGCTGCTCGTCCGAGAACGGCAGCAGGTCCTCCACGCTGCCGCCGCCGCGCGCCACGACGATCACGTCCACCTCCTCGTGCGCGTCGAGCTCGCGCACGGCCCCGATCACCTGCGGCACCGCCTTCACGCCCTGCACCGCGACGTTGCGCACCTCGAAGCGGACGGCGGGCCAGCGGCGGCGCGCGTTCTCCAGGACGTCCCGCTCGGCCGCCGACGCCCGCCCGCAGACGAGCCCCACGAGCTGCGGCAGGAACGGCAGCGGCCTCTTGCGGTCGAGCGCGAACAGACCCTCCGCGCCGAGGCTCCGCTTCAGCTGCTCCAGCCGCGCCAGCAGCTCGCCGACCCCGACCGGCTTGATCTCCGCCGCGCGCAGCGAGAGCTGCCCGCGCGGCGCGTACCACTCCGGCTTCGCGTGCACCACGACCCGGGCGCCCTCGGAGACGACGTCGGCGACCGCGTCGAAGACCTGGCGGTAGCAGGTCACGTTGATGGAGATGTCGTACGAGGGATCCCGCAGCGTCAGGAACACGACACCGGCCCCGGGCCGGCGCGACAACTGCGTGATCTGCCCCTCGACCCAGATCGCCCCCAGCCGGTCGATCCACCCCCCGATGAGCCGGGAGACCTCCCCGACGGGCAGCGGCGCTTCGGCGGACGTGTTGAGAGCCATGAGCCGAGCGTAACGGCCCCCTAGGACACCGGAACCCGGAAGCGGCCCGGGGCGCCGGCCCGCGCGCGGCCCCGCCCGGCACCCGCGCCGCCCACGGGCCCCGGCCCCGCCCCCGTACCCTCAGGCCCCCCGCCGCGACCCCTGCACCGCCAGCACCACCAGCCCCACCCCGAACCAGATCACGCCCACCACCTGCGCCGCCGGCGACGCCTCCACGATCACCGCGATCAGGATCACCGCGCCCAGCACCGGCCCCACCACATGCCGGAACCAGTGCGGCGGCCCCTCCATCCGGCGCACCGCGAACCACCCCACCACGCTCGCGTGCAGCAGCACGAACGCCGTCAGCGCCCCCACGTCCACCACCGACACCAGATGGTCGAGCCCGTCGCCCCGCCGCGCCGCCCACACCGCCGCCACCAGCGTCACCGTCGCCGCCACCAGCAGCGCCACCCGCGGCACCCCGGAATCCGTCCGCGCCAGCACCCGCGGCAGCCGCCGGTCGCGGCCCATCGCGAACAGCAGCCGCGCCCCCGCCGCCTGCCCCGCCAGCGCCGCGAACGCCGCCCCGATCGCCTTCGACACCGCCACCAGGTCGTGCAGCCAGCCGCCCACCGCCGTCTCGACCGCGTCGTAGAACGCCGAGCCCTGCGCCGCCGGATCCGCCGCCAGCTGCTGCGAGGACATCGGCTCCAGCAGCGCCACCAGCCAGGTCTGCGCCACGAACAGCACACCCACCAGCGCCAGGCAGAACAGCACCGCCCGCGCCACCTTCTCGGAGCCCCCCGTCACCTCCTCCGCGAACGAGGCGATCGCGTCGAAGCCCAGATACGACAGCACCGCCACCGACACCGCGCCGATCACCGCCGCCGCCGAGAACCCCGCGTCGCCCACCAGCGGCGACCACCAGTCGCGCCGGGTCCCGTCCCGCACGAGCACGACCACCGCCGACACCACGAAGACCAGCAGGACCACGATCTCCATCGCCAGCACCGCGAAGCCCACCCGCGCCGCCGCCCGCACCCCCCACAGGTTCAGCAGCGTCGTCACCACCACCGCGAGCGCCGTCCACACCCACCGGTCCACCGCCGGGACCAGCGCCTCCATCGCGATCCCCGCGAACAGATACGCCACGGCCGGAATCAGCAGGTAGTCCAGCATCGCCATCCACCCGGCGATGAACCCCGGCCCCTCCCCGAGCCCCTTGCGCGCGTACGTGAAGACGGAGCCCGCCTGCGGCGCGACCCGCACCATCTGGGCGTAGCTCAGCGCCGTGAAGGCCATCGCGACCGTCGCCACCAGGTACACCAGTGCGACCGCGCCATGCGATTTCGCGTCGAGTGTGCCGTAGACGCCGACCGGCGCCATCGGCGCGATGAACAGCAGCCCGTACACGACAAGATCGCGAAACCCGAGGTCGCGCCGGAGACCGGTGTGCCCCGCGCCCCCCGCCTCCGCCGCCGCCTGCCCCCGCGCATCGTCAGCCATGGCGCCAGTCTCGGCCACGGCACCGCTCCAAACGCTGACCGACGCGGCCTTACGATGGGACGCATGACTGCAACGCCCGCGTCGACGCCCGCGACGAACCGCCCGAAGCGTGTCCTGCTCGCCGCTCCCCGCGGCTACTGCGCGGGTGTGGACCGTGCCGTGATCGCCGTGGAGAAGGCCCTGGAGCAGTACGGGGCCCCGATCTACGTCCGCCACGAGATCGTCCACAACAAGTACGTCGTGCAGACCCTGGAGCGGAAGGGCGCCATCTTCGTCGACCAGGCGACCGAGGTCCCGCCGGGCAACATCGTGATGTTCTCCGCGCACGGCGTCGCCCCCACCGTGCACGAGGAGGCCCGCAAGGGCCGGCTCGCCACCATCGACGCCACCTGCCCGCTGGTGACGAAGGTGCACAAGGAGGCCGTCCGCTTCGCCAACGAGGACTTCGACATCCTCCTCATCGGCCACGAGGGCCACGAGGAGGTCATCGGCACCTCCGGCGAGGCCCCCGACCACATCCAGCTCGTCGACGGCCCCGCCGACGTCGCCAAGGTCGAGGTCCGCGACCCCTCCCGGGTCGTCTGGCTCTCCCAGACCACGCTCTCCGTCGACGAGACCATGGAGACGGTCGACGCGCTGAAGGAGAAGTTCCCGCAGCTCATCTCGCCGCCCTCCGACGACATCTGCTACGCCACGCAGAACCGCCAGATCGCGATCAAGGAGCTCGCCGGACAGGCCGAGCTCGTCATCGTCGTCGGCTCCAAGAACTCCTCCAACTCGATCCGCATGGTCGAGGTCGCCAAGCAGTCCGGCGTCCCCGCCGCGTACCTGGTCGACTTCGCCAGCGAGATCGACGAGGCGTGGCTGGAGGGCGTCACCAGCGTCGGCCTCTCCTCCGGCGCCTCCGTCCCGGACGTCCTGGTCCAGGAGGTCCTGGAGTGGCTGGCCGAGCGCGGCTACGCCGACGTGGAGATCGTCAAGACCGCCGACGAGTCGCTGACCTTCTCGCTCCCCAAGGAGCTCCGCAACAAGGACCTGCGCGCCGCCGCGGCGGCCCTGCTCGAAAACGAGTGACGCAGGGCTCCGCCCCGTAACGTTGGGTCCATGAACGTCTTCGGAGTGGACATCGGCGGCTCGGGCATCAAGGGAGCCCCCGTCGACCTGGACCGCGGCGACCTCGCCGAGCCGCGCCACAAGGTACTGACCCCGCAGCCCGCCACACCCGACGACGTGGCGGGCTGCGTCGCGGAGGTCGTGGCGCACTTCGGCTGGCAAGGCCCGGTCGGCGTCACCTTCCCCGGCGTGGTCACCGGCTCCACCATCCGCACCGCCGCGAACGTCGACAAGTCCTGGATCGGCGTCGACGCGGGCCGCCTCCTCGGCGACCGTCTCGGCGGGCTCCCGGTCACCGTCCTGAACGACGCCGACGCCGCCGGGGTCGCCGAGATGGCGTACGGCGCCGGGCGGGGCCGCAAGGGAACCGTCATCCTGCTCACCCTCGGCACCGGCATCGGCTCCGCCGTCTTCGTCGACGGCAAGCTCCTCCCCAACACCGAGCTCGGCCACCTGGAACTCAAGGGCCACGACGCCGAGAAGCGCGCCTCGTCGAAGGCGCGCGAGGACGAGGACCTGAGCTGGGAGCACTGGGCGACGCGGCGGGTGCAGAAGTACCTGGCCCACGTCGAGATGCTGTTCTCGCCGGAGCTCTTCATCATCGGCGGCGGCGTCAGCCGCAAGGCGGACCGGTTCCTGCCGCTGATCGAGGGCATCGAGGCGGAGATCGTCCCGGCGGAGCTGCAGAACAACGCGGGGATCGTGGGGGCGGGGATGGCGGCGCTGACGGCCGGCGCCGCCGGCTGACGGGAGGGGGCGGGCGGGGGCTCGCTTGGTCGGACCGGGGCCCGTGGTCGGGGCGGGGGCCGGAACCTCCGCGGGGGCAGGGGTGTCCGGACTGCGACCTCCGCTTCGCTTCGCTCGCTCCGGTGTCCGTAACCGGAGCCGTTTCCCACATGA
>NZ_JBEZHM010000096.1:0-18718 GCF_040650575.1 Streptomyces sp. NPDC048659 | reverse complement strand
CGGTACGAGGCGGCGGCGGAAGCGGCTCGCGGAGCCCGGCCCAATCAGCGGGACCACCTCCTGGACCTGATCGCCCGGTGCCGGGGCACGCGGGCCCGTCCCGCGACGGGCGGCCGGGGCCGGGCGCGTTCCGTCAGAGGGCGCCGGGCCGGACCAGCCCCGTCTCGTACGCGTGGACGGCGGCCTGGGTGCGGTCGCGCAGCGACAGCTTGGCGAGGATCCGGCTCACGTACGTCTTCACCGTCTGTTCGGCGACCACCAGGCTCGCGGCGATCTCGGCGTTCGACAGTCCCTGCGCGATCAGGGTCAGCACCTCGGTCTCGCGCTCGGTCAGCGCCCCCACCCGGTCCATCAGCGGCGCGCGGGGCGCGGGGCTGATCCGGGAGAACTCGGCGATGAGCCGCTTCGTCACGTTCGGGGCGAGCAGCGCGTCGCCGCGCGCCACGACCCGTACCGCCTGGGCGAGTTCCTCGGCCGACGCGTCCTTCAGGAGGAAGCCGGAGGCGCCCGCGCGCAGCGCCTCGTAGACGTACTCGTCCAGGTCGAAGGTGGTCAGGATGAGCACCTTGACCGTGGCGTCGGCGGGTGCGGTGAGGATCCGGGTGGCTTCGAGGCCGCCGGTGCCGGGCATCCTGATGTCCATCAGGACGACGTCCGGGGCGAGTTCGGCGGTCTTGGCGACGGCGTCGGCGCCGTCGACGGCCTGGCCGACGACCCGGATGCCGGGCTCGGCGTTCAGCAGGACGGTGAAGCCCTGCCTGACCATCACCTGGTCGTCGGCGATCAGGACCCTGATCTCGGGGCCGTCGGTCATGAACCGTAACCGTCCTTCGTCGTGGACTGCGTGGGCTGCGCGTGCAGGGGCGCGGGCAGGACGGCCGTGACGTCCCAGCCGCCGTCGGGGGTGGGGCCCACGGCGAGTTCGCCGCCCAGCATCGCGGTGCGCTCGCGCATCCCGAGCAGCCCGTGGCCGGGCTCCCGGGCCCCACCCGAGGGTACGGGGCCCGCGGCCCGGCGGGTGGCCGGGGTGTTGGTGACCCGCACGGTCAGCCCGGCAGTGTGGTAGCGCGTGGTCACGGTGGCGCGGGCGCCGGGCGCGTGCCGCATCGCGTTGCTCAGCGCCTCCTGGACGATCCGGTACGCGGAGAGTTCGGTGCCCGGCGAGAGCGGCCGGGCCTCACCGACGGTCTCGGCGGTCACGTCGAGCCCGGCCGCGCGGACGTTGGCGAGGAGCTCGCCGAGCCGTTCCAGGGTCGGCTGCGGGGCGTGCCGTACGCCCGCGGCCGTGTCGCCCGCCGCCCCGTCGCCGCGCAGCACGCCGAGGACGCGGCGGAGTTCGGTGAGGGCGTCGACGGCGTTCTGCCGGATTCCGGCCAGGTTCTCGCGCAGTTCCGGCGACGGGTTCTCGACGAGGTGGGGGGCGACCTGGGCCTGGATGGAGATGACGGACATGTGGTGGGCGACGACGTCGTGGAGCTCGCGGGCGATCCGGCCGCGCTCTTCGAGCAGGGCGCGGCGGGCGCGCTCCTCGGCGGTCAGCTCCTCCTGTGCGACGAGCCGGGTGCGGGAGACGCGGCTGGCGCGCAGGGAGGCGCCGACGACGGTCGCGGTTGCGAAGGCGGTGGCGCCGGACCAGAGCGTCGGCAGGTGCGGGACGCCGCCGGGGCCGAGCGCGCCGACGCCGGTGAGGAGCGAGACGGCGAGGGCGGCGGCCGCGGCGACCGGCCGGACGCGCAGGGCCAGGAGCAGCAGGACGAGCGTGTGCAGGGCGATGGCGCCGGCGTTCCAGGGCCGTTCGGCGCCGAAGACGGAGGCGGTGACGGTCGCGGACACCAGGAGCGCCCCGGTGGAGAGCCACCAGCCGGCGGCGGGCCGGGAGAGGGCGAGGACGGGGGCGGCGCACTGGGCGACGACGAGGAGCGTGACGCTGCCGGGGAGGGGGTCCAGGTGGCGCGCGTAGAGGTTGAGGCTCCACACGCTCAGGAGCACGGTGAGCAGGACGAGGTGGGCGTGCGGCAGCCAGTTGAGCCAGCGGCTGCGCGGGAGCGGGTCGCGGCGGGCGGTGCCGAGGTCGGCGCGCAGGACGCCGGGCACGGCGCGCAGGGCGAGCTCCCACCGCGCGGCCGGGCCCGTGGCCGTACCCGTGCCCGTGGCCTCTTTTGTTCGTGTCCCTGTCACGGTGTTCATCCTGTCCCCCTGGAGTGCAAGTCGGGCGGCCCTGCCCGTACGCATGATCATCATCGTGCCGTCTCGGCGCGGGCCCGTCGAGCCTTCGCCGGCGGCTCGACCCCAGGGTCCTCGCGGGCCGGGCGGCGGCGTGCGGTGCCCCGCTCGTATGTGTGGAACGCGGCTCCGCAGACCAGCAGGGCGCCCGCGAAGAGCGGCAGCCAGCCGAGCCGGGCCAGCACCCAGGCGTAGTCGTCGGGCACGGTGTGCAGCCCGGTGAACGGCGCGTGGCCGAGGAGTCCGGCGGTGAACAGCCCCCCGGCGGTGACGGCGATCATCGCGGTCTGGTGCCAGAGGAAGACGGTCATGGCGCAGAGGTTGAGCAGGGCGACGGCCGCCTGGGCGAGGCCGAAGGTGACGGCGGCGAGGGTGGGCGGGTTGAGGTTGGAGACGGGGGCGCCGGGCACGCCGACCATGGAGCCCGGGTAGCCCGCGAAGGCCACGAGCAGCCCGGTGGCGGCGGCGCCGCCGAGCAGCAGCACCCAGGACGAGCGGAGCTTGAGCGGGCCGCGGCGGGCGAGCAGGGTGCCGAGGCAGTACGGGACGAGCCAGCCCGCGGGCAGGTTGAGCCAGCCGAGCGCCTCGGGGCCGTCGAAGCCGAAGCGGATCAGGTCGACGTGGAGGACGACGGCGAGCGGCCACAGCGGGTGGATCCGGGCGACGAGCGGCGTGGCGGCGGTCAGCGCGGCGAGGACGAGCAGGAACCACAGCGGGGACAGGACCAGCTTCCCGAGGGTGTACAGGGTCACCCAGGGCACCCCGCAGGCGAGCATGACGCCCGTCGCCAGGACCCAGACGGCGAGGAGCGGCACCACCGGGCGGAAGAGCCGGCGCAGCCGGGCGGCGATCCAGCGCCCGTGGCCCTCGCCGCGGGCGCGGGCCGCCGCGTGGCCGCGTGCGGCGACGTGGCCGCCGACGAGGAAGAAGACCGCGAGGGTCTGGAACGCCCAGGAGACGGGGGTGAGTTCGGGCAGGTGCCCGAGGGGGCTCTCGGCGCGGAGGGTGCCGCTGTCGGTGACGAGGGCGGTGACGAGCCAGTGCCCGAGGACCACGCCGAGGATGGCGAGGCCGCGCAGCGCGTCGAGGGCGCGGTCCCGCCCGGGCGGGGTGGCGGCCTCGATGCGCGCGGCGAGCGCCCGCAGGGAGGCGGGACCGGACGCGCGGGTGGAGGCGGTCGCGGTGTGCCGCTCACGCATGGCGGGGCTCCTGTCCGTCGGCGATGCGCGCGATGTTCGCCAGGGCCGTGGACCCGGGGACCAGGTAGTCGCTGTGGCCGCCGGGGCCCGCGTCGAAGGTCCGGGCGCCGTAGGCGGGGTCCAGGGGGTCGGTGCCGAAGCCGAGTTCGGAGCCGGCCGGGAGCGGGAGGCGGACGTGCGGCACGTCGGCTATCCAGTCGGCGGCGCCGCGTCCGGCCCAGACGGCGGCCGGGGTGTGCAGGTCGGCGGCGGTGTCGGAGCCGGTGCCGGGGCTGCCGTAGAGGACGAGGGCGTCGGCGGGGGTCCCCTCGGCGGCGCGGGCGCAGACCACGGAGCCGTACGAGTGGCACACGAGGGTGATCCGGGCGCCGGGGCGGGCCGCGCGCAGTTCGGCGACGAAGGCGCGGAGCGCGGGCGCGGACTGGTCGGCGCGGCCGGGGGTGAGGGAGGCGGTGCTGCCGGTGGCGGGGGTGCGGTAGCCGAGCCAGGCGACGACGGCGGCGCGGGCGCCGTGCGCGTCGCGGAGTTCGTCGCGCAGGGCGACGGCGCCGGAGCGGAAGCGCGCGTAGCGGTCGAGGTCGGTGTCTGCGCCGGGGACGAGCACCGCGATCCGGTCGGCCCCGGCGAGGTCGCCGACGACTTCGGCGGAGCGCCCGCCGTCCCGCCCGTCGAAGGTGAGGAACCGGCGGCCGGGCCCGGCCATGGCGTGCAGCGCGGCGGCCCGCTTGCGCGCCCCGTACTCCTCGGCGCTTCGCTCGGCCGCGCGCACCGCGTCCCGGCCGGCGGCGTAGCGCGCGGCGAGCTCTCCGGACGACGCCGAGGCCAGCGGGGCCGCCGGTGCCGGGGCGGGCGCGGGCACGTCGGCGGGCCGGGCGGCCCCGGCGACCGGCACCGCGAGGGCGGCGGTGACGAGCGCGGCGAGCAGCGTGCGGCGGAGCCGTCCGGGGGAGAGTGCGCGGCGGGGGCCGTGCGGCTGGGGCGCCATGGGATTTCCTTCCGTACCGGGGTTCGATCCGGTACGGAAGAAACTAGGAAGCGGGGCTTGTGGTCGGCGTCCCGCCGAGGAGCCAATCCCGGCGGTAGCTCTCAGGTATGACGGGTAGTCCGGGAGGTTCGACGGGCGACGGGTCCGGAAGGCGGACGCCGTCCCCCGGAGGGTGGTCGGGCGGGGTCGCTCACACCCGCTCGTAGCGCAGCATCACGACCCCGTTGGGGAAGGCCCGGGTGGTGTCGAGGCGCAGGTCGGTGAAGGTGTCGGCGGGGGCGAGGAGGGGGGTGCCGCGGCCGATCACGACGGGGTGGACGTACACCTGGTAGACGTCGATGAGGTCGTGGGCGCGGAAGGAGGCGACGAGATTCGCCCCGCTCACCGTGAGGTCCCCGTCGGTGGCCGCCGCGAGGGCGCGGACCTCGTCCGGGTCGACGCGGGGGACGACGGTGGTGTCCCAGTCCGCCTCGGTCAGGGTGGTCGAGTAGACGGTCTTGGGCATGGTGCGCCAGATCCCGGCGAACTCGCGTGTGGCGGGCGAGCTCGCCGGGTCGGCGTCGGCGGTGGGCCAGTGGTCGGCCATCAGCTGGTGGGTGCGGCGACCGCTGAGGAAGCGGCCCATGCCGGCCAGCTCCGCGTTGAAGTGGAAGTGGAGTTCCTCGTCGACGCGGTGCCAGCCGATGTCCTGGCCCGGCCCTTCGGTGTAGCCGTCCAGGGACACTCCGGCGAACAGCACGATCTTTCCCGGCATCGGTGGTACTCCCTCTCGTCGGGGAGGACCGCGGCCGCCGGGTCAGACCATGCGGCGGGCGCCCTCCTTGATGGCTTCACGGATACGGTTATAGGTTCCGCAGCGGCAGATATTGCGGATCTGGTCCAGGTCGGCCTCGCCGACCTCGCGTCCGGCCTCGTGGGCGCGGCGCACCGCCGCGACGGCGGTCATGATCTGGCCGGGCTGGCAGTAGCCGCACTGGGCCACGTCGATGTCGAGCCATGCCTCCTGCATCGGGTGCAGTTCCCTGCCGACGGTCGCGGGCAGCCCCTCGATGGTGGTGACCTCGTCGGCGGGTTCGAGGTCGCGGACCGGGACCGAACAGGGGGTGAAGGCGCGCCCGTTGAGGTGGCTCGTACACGCCTGGCAGACGCCGACCCCGCAGCCGTACTTGGGTCCGGTGACGCCGAGGACGTCCCGGAGCACCCAGAGCAGCCGGACGTCGTCCTCGACGTCCGCGGTGACGGCCTTGCCGTTGAGGATGAAGGTGTGCTGGGGCACGGGTGTGGCTCCTGGTTCTCAGAGGGCGCGGGCGCGGCCGTCGACGGGCGCGGCGGGGATGGGCGGGACGGTCGGCAGCGGGGTGAAGGCCGGCGGCTCCGCGTGGTTGACGGGGAAGCTGGTCGGCATGGTCCCGGTGGCCCGGCCGTAGGCGCAGGCGACGGCCGCGGCGGCGGCTCCGACGGCGAGCTCACCGGCGCCGCCGGGCTTGTCGCCGGTGGGCGGCATGACGATGATCTCCAGCTCGGGCGGGGTGTTCCACTGCCGGGTGTAGTAGTAGTTGTCCCAGCTGCTCTCCTGGAAGTGCCCGTCCTTGAGGTGCAGCCCGGAGGTGAGCGTGAGGGCGATGCCGTCGATGATGCCGCCCATCATCTGGGCTTCGAGCCCGCGGGGGTTGACGGCGAGGCCGACGTCGACGGCGCACACGACCTTGGTGACGCGCGGGCCGGTGTAGGCGTCGCGGACCGTGCGGCCGGTGGTCGCGGGGCGGCAGTCGATCTCGGCGAGGACGGCGACGAAGGCGTGGTATTCGGGGTGGACGGCGATGCCCTGGGCGGTGCCGGGTGCCATCGTCCGTCCCCAGCCGCCGACTTCGGCGACCTTGTCGAGGACGGCGCGCGCCCGCTGGTCCTTCAGCAGCCGGCGGCGGAACGCGAGGGCGTCCTGGCCCATCCGCTCGGCGAGTTCGTCGAGGACGAGCTCCTGCGCGCAGCGCACGTTGGGCGAGTAGATGTTGCGCATGGAGCCGGTGTTGAAGCCGGTGTCGACCTCGTTGAGGAGCTGGGTCGTGACCCCGAGGTGGTACGGGCTGGCCTGGGTGAGCTGGAACATCGTCTCGGAGAACGCCAGGTTCGCCACCGGGAGCCGGGCGACCTCGGAGGTGATGATCTCTCCGATGCCGTGCCCGAAGTCGGTGGCGACGGAGGTGTGCCGCTGCTCGTACGTGAGGACCTCGCCGAGCGCGTAGGTGGCGCGGACCCGGGAGGTGGCCATCGGGTGCGTACGGCCCTGGCGGAAGTCGTCGGTGCGGTGCCACATCAGGCGGACGGGCTTGCCGAGCGCCTTCGAGATCTCGGCGGCCTCCCCGGCGGCGTCGTGGAACAGCTTGCGGCCGAACGAGCCGCCGCCCTCGGTGACGTGGACGGTGACGGCGCCGACGGGCAGGCCGAGCCGGAGCGCGATCTTCTCCTGGGCTACGATCGGCGACTTGAGGCTCGCCCAGATCTCGGCGGAGCCGGGGCGGACGTCGGCGACGGCGCAGTTGGTCTCCAGGGCGCCGTTGCTGGCGAAGGCGAAGGTGAAGCGGACGTCGACGGCTTTGGTGAGCAGGTCGAGCGGCGGCACGACGAGGGGCAGTTCGGCCCTGCGGAGCTTCTGGAGCACGGTCGCGTCGGAGGCGCCCTCGGCGGTGCCGGGGCCCCAGGTGACCTTCAGGGCGCGGACGGCGTCGATGCACTGGCCGAAGGTGCGGGCGCGGACGGCGACGCCGGTGGACACGGTGACGACGTCGGTCACGCCGGGCATGGCCCGGACCTCGGCGAGGTTGGCGACCGCGCGGACGGTGCCGTTGATGGTGGGCGGGCGGCAGACCATCGTGGGCAGGGCGCCGGGCACCTGGACGTCCATGGCGAACTTCTTGCGCCCGGTGACCGCGTCGAGGGCGTCCACCCGGCCCCGGCCGGTGCCGATGACCCGGAAGTCCGCCCGGTCCTTGAGGGTGACGGAGACCTGGGTGTCGGTGAGGGCGGCGGCCTTCACCGCGAGTTCCCCGTACGTGAGGCGGACGCCGGCGGCCGAGGTGACGACGCCCGCCTTGGCGGTGAGCGTGCCGACGAGCTCGCCGAGTTCGAGGGCGGCGGCGCGCAGCAGGCGTCCGCGCGCGACGGCGGCGGCGACCCGGATCGGGGTGAAGGTGGAGATGGTGGTGTTGGAGCCGCCGGTGAGCTGGTTGAAGAGCAGTTCGGGGCGGGCGTCGGCGAGGCTGACCCGGACCTTCTCGACGGGCAGGTCGAGCTCCTCGGCGATGATCATCGCGGTGGAGGTGGTGATGCCCTGGCCGACCTCGGCGCGGGGCAGCGCGAAGTGGGCGGTGCCGTCCGGGTCGATCCGGATGGTGATGAGGTTCGCCGTCGGGAGGGCGGCGTGGGTGAGCATGTCGTTCAGGTCGTAGAGGTCGGCGGGCCCGGGCAGGGAGGGCACGACGGCCGGGACCGCGGCCTCGGCCCGCGCGGGCGCGAGGGCGTCCGCGCCGACCTGGGCGGCGACGGTGAGGGTCGGCGCCGCCAGTACGTAGCCGAGGAATCGGCGCCGTCCGATGCCGCGGGGCGGAGCGGCCTCCCGGTCCTGCGGTACGGCGCGGTCCTGCGCTGTCATCGGCGCTGCCCTTTCGACGAGGGGTGAGGGGTGGGGGCGCCGCTCGGTCCGGCGCCCAGTGGATCATCACCCGTTCGGCCCCGCACCGGGGCCGGAACGGCCCCGCTTCCCCCTGGGGAACGTCACGTTCTCACGCCGGGGCCGGGGAATAGCACGCGGGGCCGGCCCGTTGCGCACTGCCAGAACGCCCACCGCGCCACCGCTCGAAAGGCAGACCCTCATGAAGATCGGCATCATCGGAGCAGGCAACATCGGCGGCAACCTCACCCGCCGCCTCACCGCGCTCGGGCACAAGGTCTCCGTCGCCAACTCGCGCGGCCCCCAGACGCTCACCGCGCTCGCCGAGGAGACCGGGGCGACTCCGGTGACGGTCGGGGAGGCGGCGCGCGGCGCGCGGATCGTCGTCGTCACGATCCCGCTGAAGGCGATCCCCGACCTCCCGGCGGAGGGCCTGTTCGACGGGGCGGCGGAGGGCTTCGCCGTGATCGACACCGGCAACTACTACCCGCGTGAGCGCGACGGCCGGATCGCGGGCATCGAGGACGAGGGCCTGACCGAGAGCCGCTGGACCGAGCGGCACCTGGGCCACCCGGTGGTCAAGGCGTTCAACGGCACGTACGCCCAGGACATCCTGGACCGGCACCGCCCGGCGGGCGACGCCGAGCGGCTCGCGCTGCCGGTGGCGGGCGACGACGAGGAGGCCAAGAAGGCGGTCCGCGAGCTCATCGACGAGCTCGGCTTCGACACCGTCGACGCGGGCGGCATCGACGACTCCTGGCGCCAGCAGCCCGACACCCCCGTCTACGGGCTGCGCGGCGGCGTCGAGGCCGTCGAGCGCGCCCTGGCGGAGGCGTCGCCGGAGCGGCCCGCGTCCTTCCGAGGCTGACGGCGGCGGACGCGAGGGTTCCCGCGCCGGGGCCCGGCGCCGCTCCCGTAGCAGAAGCGCCCGGCCCCCGGCGGGACAACCGCCGAGCCGGTCCCCCGGGCGCGAGCGGGTGGGACGATGGACCGTCACCACCCACGAGGAGGGGCCATGAGCACCGACATCCGTGAGCGGCTCGCCGAGCTCGGTCTGAGACTGCCGGAGGCGAGCGCCCCCAAGGGGGCGTACGTGCCGGCCGTGCGCAGCGGCACGATGGTCTTCATCGCCGGTCAGATCCCGCTCAGCGGCGGGGAGTTGACGGCCACCGGCCGGGTCGGCGCGGAGGTCTCGCCGGAGCGGGCGAAGGAGCTGAGCCGGCAGTGCGCGCTGGCGGCGCTCGCGGCCGTCGACTCGGTGGTGCCGCTGGAGCGGGTGGTCCGGGCGGTGAAGGTGATCGGCTACGTGTCCTCCGCCCCCGGTTTCCTCGGGCAGGCGGCGGTGGTCGACGGGGCGAGCGAGCTGCTGGTCGACGTGCTGGGCGAGGCGGGCCGGCACGCCCGCAGCGTGGTCGGCATGGCCGTGCTGCCGCTGGACGCGCCGGTGGAGATCGAGATCGTGCTGGAGGTCGAGGCGGACGGCACTCCCTGACCGCCCCGCCCCGGCCTCCTTGGCTTTCGCCGGCTCCGGCGGGCCTCAGCCGATGGGGACGGCGGTGCCCGTCACCTGGATGCCGCTGGACCGCTGGGCCGGGACGCCGACCGTGAGGAGGCTCGGGCGGCCCATGTCCACGCCCTGGTGGATGGTCAGCGTGGCGGGCAGGTCCACGAGCCCGTGCGAGCGGAGGTAGCCGCCGAACGCGGCCGCCGCCGCGCCCGTCGCGGGGTCCTCGAAGACCCCGCCGGGCGGGAAGGGGTTGCGGGCGTGGAAGACGGTCTCCGACTCGCGGTGCACGAGGGCGACGGTGGCCCAGTCGCGGCGGGCCATCAGCTCGCCCAACGCCGCCATGTCGTAGTCCAGTTCGGCCAGCCGCTCGCGGGTCGCGGCGGCGATCACCGGGTGCCAGGCACCGCCGTAGGCGGCGCGCGGCGGCAGGGCGGGGTCGAGGTCGTCGGCGGACCAGCCCAGGGCGGCGAGGAGTTCGGCCAGGTCGTCCTCGGCGATCTCCTCGTCGCGCGGCTCGACGCTGACGAGGGTGGCCACGACGGTGCCGTCCGGCAGGGTCGAGGTGGTGACCGGGACCGGACCGGCCTTGGTGCGCAGCAGCAGGTCGCCGACGCCGTGCCGGTGGGCGTGGGCGACGGCGGTCGCGATGGTCGCGTGGCCGCAGAACGGCACCTCGATCTGCGGGCTGAAGTAGCGGATGTCGAGGGTCCCGTCGGCGCGCGGGACGGCGAACGCCGTCTCCGAATAGCCGACCTCGGCCGCGGTGGCGGCCATCGTGGC
Organism: Streptomyces sp. NPDC048659; assembly: GCF_040650575.1. Lineage (NCBI taxonomy): Bacteria > Bacillati > Actinomycetota > Actinomycetes > Kitasatosporales > Streptomycetaceae > Streptomyces > Streptomyces sp. NPDC048659. Next base: position 8,357 of record NZ_JBEZHM010000096.1, on the reverse strand, counting down.
CTCGTCGATGCCCGCGGCGTCCAGCACCACACCCGCCGGGTTTCCGCCGTGCGGGTCGGTGCTGAAGGCCACGTAACGCAAGATGTCCATCGCCCGAAGTTAGCCGCTCCCTCGCGAGGCCGTCAAAGCACCTTCCAGGGCGGCGACATGGCGGCTCGGCCCCGGCGGAAGGGGCCGGGCACGGGCGTGTTCAGGCCCAGGTGAGCAGGTGTCCCGCCGAGGAGAGGCCCACCGCGAATCCCAGGGCGATGCGGCGGGCGCCCCGGCTGGGGCGTACCGCGTGGAAGAAGCGGGGGTCGATGAGCAGCGCCTCACCGACGCTGGGCGCGATCGTCAGCGATTCGGCGTCGCGGACGACCGCCTCGTCGTAGCCGTACGAGGCGGGCAGCCGGTGCGCCTCGTCCTCGGGCTGCCAGCGGTGCCGCCACAGCACCGTCTCGCCGCCCGAAGGGGGCACGCTGAGGTAGAGGTTGAAGGCGAACTGCCCGATCAGCGGGACGTCGAGGAGATCCCGCTCGTACTCGCGCAGCGAGTCGTCGAAGTGGACCCGGAAGCCCTGGTTCGGCTCGCGGGCCACGCCGTCCCCGAGTTCGCGCCCGCCCCGCCGGCCGACCGCGACGCCGCCGGGCCAGTGGGTGCCGAGCCGCTCGCGGCAGAGGGCGAAGGGGTCGAAGGAGAGGCCGAGGCCCCGCCATGCCTCGTGGTGCCGCTCCAGCGCGAGCCAGTAGCTGTCGGCGACGCCGCCGTCGGCCATGTGGTCGCTGATGCCCACGCCGAAGCGCATCACCCGCGGCTGGACGCGTGCGCTGCCGTACGCGTCGAACGCCCGCTCCTCCAGCGCCGTCAGCACCTCCGCGCACCGCTCGGCCGGCAGGAACCCGGGCACCCGGACGGCCGCGTACCGGCCGGCGGCGAGGCCGGTGAGCAGCTCGTGGGTGAACGCGGGCGCGGTGGCGGCGCGGAAGAACGGATCGTGCGCCGCTTTCGGCGGCAGGTCCTGCGTGCAGTTCCCTGTGGTCATTTCGTCGGCCCCCCGACTTCCTGAAAGACAACGGAAAACAGACAACGGAAAACGACGGCGCCTATCCGGGATGCGTCCCGCTGGTGGTGCGGAACGCGGTCTTCGCGTCGAGCTCAAGAGCCTGACGTCCGGCTTCCAGGGCCTCCATGGCCACCTGTCTGCCGAAGTCGGCCTGCATCTCCTCCAACTCGCTCCCCGGTGCGCCCCACGTCAGGGACTGGTCGTCGTAGGGGTCGGTGGGGCGAGAAGTCATCGGCGGACCTCCGAACGTTTCGGGAAGGGACGCGTCACACAGGGTGAGGCACCGTCAGGCTACGCGCAAGCCCGCCGGGCCCGACGGGCTTTGCCCACCTCGGGCCCGGCGCCCCGCGCTCAGGTGGGCATGTCCCGCAGCGCCTCCAGCAGCCCCTTGGCCTGCAGCGACAGCGGGTGGTCCGAGGTGACCACCCGGTCGAGGTCGCGCACCAGGCCGCGGAGCGCGTTCACCGCTTCGGGGGTACGTCCCCGGATTCCCAGCAGGACCAGCACATACGTGTAGCGCAGCCGCATCACGAGGTGGGAGTCCTGGGCCTGGGAGGCGTCGCCGAGCGCCCCGCCGATGACCTCCTCCGCCTCCTCCGCGCGCTCCTGGGCGAGCAGCGCGTGGGTGAGCGTCTCGCGGACCCGGAGGGTCTCCGGGGTGGCGGGCGGCCAGTGGTTGCGGCGGCTGATGGCGAGGATCTGCCGCGCCTCCGCCTCGGCCTCGCGGTGGGTGCCGAGGGCGAGCATCGTCCGGGCCAGGGTGTGCCGGACGACGAGGGTGTCGTAGTGCTCGGGTCCCCGGACCTGGTTCTCGGCCTCGACGATCGAGCGCAGCAGGACCTCCGCCTCGCTCTCCCGCCCGGCCTGCTCGTTGATCGCGCGGGCGAGCTTGTGGCGGCTGGCCAGGGTGTCGGCGTGGTCCGCGCCGAGGATCGCGGTCCGGGCCTCGACGACCAGCTTGAGGGCCTCCTCGGCGCGGCTGAGCTCCTCGCGGTCGAGGAAGATCCTGCCCTGTTCGTGGCGCAGCCCGAGGATCTCGCGGTCGTCGGGATGGAAGCCGTACGAGGCGCAGCGCTCGATCAGCGCGGCGACCAGGACGTACGCGGGGCCGAGCAGTCCGGTGGCGATGAGGTAGCGGGCGGTCAGGCGGGCGAGTTCGAGGGCCTCGGTGCGCACGGTGCGGTCGCTGAGCCTGAGGTCGCCGAGCAGGCAGGTCCGGGAGACCTCCAGGGCGTGCGGGGAGAGCGCGGCCCACAGCGGCCAGTTGGCGGGGTGGTCGGGGTTGCGCGGGAAGGCGGCCGCGAGCAGCATCCGCAGGGCGAGGCCGTGGTACTCGGCGGGGCGCTCCCGGACCTCCGCGTCCTCGCGCAGCACGCCGTGGACGACGGGGTGCAGGGTGAGCAGGCCGGCCAGGTCGTGCTCGCCGGGCCCCTCCCGTTCGAAGGCGTCGACGAGGCCCAGTTCCTCCAGGCCCTTGAGGGCCTGGCTCAGCGATCCGGCGGTCGCGCCGGGGAAGAGGGCGGACTCGGCGAGCGCGGGGCCGGTCAGCAGGAGGCGGTACGGGACGGGGGCGATGCTGAGGCAGGCGAACACCTTGAGGAGGGTCGGCGCCTGGGGCAGCTCGTGCTCGGTGAGCAGGTCCATGCCGATCCCGCAGACCTTCTGCACGATCCCCCGGCCGAGGAGCTCGCCGAGCTGCGGGGCCTCCTGGCCGTTGGCGGTGTCCTCGCGGGGTTCGAGGACGCGGCGGAAGCTCTCGAAGTCGACGATGTCGGTGTCCAGCCGGATCCGGCTCTCGTGGACGGCCTTGATCACGTCGGCGGCCTGCCGCAGGGCCAGCGGAAGCCCGCCGAGCTGCCGCGACAGGCGCCGCGCGTCCTCGTTGGTGCCGCCGAGCCCGCCGGTGCGTTCGAGCAGCATGGAGGCGCCGTCGTTCTCGTCCAGCGGGAGGACCTGGTGGATGACGGTGGCGTCGCCCCAGGAGCTCCGGCTGCGGTCCCGGCTGGTGACGAGGACGGTGCCCTTGGCGTTCTTCGGGACGCGCAGCCAGCCGGTGCCCTGCGCGACGGGGGTGTCGGCGAGGCCGAGCCGCTCCGGGTCGTCGGCGTTGTCGAAGATCAGCAGCCAGGGCTCGGGGCAGGCGTCGAGGAGCTGCCAGACCAGGTCCATGGCCGTGCCGACGAGCCAGGCGCGTTCCACGGTGATCGACGGGGCGCCCAGGTCGCGGGCGATCATCGGCATCCGCTGGCTGAGTTCGGGCGTGGACACCCACCAGACCCGGTGTCCGGCGCGGCGCGCCCGGTCGGCGGCCTCCAGCGCGATCCGGCTCTTCCCGGACCCGCCGAGCCCGGCGACGACGTGCACCTGCTGCCGGGCCTCCTCGGACAGCAGCCGGGCGACGAGACCCAGCCGGTCCTTCCCCTTGAGCTGGCCGTCCGCGAGCTGCCCGTAGGGAGGGGGCGGAAAGCCGGCGAGGTCGGGGGACGGGGGTGTCGGGGGGACGGCGGGGACGGATGCCTGGGCGGGGGCGAAGACGGGGTGGGGGGTGGGGGCGGTGATGTCGCCGGGGCTGGGGAGGCTGGTGTGCCCTGCCTGGGCGGCGAGCGCCTCGTCGGCCCCTTGGGTCGCGCCGGCCTCTCCGACCTGCCTGGCCCCGTTGGTCCCACTGGCCCCACCGGCCCCAATCGCCGCCCTTGCCTCCCTGGCCGCCGTGGCCTCCCTGGCGTCCTCCGCCTCCTGGGCGACCCTCAGCAGGGCGCGCTGCACGGCCTGGTAGGAGGATGCCTTGCGGTCCGCGGGCTGGACGATGCTGAAGTGGTCGGCGGTGACCACCCCGCCCTTGGGGAAGACGCCGCGGGCGACGATCGGGGGCACGATGTCGTCGGCGGTGCCGCCGTAGGCCAGTACGGGGATGGGGCACTCCTGCTCGGAGAACTCCCGGGCGTGGACCACCGAGCTCAGCACCGTCCGCTGGGCCTCGGTGACGGCCCGGTCGAAGGGGCGCAGTTGCTGTTCCTGGGGGTTGCGCCACAGCGGCAGGGCTTTGCGCACCGTGAGGAAGAAACCCGACCCGGTGTTGGGGCAGGCGAACATGGTGAAGTGCTTGATCCGGGCGAGCTCGCGGCCCTCGCCGTTCCAGAGCTTGCGCGCCAGGAAGCGCTGCACGACCAGCCCGCCCTGGCTGTGGGTGACCAGGACGATCCGCTCGGCGTCGGCCAGTTCGGTCTCCAGGAACGTCCCCAGCTGGTCGGCGACGTCGTCGGTCTCGGCGATCCGGCGGTCGGGGCGCAGCCGTACGAACGGCGAGTCGTACTGGAAGGGGTGGACGCTGACCCAGCCCGCCAGCTCCGGGTCGTCCGCGATGAGCTTCTCGAACGCCTGCCACACCTTGGCGGAGGAGAACAGCCCGTGCACCAGCACGAGGTGGACGCGCGTCGAAGGCATCGCGAACCTCCTTGCTCAGAAGGGATTCTGAAAGAGAGTCAACTCGATCGCAGACAATCAGTCGCCCTGCCAATGATGCACGAGGGACGACTGATAGGACCACGACGGGACGGTCCCCCGTCGGCCGACGCGACGGCCCCCGACCGCCACCCCCTACCGCCGCCCGGTCGGGCGCGTCCTGCCCCTCCAGGCCGGGGCCGCCGCGCCGGGCTTGCCGCTCGCCCACCGGGCGGACGACCGGACCCAGGCGCCCCGCGCCGTCGACCGCGCCGTCGCGAAGGCCCTGCCCCCGCAGCCCCGCAGTTGGGTGCGGGAGAGCCGGGCCCGCTGGCCGCCGCCCGCGATCAGGGCGTTCACCGACACCATCGGGTCGCCGCCTGCGGTCCGCGCCACGAGCGCGCCGACCACGAGCGGCAGCAGCGCGACCGCGAGGGCCGAACCGGTGGCGGTCGCCGTGGCGGTGACGGCCCGCGAAGGGCGGGGGCGCCGGGTGGCGGGGCGGGGGCTGTCCGTGTCCATGACACCAGTTCACCAGCGGGCCCGGGGGCGGCACACCGTACGCGGTACTCAGGCGTCACGGCACCGGATACTCACCCCGGGAGGAACGCACCGGCGCGCTCCTCCGACGCATCGTGGAGGCGGAACGCCCGTGAACCCTGAGCACATGACCGCACATCCCGTCCTGGTGATCCAGCACGAGGACGACGCAGGACCCGGTCTCGTCGGCGAGCGGCTCCGCGACGCCGGGCTCGCCCCCCGGGTCCACCACCCCTGGCGCGGCGAGGAACTGCCCGCGGACCTGGCCGGCTGGGCGGGCCTGCTGGTCCTCGGCGGCGCGCCCAACTGCGAGGACGACACGGCCGCCCCGTGGCTGCCGCGCGTGCGCGCGCTGATACGCGAGGCCGTCGCCGCCGGGCTCCCGGTGCTCGGCGTGTGCCTCGGCGGCCAGCTCATGGTCCACGCCCTCGGCGGCCGGGTCGCCCGCCGCGCGCAGGGGCCCGAGGTCGGCGCCGTACCGCTGCGGCGGCTGCCCGGAGCGGACACCGACCCGGTGCTGGGCGCGGTGCCCGAGGGGGCGCTCGCGGCGCAGTGGCACTGGGACGAGGCGGTGTCCCTGCCGCCGGACGCCGTCCCGCTGCTGGCCGGGGACGACTGCCCGTACCAGGCGTTCCGGGTCGGGCCGCGGGCCTGGGGCGTGCAGTTCCACCCCGAGGTGCTCGCCGACGCGATCGCGGAGTGGGCCGGCTCGGACGGGCCCGCGGTCCGCGCGGCGGGCGGCGACCCGGACCGCGCGATCGCCTCCGTACGCGAGGCGGAGCCGGAGCTGCGCGCGGTCTGGGGCGCGATGACCGAGGCGTGGGCGGCCGTCATACGGGAGACGGCGGAGGGCGCCGCCGCCCCGGCGGGCGATCCGGCCGCCGCGCGCGGGCGCGAGTGAGGGCGGTCCCGGGGGCGCGGGAATGATGGGATGGTCCGTGCGCACGCGTCCGTGTGCGCACGGACCGCAGTGAGGAGCAGTGCCGCCCATGGCCGACTACCGGATCGAGACCGTCCGCACCGGATACCGCACGTGGACCGCCCGCAACGACCGCGGCGCCGAGGTCAGCATCGGCGCCGCCGACGACGCGGACGCCCAGCCCTCGTTCACCCCCGTCGAGCTGCTGCTCGCGGCGATGGGCGGCTGCGGCGGCATGGTGATCGACCGCACGGCGCGGGCCGTCGACCACGACGACCTGCGGATCGTGGTCGAGAGCGCCTCCGGGCCCGAGGACGACGGCCGGATCGGGCGGATCCGGGTGAGCTACGAGTTCGAGCTGCCCGACAACAACCCGAAGGCGGCGGAGGTGTTCGCCCGGGGCGTGCGCCTGACGCACGAGAAGTTCTGCACGGTGAGCCGTACGGTCGAGCACGGCGCGGAGGTCGAGGCGATCCTCCCGGACGGCACGGTGGGCTTCCGCGCGGGCTGAGCCGAGGAGCGGGCGGCGCCCCGCCGCCCCTCACCTCACCTCACCTCACCTCGCCTCTCCCCACCTCACCACTCCCCCGCCGTTCGCCCTCGCCCCGCCCTCACTCCTCGATCGCTCCGCCGATCCGTCGCAGGTGGCTGCGGAAGGAGTAGGCGGGGTCCTCGGCGCGCCGCGCGAGGTAGGCGTCGAACCGGGTCTGCTCGCGCAGGGTCTGCCCCTCCCTGATCAGCCGGGCTTGATTCCGCTCGGTGCGGAAGATTCCCTCGGCGGTGTCCAGGACGGCCTCGACGCGGTCCGCCGCCACGAAGACGACACCGTCGTCGTCGGCGAAGACCACGTCGTCCGCGCCGACCGTGTGCGCGCCGACCCGGGCGCTGCTCAGCGCCTCGGGCCCGCGCGGGTCGAGGCGCACGGGGCCGGGTGCGTACGCCCCGTACGAGTACACCGGGAGGCCGATCTCGACCAGGTCCGGGGTGTCCCGGTGCAGCCCCCACACGACGACGCCGGTGACGCCGGCCGTCCCCGCCTCCAGGACGGCGAGGTCGCCGATACACGCCTCGTCCCGGCGCCCCTCGTTGTCGATGACGAGCACGTCGCCGGGGGCGGCGCGGGTGTACGCCTCCAGGAAGACGTCGACGCTGCCGTAGTGCCGTACGGGCAGCACGCGTCCGGCCAGTTTCCGGCCGGGGAGCACGGGCGAGATGCCCGCGGGCGCGGCCCTCAGCGGTTCTCCCAGGCGTACGCAGGCGTCGGCGACGAGCGGGGTGGCGAGCTCGGCGAACCGCTTCGGCAGAGCGGCGAGGTCCTTCACGGGGAGGCTCCCTTCGACGGGGTCGGCGGTCCGGATGCTAGCGGAGGAGGGGAGCGGACGGGCCGGGGGTCAGGCCGTTCGGGAGGGAGAGGGCGGGCGGCGCGAGCGGGGGCAGCGGCCTGCGGCGGGGGTACGGTCGCCCCGGGGGCGCGCGGGCGCCGCCCAGGCGCAGAGAGGGGCCGGAGGCCCGGGACCGGAGGACTTCACCGTGATCGTCATCGCGCACCTGAGCGACATCCACGTCGACGCGTCGGCGCGCAGCCGGGAGCGGACGGAGGCCGTGCTGGCGTACCTGGAGGCGCTGCCGTACGCCCTGGACGCGGTGATCGTCACCGGGGACCTGGCCGATCACGGCGAGGAGACCGAGTACGCGTGGATCCGCGCGCGGCTGGCGGCCTCCCGGCACCCGGTGCTGAGCTGTCCGGGCAACCACGACCGCAGGGACGCGTTCCGGCGCGTCCTGCTCGGCGCGGAGCCGGAGGTCCCGGGGGCGCCGGTCAACCAGGTGCTGCGCGCCGAGGGTTTCGCGCTGGCGCTGTGCGACTCGTCGGTGCCGGGGAAGGACGAGGGCTTCCTGGAGGACGAGACGCTGGAGTGGCTGGCGGCGGAGCTGGCGGCGACACCCGCGGGGACGCCGGTGTTCGTCGGCTTCCACCATCCGCCGGTGCCGCTGGGCATCCCGTTCGTGGACGGGCTGCGCCAGTTCGGGGAGGAGCGGCTGGCGGCGCTGGTGCGGCGGCACCCGGACGTCGTCGCGCTGCTGTGCGGGCACGCGCACACCGCCGCGGCCACGACGTTCGCCGGCCGGCCGCTGCTGGTCGCGCCGGGGGTGGTCTCCACGTCCAGGCTGCCGTGGGAACGGGACGGCGCCGGGCGCGACTACGTGTACCGGGACGAGATGGAGCCGTCGCTCGCCTTCCACGTGCTCGATGGCAGGCGGCTGACGACCCATTACCGGAGCGTCCCGCGCGAGGCCGCCTCGAACGGCGGCGGTCCGGGAGAGTAACGGCGGGAGAGCAGCGGTGGGGGCGGGCCCGCAGCAGCTCCTTCGAGCCGACCTCGACCGCGCCCGCCGCCACCGCGTCCCCGTACC
>NZ_JBEZHM010000095.1:0-18886 GCF_040650575.1 Streptomyces sp. NPDC048659 | reverse complement strand
GCGGAGACCGGCTGCTTGATGCCGATGTTGACGACGTTGTAGCCGTTGTTGGACAGGATGATGTCGACGAGGTTCTTGCCGATGTCGTGGACGTCGCCGCGGACGGTCGCGAGGACGATGGTGCCCTTGCCCTCGGCGTCCGACTTCTCCATGTGCGGCTCCAGATAGGCCACCGCGATCTTCATGACCTCGGCGGACTGGAGCACGAACGGAAGCTGCATCTGGCCCGAGCCGAACAGCTCGCCGACCGTCTTCATGCCGTCGAGCAGCACGTCGTTGACGATCTCCAGGGCCGGGCGCTCCGCGAGCGCCGCGTCCAGGTCGGCCTCCAGGCCGTTCTTCTCCCCGTCGATGATCCGGCGCTTCAGGCGCTCCTCCAGCGGCAGCGCCAGCAGCTCCTCCGCCTTGCCGGCCTTCAGCGACTTCGCCGTGGCGCCCTCGAAGAGCTCCAGGAGCCGCTGGAGCGGGTCGTAGCCCTCCCGCCGCCGGTCGTAGATCAGGTCGAGGGCCACCTCCACCTGCTCCGGCTCCAGCCGCGCGATCGGCAGGATCTTCGACGCGTGCACGATCGCCGAGTCCAGGCCCGCCTTCACGCACTCGTCCAGGAAGACCGAGTTCAGCACCAGCCGCGCGGCCGGGTTCAGGCCGAACGAGATGTTGGACAGGCCCAGGGTCGTCTGGACGTCCGGGTGCAGCCGCTTCAGCTCGCGGATCGCCTCGATGGTGGCGATGCCGTCCTTGCGGGACTCCTCCTGACCGGTGCAGATGGTGAAGGTGAGGGTGTCGATCAGGATGTCCGACTCCCTGATCCCCCAGTTCTCCGTCAGGTCCGCGATCAGCCGCTCGGCGATCGCCACCTTGTGCTCGACCGTCCGCGCCTGGCCCTGCTCGTCGATGGTCAGCGCCATCAGCGCCGCCCCGTGCTCCCGCGCCAATGTCGTGACCTGCGCGAACCGCGACTCGGGCCCGTCACCGTCCTCGTAGTTGACCGAGTTGATGACCGCGCGCCCGCCCAGCTTCTCCAGGCCCGCCCGCAGCACCGGGACCTCGGTCGAGTCCAGCACGATCGGCAGCGTGGAGGCGGTCGCGAAGCGGCCGGCGAGCTCCGCCATGTCGGAGGCGCCGTCGCGGCCCACGTAGTCCACGCACAGGTCCAGCATGTGCGCGCCCTCGCGGATCTGGTCCCGCGCCATCTCCACGCAGTCGTCCCAGCGGGCCTCCAGCATCGCCTCGCGGAACTGCTTCGACCCGTTGGCGTTCGTCCGCTCCCCGATCGCCAGGTACGAGGTGTCCTGGCGGAACGGCACATGGCTGTACAGGGAGGACGCGCCCGGCTCGGCCACCGGCGTCCGCTGCTTCACCGCCGCGCCCCGCACCCGCTCCACGATCTCCCGCAGGTGCTCGGGGGTGGTGCCGCAGCAGCCGCCGACCAGGGCCGGCCCGTAGTCCCGTACGAACGCCTCCTGGGCGTCCGCGAGTTCGGACGGTGTCAGGGGGTAGTGGGCGCCGTCCGAGGTGAGCACCGGCAGGCCCGCGTTGGGCATGACGGAGATCGGGATCCGGGCGTGCCGGGACAGGTGCCGCAGGTGCTCGGCCATCTCGGCGGGACCGGTCGCGCAGTTGAGGCCGATCATGTCGATGCCGAGCGGCTCCAGGGCGGTCAGCGCCGCCCCGATCTCGGAGCCCAGCAGCATCGTGCCCGTCGTCTCGACGGTCACCTGCACGATCAGCGGCAGGTCGAGCCCGCACCAGTCCAGCGCCTGGCGGGCGCCGATGACGGCCGCCTTCGTCTGGAGCAGGTCCTGCGAGGTCTCGATCAGCAGGGCGTCCGCGCCGCCCCGGATCAGGCCCTCGGCGTTCTGCCGGAAGGCGTCCCGCAGCGGCTCGTAGGTGATGTGCCCGAGGGTCGGCAGCTTGGTGCCGGGGCCCATGGAGCCCAGCACCCAGCGGGGCCGCCCGTCGGCCGCAGTGTGCGCGTCGGCCGTGTTGCGGGCGATCCGGGCGCCCGCCTCGGACAGCTCGTACACCCGGTCCTCGATGCCGTACTCGGCCAGCGCGGACAGGTTGGCGCCGAAGGTGTTGGTCTCCACGCAGTCCACGCCGACCGAGAAGTAGGCGTCGTGCACGGAGGCCACGATGTCGGGCCGGGTGAGGTTCAGGATCTCGTTGCAGCCCTCGAGCTGCTGGAAGTCGTCCATCGAGGGATCGGCGGCCTGGAGCATGGTGCCCATCGCCCCGTCGGCCACCACGACCCGGGTGGCGAACTCCTCCCGCAGGGAACGTCTTCCGGTACTCATGTCAGCCCCCTCATGACAGTCCCCTCAGGTGGGTGAGGAGCGAGGCCGTGCAGCCCACTCCGTACGTCGTCCTGATCCGGTCCAGCAGCGGATCCCGGTGCAGCCGGTACTCCTGCGTCCCCACGTAGTCGAGGACGGTCGCGGCGACCGCGCAGCCCAGCTGCGCCGCGCACCGCTCGGGCACGCCCCACAGCGTCCCGGCGAGGAAACCGGCCCGGAAGGCGTCGCCGACACCCGTCGGGTCCACCACCCCGGCCACCGGCACCGCCGGCACCGCCAGCGACTCCCGGCCCTCGCCGCGGATCCGCACCCCGGCCTCGCCGTGGGTGGTGATCCAGGCGCCGACGCGGCGCAGCACGTCCGCCTCGGACCAGCCGGTCTTCTCGTGCAGCAGGGCGCTCTCGTACTCGTTGGTGAACAGGAACCTCGCCCCGTCCACCAGCTCCCGCACCTGGCCGCCGTCGAGCCGCGCGAGCTGCTGCGAGGGGTCGGCGGCGAAGGGGACCCCCAGCTCGCGGCAGGTGCGGGCGTGCCGGAGCATGGCCTCGGGGTCGTCCGGGGAGACCAGGACCAGCTCCAGGCGCCCGGTCCGGGCGAGGACCTCCCGCAGGTCGATCTCGCGGGCCTCGGCCATCGCGCCGGCGTAGAAGGTGGCGATCTGGTTCTGCGCCCGGTCGGTGGTACAGACGAACCGGGCGGTGTGGAGCGACTCGCTGACGCGCACCGAGTCGGTGTCCACACCATGGTCCTTGAGCCAGATCCGGTACGGCTCGAAATCGGCCCCGACCGCGCCCACGAGTACGGGACGCAGGCCGAGCACGCCGAGCCCGAAGGCGATGTTCGCTGCCACTCCGCCGCGCCTGACCTCCAGGTTGTCGGCGAGGAACGACAGGGAGACCCGGTCGAGCCGGTCGGCGAGCAGCTGCTCGCTGAACCAGCCGGGGAAGGTCATCAGATGGTCGGTCGCGATGGATCCGGTGACAGCGATACGCATGACAGCTCCCCTCAGATCCCCGCGGCCTTCTTGAGCGCGTCGACCCGGTCGGTGCGCTCCCAGGTGAACTCCGGCAGCTCCCGGCCGAAGTGCCCGTACGCGGCGGTGGCCGCGTAGATGGGCCGCTTCAGGTCCAGGTCGCGGATGATCGCGGCCGGCCGCAGGTCGAAGACCTCGGAGACGGCTTCCTGGATGCGCTCGTCCGGCAGGGTCCCGGTGCCGAAGGTCTCGACGAAGAGACCGACCGGCTCGGCCTTGCCGATCGCGTACGCGACCTGCACCTCGGCGCGGCGGGCGAGCCCGGCGGCGACGATGTTCTTCGCCACCCAGCGCATCGCGTAGGCGGCCGAGCGGTCCACCTTCGACGGGTCCTTGCCGGAGAAGGCGCCGCCGCCGTGCCGGGCCATGCCGCCGTACGTGTCGATGATGATCTTCCGGCCGGTGAGACCGGCGTCGCCCATCGGGCCGCCGACCTCGAAGCGCCCGGTCGGGTTGACCAGGAGCCGGTAGCCGTCGGACTCCAGCGTGACACCTTCCTCGACGAGCTCCTTGAGGACGTGCTCCACGACGTATTCGCGCACGTCCGGGGTGAGCAGGCCCTCGACGGAGATGTCGGCGGCGTGCTGCGAGGAGACGACGACCGTGTCGAGGCGGACCGGCTTGTCGCCGTCGTACTCGATGGTGACCTGGGTCTTCCCGTCGGGCCGCAGGTAGGGCACGGTGCCGTTCTTGCGGACCTCGGTCAGCCGGCGCGACAGGCGGTGGGCCAGCGCGATCGGCAGCGGCATCAGCTCGGCGGTGTCGTCGCAGGCGTAGCCGAACATGAGGCCCTGGTCGCCGGCGCCCTGGGCCGCCAGCTCGTCCTCGTCGCCCTCGACGCGGGCTTCGTGGGCGGTGTCGACGCCCTGCGCGATGTCCGGCGACTGGGCGCCGATGGACACCGACACGCCGCAGGAGGCGCCGTCGAAGCCCTTCGCGGAGGAGTCGTAGCCGATGTCGAGGACGGCGTCCCGGACGAGCTGCGCGATCGGCGCGTATGCCCCGGTGGTGACCTCGCCGGCGATGTGGACCTGGCCGGTGGTGATCAGGGTCTCGACCGCCACGCGGGAGGACGGGTCCTGCGCGAGCAGGGCGTCCAGGATGGTGTCGCTGATCCGGTCGGCGATCTTGTCGGGGTGTCCCTCGGTCACGGACTCCGAGGTGAACAGGCGGCGGCTCATGCCTGGGCCTCCGCCGGGGTCTTGAAGAAGTGCTGCTCGATGGCACCGAGGGTGCGGATGGAGTCGACCTCCAGGGTCTCCATCTGGATGGCGGTGCCGCTCTCCTGCTCCAGCAGGAAGACGAACTCGACGAAGGACAGCGAGTCGATGAGCCGGTTCTCGATCAGGTCGAGGTCGGACGCGATGTCGTCGCGCTCCGGGTGACGCTCCAGGATCCAGCTCTTCACCGTCTGCAGGCCGTCGGCCATGATTGCTCTCCTTTTAGCTACTGCTGCTGCTTTGAAGGGGGGTGGGGGCGGAGGGGGTGGGGGCGATGATCGGCGCGGCGACCGCGACCGCGTAGTCCACGTCGTGGCTGATGGACACCGTGATCTCGGAGATGCCCGACTCGGCGGCCATGTCGGCCGCGGGCCCGTGCAGCTCCACGAGCGGCCAGCCGCCCTCGGAGCGGCGGACGACGATGTCCGGCCACGGCAGGAACCTGCCGCGGACCCGTAAGGTCTTGAACGCCGCTTCCTTGGCCGCGATCCGCCCGCACAGGCTCAGCACGTCGAGCCCGCCGGAGGTGCGGCAGTCGTCGAGTTCACCGGGGGTGAGCATCCGCTCGAAGAACTTCTCGCCGTACTGCGCGAGAAGCCTGCGGACACGGTTGACGGACACGATGTCCATGCCGAGGTTCGCCCAGCCCAGGCCGCCCGCCGGCGGGGCCACGGGACGGGCCGGCACGTCAGATCACCGGCCCGGCCGCGAGACTCGCATCGGCCCGGAGGCGGGCGTTCGCGTCGAGCACCGCCTGCGTGGCGGCCTCCCAGTCGCCGTGCCGCCGGGTCAGCGCCGACAGCCAGCGCTCCAGCCCGAAGGCCACGCAGCTGGTGAAGGCGGGCCCGCCGGTCGACTCCAGGGTGATGTCGCAGCGGTCACCGAAGAAGTTCCGGTGCGTGTTGACCGAGGCGATCGCCAGGTCCTCGTACAGGAACTCGTACTTCACCGGCGTGAGCCGCTGGAGCACCGCCTTGGAGCTGCCCTTGTCGAAGAAGGGGTCGCAGGCGGCCTCCTTGCGCAGCGGCAGGTCGAGCGCCGCGGCGAAGGCGTGGATCCGGGCGGTGAAGTCGGCGAGGTGGTGCTCGGCGTGCTCCTGCGCGCCGATCGCCACGATCTCCCTCATGCGGAAGCCGAGCTGGCGCCGCATCCCCTCGTAGTGCGTCTCCTTGCGGAAGCACCAGGAGCAGATCGTGACGAGGGTGTCGTCGGCGACCCGGTGGCCCTGGTGCGTCAGGTAGACGGCGTAGCAGGACGCCGAGGGCAGTCCGAGCGCGGCCTGTTCGAGCGCGGCGGTCGGAAAGCGGCCGGTGTCGGCGGAGAACGGTTGGGTCGCGCGTCGCTCCAGGTCGAGCGAGGTCGCGACGACGGCCTGGTGGGGGAAGTTGTCGTAGTAGTCGAGCCGGGCCAGGTCGGCGGCCGGCAGCAGCGGGGGCATGGTCATCGGGCTGGCGCCCGCGGCCACCCCCCAGCCTTCGAAGGTGTCGTCGAGGAGCCGCAGCAGGCGGGTCCCCTCGGGGCCCATGGTGGGCAGGCCCCTGGTCTCCCCGACGGTCTCGGGGCTCGTCAAGGTCATGGTCTCGTCACCTCTCGGGTGGGAGATCTCCGGGAGGGGCCGGGGCTCCGGGGAGCGCCGGCGTCCGGGGAGGTCTCCTGGGCGGGTTCAGACGACGGGCAGCGTGTCGTCGGTGAAGATCCCGGTCTTCAGGAAGAAGGACAGCGGCTTGCGGACCGACTTGCGCTCGTGGGCGCGGCGGCTCTCGTCGGCGACGAGGGAGTTGCGCAGCGCGAGCGGGTCGGGGATGCCGGCGTCCCGGTACACGTGGGGGTTGTAGAGCGAGTTGATGCTGTAGACGACGTACCGCTTGAGGTACGCCTCCACCTCCCGGACGCGCTCGGCGCTCACGGCCTGGCACATGCGCTGGAAGAGCAGCGAGACCAGCTCGCGGCCGAAGGCGATGTGCCGGGACTCGTCCTGGTGGTGGATGCGGTTGACCTCGCGGATGGTGTGGCACAGGGCCGCGTCCTTGGCCATCCGGGAGTTGTAGTGGTCGACCAGCTCCTCGAAGAACAGGATGCGGGTGAAGACCAGGAAGTTCTCGACCTCGGGCTCCCAGGCGGCGTCGGCGCGCATCCCGGTGGAGCCGTAGATCTTGTTGCCGTAGCGGCGGCAGAACTCGGAGAAGAACCACATGTGTTCGTTCTCCTCGCCGATGAAGTGGTGGAAGAAGTCCGAGGGGACCTCGAAGCCCGGCATGTGGATCCGGCCGACGACCTCGATGAGGAGCTCGCGGATACCGTGCACGTTGAGGCTGTAGAAGTTGATGGACTCCCACTTCGAGAGGCGCTGAAGCGTTTCCTCACCGAGGGTGTCGAAGTGCTCGGTGCCGTAGACGGTGAGCAGCTCCGGCGTCATCCAGTACCGGTTCTCCTCCAGCGTCTCGGGCCACTGGAAGGTCTGGTAGGGGTTGTAGTAGTCCTCGACGGAACGCTCGCTCAGGCGGGCGAGGACCTCCATGAACCGGTCGGTGACGGGCAGCGGGGCGGTGACGCCCATGGTGTGACTCCTCGGGACTCGTGGGGCGGTGGGGCTCGGGGCCGGACGGGACCCGGGGAGCCTCAGGGCCGGACTTGTGCGGGCCGCGCGGACCGGGTCAGGGCCGGACCTCGTAGACCGCGTTGACCGGGGTCTCGGTGGCGCGGCGCCAGCGGGTGAAGCCGGCCTCCTCGGCGATGGCGCGGAACGCCTTCTCGCCGGAGTGGTTGCCGAGCGCGTGCGGGCCGCGCTGGGCGACGGCGACGGGCAGGCACATCACGGCGGACAGCGCCATGAACATGCGGGCCGCCGGGGTCTGGGTGTCGATGTCGGCGGGCGAGACGTTCGACTCGACGAGCATCCAGGTGCCGTCCGCGTCCAGCGAGCCCAGGACGTGCGCGGCGGCGGCGACCGGGTCGCCCATGTCGTGCAGGGCGTTGAAGAAGCAGACCAGGTCGTAGCCGGTGCCGGGGTAGTCGTCGGCGGAGGCGACCTCGAAGACGACCCGGTCGGACAGGCCGGCCTCCTCGGCGAGCTGCCGCGCGATGCTGATGGCCTCCTCCGAGTAGTCGAAGCCGTGCACGGTGGCGTTGGGGAACGCCTTGGCGATGAGGAGGGTGGTGTGGCCGACGCCGCAGCCGACGTCGACGACGGTGCCGCCGTTGTCGAGCTTGCCGGTGACCTCGTGCAGGGCGGGCAGCCAGTCCGGGACGAGCTTGTGCTCGTAGGTCGGCTGGAAGAAGGAGCCCATGCCGGTGTCGAGGGCCGCGTCGTGCTCGGCCCAGCCGACGCCGTCACCCGACTTGTACGCCTCGACCAGCAGGTCCTCGGTGGCGTACAGGGCCTTGAGGGCGGTGAAGAAGCCGGCGGCGAAGGTGACGGCGGTGGGGTCGGCGAGCACCTGGACGTGGTCGGCGGGGAGCGTGTACGTGAGCGAGCTCGGGTGCCGCTCGACGTACCCGGCGGAGAGCTGGGCGTGCAGCCACTCCTCGATGTACCGCTCGTCGGTGGCGGTCTTCCCGGCGAGCTCGGCGGCGGTCAGCGGGCCGTGCTCGGCGAGCGCCTTGTACAGCCCGAGCCGCTCGCCGATGGCGACGGTGAGGCCGCGGACGGCCGCGCCGGCGTCGCTGATGACTCTCTGGTGGAAGTCGTGGGCGCTCATGCGGCGGCCTCCTTCTCGAATCCGGGCAGGTCGCAGGTGAAGAGGAAGGAGCGGGGCACCCGGGGCACGGCGCGGGCCGGGACCGGGTAGGGCCAGCGGTCGAAGTCGGCGCCGGGCTCACCCGGCTGCTTGACCTCGCGCACGGCCCAGCCGCATGCGTCGAGCAGCGCCTCGGGCTCCTCGGTGCCGAAGAGCCAGGGGTTGCCGTCCTCCTTCAGGGCGTTCATGAAGGTGCGGGCCAGCGGGTTCTCCAGGGCGGCCCTGGAGATGACGTCGCCGAGCAGCACGGAGCCGGGCGCCGCGTGCGCGGACAGCGTCGAGATGAGGGTCCGGACGGCCTCCTCCGGCAGGAAGAACAGCAGGCCCTCGACCACCCACAGGACGGGCTCGTCGCTCTTCCATCCCGCCTCCTTGAGGGGGCCGGTCCAGTCCTGGGTGAGGTCGACCGGGATCGGCACGCGGGTGCGGCCGGCCGGCTGCGGCTCGTCCTTCAGCATCTCGGCCTTGGCCTCCAGGAGGGCCGGCCGGTCGAGCTCGTAGACGGTGACGCCGTCGGGCCAGGGCAGCCGGAAGAACCGGGTGTCCATGCCGGCGGCGAGGAAGACCACCTGGCGGATGCCGCGCTCCTGCACCGCCGCGACGATGGCGCGGTCCAGGTAGGTGGTGCGGATGGCGAGGAACGGCACGATGCCGCCCCCGTCGTAGCGCTTGAGCAGTTCGAAGCCGATCTGGTCGGCGACGGTGCGCGCGTACGGATCGGCGAACAGCCGGTCCTCGCGCTCGGTCTCCAGGGCGCGCGCCGCGGCGGTCCACTGGGCGGTGCGGGATACGGCCTCCACAGGAGGTCCCCCTTTACGTCGGATTGCGGATGTACGGACGGCCGTGCTCAGTGGCGCACCTGTTCGGGTCAGGCGCTCATGGCCACTGCGGGAGCGGTCTCCTCGGCGCGCGCGTGCGTGCGCGGGCGGGCGCAGCAGCCCACCGGGTCCTGGGCCGCGGGCATCGACGACAGATGTCCGACCTCGGTCCCGGCGGGGCGGCGCCGGAAGATGCTGTGCAGGATCATGCTGAACACGGCCGTCCCGTCGGCGGCCACCAGCGTGCAGCGCGGCTTGACGGTGCCGCTGGTGGGGTTGAAGGGCGACGGGGTGACGGCGAGGACCTCCACCCGTGCCGTGAGGACGTCGCCCGGGCGGACGGGGCGCAGGTAGCGCACCTCGTCGATGCCGGGCGAGCCCATACAGAAGCTGTAGGCGAGCAGGCCGTCGACGTAGCGCCGCATGAACATCGACTGGGTGTGGAAGCCGCTGGCGATCAGGCCGCCGAACTGCGATTCCGCGGCCAGCTCGGGGTCCGTGTGGAAGGGCTGCGGGTCGAAGCGCCTGCCGAACTCCAGCACCTCCTCCGCCGTGACGGTGACGGTGCCCAGCACGTGGACGTCGCCGGGCCGGAAGTCCTCGAAGTAGCGCATCACGCGCCCCCCTTGACCTAGGAGTTGGTCGTTCGTTCCTTTGTTCCTTGGCACTGTCCAATCTACGAATTCACCATTTATTTTGTCAACCCAAAAGAAGGCTCAAATGACTCCATCCGCCGGGCTCTTCGCCGCCCCCGCCGGCCAGTGCGCGCTCGATGTCGCCCCACAGGTCCTCGACCCCCTCGATGCCGACCGACATGCGCACCAGACCGGGCGCGATCCCGGCCGCCGCGAGGGCCCGTTCGTCCAGTTCGCGGTGGGAGGTGGAGGCCGGATGGGTGACCAGGCTCTCCACCCCGCCGAGCGAGAGCGCGAGCCTGGCGACCCGTACGCCCTCGATGAAGGCCCGGCCCGCCTCCCGGCCGCCGGCCAGCTCGAAGGAGAGCAGCCCGCCGCCGCCGGACAGCACCTTGCGGGCGGTCGGGTACGAGGGATGGCCGGCCAGCCAGGGGTAGTGCACGGCGGTCACGTCCGGGCGGGCCGCGAGGCGCTCGGCGAGGACGGCGGCGTTGGCGCAGTGCTCGCGCATCCGCAGCGGCAGCGTGGGTATCCCGCGCAGGGTCAGCCAGGCGGCGAACGGGTCGGCGCAGGCGCCCAGTTCGACCGTGCGCGGCCACACCCTGCGGCGCAGCTCGTCGTCGGCGAAGACGGCCGCGCCGCCCAGCACGTCGGAGTGGCCGGAGAGGTATTTGGTGGTGGAGTGCACCACGATGTCCGCGCCCAGTTCGAGGGGGCGGCAGAGGGCGGGCGAGGCGAGCGAGTTGTCGACGACGCTGGTCACGCCGAGCCGGCGGGCCGCCGAGAGCAGCCCCGGCAGGTCGGCGACCTGGCCGGTCGGGTTGGCGATGGTCTCCAGGACCAGGAGCCGGGTCGCCGGGTGCACGGCCGCCGCCTCCAGCTCGGCGACCTCGTCCCCGGAGACGTACACGACCTCGATCCCGTACCGGCGGGACAGGTCGGACAGGACGGCGAAGGTCCCGCCGTACAGGCAGCGCTGCGCGACGACCCGGTCGCCGGGCTTGAGCAGGGCGAGCAGCACGCCGCTGATCGCGCCCATCCCGGAGGCGAAGGCGATGGCCCCGGCGCCGCCTTCGAGCCCGGCGAGGGTCTGCTCCAGGGCGCGTACGGTCGGATTGCCGCGGCGGCTGTAGACGTACCGCCCGTCGGGCCCGGCCATCGCCCCGGCGAGCTCCTCGGCGGAGGAGAAGGCGAAGGCGGAGGATTGCACGAGCGGCACGGAGAGCGGCCAACTTCCGTGATCGAATGGCTCATTGACGACGTGTACGGCGCGGGTGTTCAGATCCATTTCCGGCTGTTTCCCTTCGGGCACGGAAAATCGGGTACGGAAAAGGGGCCGCCCGGCATCCGTCGCAGCAGTGGCAGCGGACGCCGGGCGGCCCCTCGGGGGCTGGACCGGGCGGGTCAGGCGGAGACCTTGTCCCCGCTCTGCGCGGGGGCGGCGGCCTCGGCGGCCGGCGCCTTGTCGCCCTTCATCACGAGCAGGGTGATCACGCCGCCGACCGCGGCGATGATCGCGGCGCCGATGAAGGCGGCGGAGAAGCCCTCGGTCAGCTTGGGCAGGTTGCCGAGCTGGTCGGCGCCCTGCGACATGGCGACCGCGGTGAGGGCGGCGAGGCCGAGCGCGGAACCGACGTTGTACGTGGTGTTGACGATGCCGGAGGCGAGACCGGCCTGCTCCTGCGGGGCGCCGGACATCGCGGCGATCATCGCCGGGATGTAGGCCAGCGACATGCCGAGCGCGGCGACCAGCGAGGCGGGCAGGACGTCGATCAGGAAGGTGCCGGTGGGCTCGACGGCGGCAAGCCAGACCAGACCGGCGGCGAGGACCAGCAGGCCGATGCCGATGAGCGGCTTGGCCCCGAACTTCGCCATCAGCTTCGCGGTGATGGCCGTCATGAAGATCATTAGGAGCACGGTCATCGGGAGCAGCGCGGCACCGGAGGCGAAGGCGCCGTAGCCGAGGACCTGCTGGAGGTAGAGGTTGAGGAAGTACCACATCGGGATCCACGCGGCGCCGAGCAGCGTCATGGCCAGGTTGGCCGAGCCGAGGCGGGGCACCCGCCACACGCTGAGCGGCATGAGCGGCTCGCGGATGGCCTTCTGGATCACGAAGAACAGGATCAGCAGGACGACGGCGCCGGCCAGCTGGAGGATCGTGCCGGTGGAGCCCCAGCCGACCTCGGGGGCGCGGACGACCGCGAAGACGGCGAGCGCGAGACCGGCGGTGACGGCGACGGCGCCGAGGACGTCGACGGAGCCGCGGCGGGACTCGACGTTCGGGAGGATCTTGGTGGCGGCGAGGGTCGCGAGACCGATCGGCACGTAGATGATGAAGCACCACTGCCAGGCGGCCCACTCGGTGAAGACGCCGCCGAGGAAGACACCCGCGGTACCGCCGGCGGGGGCCGCGGCGCCGTAGAGCGCCATCGCCTTGCCGAGCTCCCTCGGGTCGTGCATGAAGAGCATCATGAGCAGCGTCATCGCGGAGGGCGCGATGAGCGCGCCGCCGACGCCCTGGACGGCGCGGCCGAGGATCTCGACCCAGGCGGTCTGCGCGACCGCGGCGAGGACCGAACCGGCGATCATGACGACCCAGCCGGTGACGAAGATCTTGCGGGCGCCGATGAGGTCGGAGAGCCGGCCGCCGAGCAGCAGCAGACCGCCGAAGACGATCACGTAGGCGTTGAACACCCACTGGAGCTCGCCCTGGGAGAAGCCCAGGTCCTTCTGCATCTCGGGGAGCGCCACCCCGATGATCGAGGTGTCCATGATGACCATGAACTGTGCGGCGGCGAGCACGACAAGTGCCCACCAGCGCCGGGGATTGACGGTTGACATTGCCCTGACCCTTCGCTCGCGGTTGCATACCCCTGGGGGGTACCTGCGTGCTGCACCGTAGCATACCCATGGGGGGTATGTAAGAGAGAGATGAAGGCGGCTCGGAGCGTGAAAGGGAGCGCAAGCCTCCACCTCTGGAAGCCGCTCCCCGCACGGCACAATGCCCCCATGACCACGGATCAGGAGACCGAACCGGAGCGCGAACTGCTCCGCCGCTGGACCTCGACCCTGCTCGCCGCGCGGGCGGGCCGCGAGGGCCCGGACCCCCTGCCGTACGGCCGGAACCTGCTGTCCCGCTGGGCCGAGCCGCAGCGCAGGTACCACACCGTCGCGCACCTGCGGGCGGTCCTCGACCGCATCGACGAACTGGCCGATCAGGGCGGCGAGGGCGGCGAGTTGGAGCTCGTACGACTAGCCGCCTGGTTCCACGACGCGGTCTACCGCCCGGACCGCTCGGAGAACGAGGAACGCTCGGCCCACCTGGCCGAAAGAGCCCTCACCGAAGCGGGCCTGACCCCCCACGAGGTCGCCGAGGTGGCCCGCTTGGTCCGCCTCACCGTCACCCACGACCCGGCCCCGGGCGACCTCAACGGCGAGACCCTGTGCGACGCGGACCTGGCGATCCTGGCGAGCGACCCGGATACCTATACGGGGTATACGCGCGCGGTCCGCGAGGAGTACGCCTTCGTCCCGGACCCCGCCTTCCGCGAAGGCCGCACCACCATCCTCACCCACCTCCTGGCCCTCCCCCGCCTCTACCGCACCCCTTACGGGGCGGCGGCTTGGGAGGAGCGAGCGCGGGTCAATCTGGAACGGGAGGTGGCGGAGCTGCGGGGGCCCGAGCGGGGCTGACGGCGGTCCCCGGGGCGGCTCGGGGACTCGCGGCCGGACGGGGCCTCGCGGCCAGGTGGTACTCGACCACCCCGTCCCGCGGCCCGAGCCGGGTGAATCCGGCCTTCGCCAGGACGCGGCCGGAGGCCGGGTTGCCGGGATGGTGCCCGGCGCCGAGGGAGACGAGCCCGGCGGTGCCGAAGGCGAGGGACACGAGCCTCCGCACGGCCTCGGTCGCGTAACCGCGCCCCCAGCGGTCCTCGCGGACGACGTAGCTCAGCCTGCCGTGGGCCCCGGGGCGGCGGTCGAGCTTGACCAGTCCGACCAGGTCCCCGTCGTCGTCCACGCCGTAGACCTCCCGCCGGGCCGCCCGCAGGACGTACGCGACCGCCTCCCGGTCCGTCATCGCGGGGCGGCCGAGGAAGGACACGGCGGCCCCGCTGTAGACCCGCCGGACGGCCGGAGCGTCGTCGGACACGAGGCCCCGGAGCCGGATCACCGCGCGAGCCTGTCGGCGAGGGCGGCGGCCGTGGGGCGGTCCCCCGGCACCGGCGCGAGGCAGGCGGTGACCACGTCCTCGAACTCCGGGAACGGCCAGGGCCGGACGTCCGGCAGCCGGACGGTTCCGCCGGCGGCGATCGCCCCGAGCTTCTCGCCCCGGCCGGCGCCGTCCTCGTAGGCGACGGGGCGGTGTCCCGTCCAGCACCAGAAGAGCGAGGCGCCCAGCCCCCACACGTCGGCGGCCGGGCCGACCGGGACGTGCGCGTCGGCCGGGGTGGCCAGCAGGGCGTCGGCGACCTCGGGCGCGGTGGTGTGGGTGAGCGCGCCCCGGTAGGGGAGACGGGGGCCGTCGCCGGGACCGCAGGCGAGGGCGTAGTCGATGAGGACGGCGTGCCCGTCGGGCGTGACGAGCGTGTTGGTCGGCTGGACGTCGGCGTGGGCCCACCCGGCGGCGTGCAGCCGGGCCAGTCCTCCGGCCCAGGTGCGCGCGATGCCGAGGAGCCGTCGCCGCTCGCCCTCGCTCGCACCCTCGCCGTCGCCCTCGCCGTCGCTCCGCCGGGCCCGGGCCGGGGCGAACGCGTGCCACACCGGCGTGCCGTCCACCCACCGCACCGCGAGCCACCGGCCGCCGTCCCAGGCGCCGGCGCCGACCCGGTACGCCGGGTCGAGCGCGCCAGCCTCGGCGAGGCGCACGAGATGGACGTCCTCTTGAGCCACTTCGGCGGCCTTGTCACGGCCCGCGGTCTCGTCGCCCGGCCGATTCGCCTTCAACGCGACCGATCCGGCGGCCCCTTGGACCCGCCAGGCGCGCGAGCCGCGCCGGTCGCTCACGAGGCAGGCCGTCAGAGGCTCCCCGAGACGGGCCCGCAGGAAGGCGGCGGCTGGACCGGGGGGAGGAAGCGTCTCGTCCACGTACGGATCTCCGTCCACTCATGAGGGAGGTGCGCGAAGACGTCGCGCCCGTCGTCCTCGGCGACGGCCACCGCGGCGGCGAGGCCGGGCGTCGTCCGGAGGAGGGCCGGGTCGCGCCGCCGGACGGCGGGCCGCACCGGGAGGAACGAGACGGGGGCCGCCGGGACGCGCGCACCGCACCGGGTGAACTCGGCCGCCCCGGCGGCGAACCTGCCGAACATGATCCCGACCGGGCCGTACAGGTTCTTGAGGACCCAGTGCGGCCACACCAGCAGGTCAGGGTGACCGCCGAGCACCACGAGGTTCTCGCAGCGCAGCCACCCGTGGGGCCGACGGACCAGCGGCCTCAGCCACTCGGCCGCCCGGGCCCCCGCATGGAACAGCTCCGCCTCGGCGGCGTCCGGACCGCCGTCGGCGCGGTAGACGGTCCAGGTGGTGAGGCCGCGCCGCAGGGAGGCGCCGAGGTAGGGGCAGTGCGCGCGCATCTCCCGTACGTACGAGGAGATGTCGACCGACCGGGGCGCGCCACTGCTCGCCTCGACGAGCCGGAGCGCACCGCCGGTCTTCCGGTGCGCTCCGGCGGCGGCTCCGGGAGTCACCGGCCACCGGGCACGGCGTCGTCGCCGTCCCCGGTGGTGGGGACGCAGTCCCACTCGGCCACCACCCTCCCGGTCTCCCGGTAGCGGGCGAGCCCGGCCACGTCCAGGGCGCCCTTCTCGTCGGTGAACCAGAGCTCGTGCAGGGGCCCGTACGCCTCCTCGTACGCGGCGACCCAGTCGACGGGCCCGGCCCCCTTGCTCTCCCGATGCCCGAGGACGGTCCCGGCGTGACCGGCGCTGAACGCCCGGTACCCGGCCGTGCCGAGCATCCGGTGCCAGAGGGCGTCCACGGCGCCCGAGAACATCTCGGACGGCACCTCTCCACGCCGGAACCGCTGTCCGGCGACGTCCAGGAAGCGGCCGAGCTCGCGCAGCTCGACGGATGTGGTCTCCACGGTGGTACTCCTCTCGACGGTGCCTGTCGGGGCGCGGGCCGGTGCCCGAGCGGCCCGGCCGACATCCCCGTCGGCATCCGTCACGCTAGGGAGGACCGCAGCACCGCCTCAACGAACTTGCACCGTCTTGCACGGATTCACCCGAGGGCCTCCAGCGCCTCGGTGATCCGCGCCCTCGCCCCCTCGCCGTAGACGGCCATCCGTGACAGTCCGGCGAACGCGCGCGCGTAGTCGGCGATTTCACGAGGCTGCGTCACGTTGACCTCCGCCGTCAGCGTCTCCACGACGGCGCGCCGGTCGTCGTAAAGGTAGAAAGCCTCCATCGGCCAGAGGGCGCGCGGCGCCTCGGCCGGGATGACGCCGAGGGAAACGGAGGCGAGCGGCAGGACGGCGAGAAGGTGCCGGAGCTGACCCGCCATCGTCTCCGCGTCCCCGATCCGGGAGCGGAGGACCCATTCCTCCATGACGACGGCGAAGCGGTGGCGGCCCTCGTACAGGAGACGTCCGCGGGCGACCCGGGAGGCGACGGCCTCGGCCACGTCGTCGGGAGTGTCCCAGAAGCGAGAGACGGCGCCGAGTACGGCGGTCGCGTACGGCGCGGTCTGGAAGAAGCCGGGCACCACATTGGACACGTAGACCCGGCAGAGGGCCGATCGTCGGTGCAGCACGTGGAAGTCCTCCTGCACCCTGCGCAGCCCGTTGCGCTGGAGCCTGCGCCACTCCACGTACATGGACTCGACGGCTCGGGCACTGGCGACGAGATCGTCCGCCTGGTCGTCGGCGGCACACGCGGCGCACCAGGCGCGGATGTCGGCATCCGAAGGCTGCGTCCTGGCATTGACGATGCGGGAGGTCTTGGCGGCGTTCCACCCGCACCGGGCGGCAAGCTCGTGACCTTTCAGGCCCGCCTCCACCATCAGCTCGCGCAGCCGCACGGCGACGGCCTCGCGGGCGGCCTGGGCGCTGGAGGAGGGCGAGGAGGACATGAACCGGCGTCCGGACGGCGTCAGACGGCGTACAGGCCGTGCGGGGTGCCGCGCTCCCACACCGACTCGAAAGCGGACGCGCAGAGCTTCACGACGGCGGGGTCCTCGGTGAAGTCGGTGTGTGTCCAGCGGCTGTCCCCGCTGAACACGTTGAACTGCGCGAGTCGGCCGTCGAACAGCCAGAAGTCGTTCCCGGGCAGGGCGATGTCCGACGCGAGGCGCCGCGGGAGCCAGCGCACCTCCTCGCCCGCCGCGACGACGACCCCGGTACCGGCGTGCTCGAAACGGATGTAGTCCGACACCGGCTCCGAGACGACCCGGGCCCGGCGCATCACGACGCCCCGGCCGACGGCCTCGGAGACGAGGTCGACCCACAGGGACCAGTAGGGAGAAGCCGGGTCGGTATCGGCCACGCCGGTGCGCTTCCACGCCTCGAAGTCATCCGCCTCGCCCGCCACGGCGTAGGAGTCCCGCATCTCCAGGTGAACGGCCGAGTGCCGCGTCTCCTTCAGCAGCTCACCGAAGCTCTCGACGCTCTGCGTCATCGCACGCCTCCCTGATAGCCCGCACCATCCTGGCCGGAATCCGCACCACGGTCTCGTGGTCCGGGATCGTGCCGTGCGCGAGGCACTCCGCCCACGTCGCCTCGTCGACCTTCCAGCCCTGGAACACCAGGTCGGAGGTCTCCTCGTCCACGAACACCGTGGGAGATCCGTTCACTCCGGATTTGTCATCCTTCGCGATGAACCGCAATGCCATGATTCCCTCCCGTACCAGCCCACTTGCACGGTCTTGCGCGTCACGCTGGCGCCTACCGGGAAGGCCCGTCAAGAGCGCGGCGCCCGCCTGGCCGGGAATCGACGGTGAGCGACGGGCGCACGCGGCGCGCCCTCCGCCCCGGCCCCGGCCTTCTCGCCCGCCGTCCCGTCCCCCCGTCCCGTATCGCGAGATGTTCGCCGTGGGAGGAATGACAGGGTCAAACGGCCGGTTGCGCGTGTCATGCCCTCTTCGCCGTCCGAGCCCGCCGCCGACGTGTCCGCCGGTCACGCGTCCGCCCGTATGCCCCTCGCCGTCTACATCCTCGGCCTCTCCGTCTTCGCGCTCGGTACGAGCGAGTTCATGCTGTCCGGGCTGCTGCCGCCCATCGCCGAGGACATGGACGTGTCCATCCCCACCGCGGGGCTGCTCATCTCCGCCTTCGCCGTCGGCATGGTCGTCGGCGCGCCGCTGCTCGCCGTCGCCACCCTGCGGCTGCCCCGCAAGGCCACCCTCACCGCGCTGATCAGCCTCTTCGGGCTCGGGCAGATCGCCGGGGCGCTCGCGCCGAACTACGCGGTGCTCTTCGCCTCGCGCGTCGTCAGCGCGCTCGCCTGCGCCGGGTTCTGGGCCCTGGGCGCCGCCGTCGCCATCGCCATGGTGCCCGTCGGGTCCCGCGCGCGGGCCATGGCCGTCATGATCGGCGGGCTCTCCATAGCCAACGTCCTCGGCGTCCCCGCCGGCGCCTTCCTCGGCGAACACCTCGGCTGGCGCTCCGCGTTCTGGGCCGTCGGCGCCGCCTCCGCCATCGCCCTCGTCGGCGTACTCCTCAAGATCCCGCACATCCCGCGCCCCACCGAGAAGCCCCGGCTGCGCGCCGAGCTCGCCATCTACCGCGACCGGCAGGTCCTGCTCTCCGTGCTGCTCACCGCCCTCGCCGCCGGCGGCGTCTTCTGCGCCTTCTCCTACCTGGCCCCGCTCCTCACCGACGTCTCCGGGCTCGACGAGGGCTGGGTCTCCGGCGTCCTCGCCCTCTTCGGCATCGGCGCCCTCGTCGGCACCTACATCGGCGGGCGCGTCGCCGACGCCCACCTCTTCGGCGTGCTGCTCAGCGGCGTCACCGCCTCCACCGTCTTCCTCGCCGCCCTCGCGCTCCTCGCCACCAGCCCCGTCGCCACGATCGTGCTGACCTTCCTCCTCGGCGTCTCCTGCTTCTACACCGCGCCCGCCCTCAACGCCCGCATGTTCAACGTCGCCGGCGCCGCCCCCACCCTCGCCGGCGCCACCACCACCGCCGCCTTCAACCTCGGCAACACCGGCGGCCC
>NZ_JBEZHM010000094.1:0-19127 GCF_040650575.1 Streptomyces sp. NPDC048659 | reverse complement strand
GTCCTTGAGGTAGCGGCCGAGGACGGCGGCGCTGGGCAGGGCGAGGCAGAGGGCGGGCAGCAGGAGGTACTGGACCCCCAGGTCGGTCACGCAGGTGACGGACGGCCGGGGAGGAACCGTGCGCCTCGGCGGCCCCAACCCGGACCGACCGGCTCGTCCCCTCCACCTTGCCGGACAGCCTCCAGCCCCGTCGAGACATCCACGAAGCACGGACTTCCCCTCCCGCCGCCCCACCGAAGGATCCCCACATGGCACCCGCCCCGCAGCACCCCATCCCTGCCTCGACAATCCCGCCTCAGCCGAACGACTGGCCCGCACCGCCGCAGGTGCCCACCGGCCCTGCCCCGGGCGGAGCAAGTTGGGGCGGAAGCAGTGCTTCCGCCGTACCCGCCCCCGAAGGGGCGGGAGAGGACCTGCGCCAGGGGGCGCAGGTCCTGGAGGCTTCGACCGGGGGCGGATCGAAGCCGGGGAGCGAGGAGAAGCCGAAGTTCCGCCGTCGCGAGCGCCGTGCCCGTCAGCGTCCGCGTCAGCCGCCCGCGAAGAAGCGTCATCACCAGCACTCGACCCGTTTCAACGACGACGAGTACGCGCTCGTCGCCACCGCCGCCGCCCAGTGCCATCTGACCGTCGCCGGCTTCCTCGCCCGCTCCGCCCTCGCCGCAGCCCGCGACCTCGGCCGCACCAGCGCTGAGATCGCCACCGAGCGCGACATGCTCACCGCGCTGTTCGACAGCCGGCGCAAGCTCGGCTGGGCTGGCAGCAACCTCAACCAGGCTGTGAAGGCCCTCAACTCAGGCGCGGACACACCTCAGCTGGAGGCCTCCACCGCAGCGGTCCGGCGGGCCGCCGACGCCGTGCACGCCGCCGCGACCAGCATCCTCGAACGACGGCAGGCGGCGTGATCCCCAGCATCAACCCGCCCGGCGACCGGACCATCGGCCTGCTCGCCTACCTCTACGGCCCCGGCAGACGCGAGGAGCACGTCGACCCGCACCTCGTCGCCTCGTTCGACGGCATGGCCCCCGACCCCGGCCGCGACCCGAACACCACGCTGAAGGCCCTCCAGCAGCTCCTGGACCAGCCCGTCCAGGCGCTGCCGGAGCACGCCCGTCCCGCCAAGTACGTCTGGCACACCTCCGTCCGCACCGCGCCCGGCGACCGGATGCTGTCCGACGAGGAGTGGGCCGAGGTGGCCCGCCGGATCGTCGCCGCCACCGGCATCGACCCCGGCGACGGACAGTCCGGCTGCCGCTGGGCCGCCGTACGGCACGCGGACGACCACATCCACATCGTCGCCACCCTCGTGTGCGAGGACGGCACCCGGCCCGACGACTTCCGCTCCGGCAAACGCGCCCAGGCCGAGGCTCGGCTCATCGAGAAGGAACTCGGCCTGCACCAGGTCGCGCCCGGGGACGGCACCGCCGCCCAGCGGCCCACCAGCGCCGAACGGCACAAGGCCGAACGTCAGGGCCGCGAGCGCACCGCCCGCGAGGAACTCCGGGAGACCGTACGACGAGCCGTGGCCGGCGCGACCGGCGACGAGGAGTTCTTCGACCGTCTGGCCGCCGCCGGCCTCCTGGTCAAGAAGCGCGTCGCCCCCTCGGGCGACCTGCTCGGCTACAAGGTCGCCTTGCCCGACGACCGCAACAAGGACGGCGAGCCCGTCTATTACCCTGGCGCCCGCCTCGCCCCCGACCTGTCCCTGCCCCGGATCCGCGAACGCTGGTCCATGGACCAGTCCGAGTCTCCACCGGCTCCCGGGCCGATGGCACCGTCTGCCGCACGTCGGCATGCAGCAGCTGCGCTCTCAGATGCGGTCCTCGTCGTCCACAACGGCGAGGACGCCGTCGCCTCCGCGCACATAAGCGCCGCCGGAGAGGTCCTCGACGCGCTCGCCAAGACCTCCGCCGCCTACACCCGCGACCAACTACGAGAGGCTGCCGAGGCATTCGAGCGTGCCTCCCGCTCCCACATCCGCGCCGCACGCGGACACGACCAGGCGTTGCGGCAGGCCGCCCGCGAACTCGTCCGCAGCGGGCCGGCCCTCGGCCGCGGCGAGGACGGCGCCGCCACGGCCATGGCGATCGACATGCTGCTCTTCCTGATCACCGCCGTCGCGCACTGGCACGCCAGGAAGGGCCACGCCCAACAGGCCGACGCAGCCCACCGGGCCGCCGAGCACCTACGTGGCGCCTACCGGGTCGCCGCCGAGCAGCCGCTCGCCGTCCTCCACCAGCGCGGTCGGAACCTCGCCCGCCCACTGCTGGAAAGACAGGCCGACGCCGTGCGGGCGGCGATGCCGGAGCTGGCTGAGCAGGTACTGGCTGAGCCCGGCTGGCCGTCCCTCGCCGCCACACTCGCTGACGCCGAGGCCGTCGGCCACATCTCCACCGACCTTCTTGCCCGCGTGGCAGGACGCCGCGAGCTGGGCACCGCAGAGTCGGTCAGCGACGTACTGGTGTGGCGCGTACGGAGGATGGCCGATCTGCCCGCCGACTCGTATCCCGAGTACGTGACCGCTGCCGGCCTCCAACGTGATTCTGCCGTGCCAGGGACAGCCGATGCGCTGGGAGCCGGCACCACAAACGGCCCCGTCCGACGACGCTAAGCCGCAGGTCGAGCGGCGCAACATAGCCGAGAATCCCCGGTTAGCCTAACCGGGGATTCTCCGCACCATGGACCTATCAGCACCCACCCCACCATGTGAGGAGTACACCCTTGCCCGAAACCGATTCCTACCTCCGCGCCGACGTCTTCACCCTGCTCGTTGACACCGACTTCCGGCTCCGTCCCGACACCGGCACCTTCTCCCACTACGACGGCCGCCCCTTCACCGACGAGGAACAGGCCACCGTCCTCCTGGCCAACCGGGACGAGCTCGAAGCAACCCTCGAGGTCCGTCTCCTCATCGACACCGAGATCCAGAAGAAAGTGGGAGCTGCCGGACTGAACATCGTCCTGGCCCCGTACGACGACCAGCCCAACGAGGACTTCACGCTCGGAGACGTGATCACCCACCGGCCACAGGGTGGCCCCTCCGACATCGAGCGCCTCGCCTACGTGATGAACGGGTTCGTCCCCGACGGGCAGTAACACCAGCCCCAGGCACCTGAGCCCGTAGCACCGGTCGACCCGACAGCAGGCTGGCCTGGGAACCTCGCACAACACGAACGGCAGCCGGGATCATCCGCGGCTGCCGTTCGTGTCGGAGGCACCCGCCCAGGGCGCCGATCAGCTGGTGGGTGTCGCCCGTAATGCGAGTGAGGCGGACGTGCGGGAAGGCATCTCCGGCTGGTCCTTCAGGGCCTGTCTGCCCTGTCGGCGGCCAGGAAGCTCGCAGCCTCTTCGGCGCAGCCCCACGAGAGCGTGACGCCGGCACCTCCGTGCCCGTAGTTGTGCACCACCACGGTGCCGTCCTCCGCCCGCTCTGTCTCCACGCGCACCATAGCCCGGGTCGGCCGGGCGCCGAGCCGGTGCTCCAGGACACGGGCCTTGGCGAGACAGGGTTCAACCTCGACACAGCGAGCGAGGATTCCGGCTGCCGCCTTCTCGTCGAGGGCAAGGCTGCCTTCACCGTCGATAGCGGTGCCGCCCAGGACGACGGTGTCGCCGTGGGGGTAGAAGCACAGCAGGTCTTGTGAAGGGCCGGTGTCCTCGGAGAAGAACTCGGTCAGCCCGGGGTTGGTGACGACGACGTGCTGGCCGCGGATGGGACGAACGCCAGGATCCGGGAGCAGATCCTTGGCACCCAGGCCCGTGCAGTTGACGATCAAGGCAGCGGGGCCGGCGTCCGCAAGCGAGACCAGGCGCCGCCGCTCGACCGTTCCTCCAGCGGCGTCGAGCCGGCGCAGGAGGTAGGCGAGGTAGGTGGGCATGTCGATCAGCGGCACCGTGAACCGGTAGCCGGCCGAAAACCCGGCCGGCAGTTCGGCCGGCTCGCACGGCCGGAAGCCGGGCAGGGTGGTGGCCCAGTCCGGTGGTGCCTCGGCCGCGCGGGACGCCTCTATGCCGCTGGTGAGCCGGACGCCCGTGGACGGGTCCTCCGCCAGCTTGCGGAAGATCTCCAGGGACCGCTGCCCCCACTGGTCGACCTTGTCCTTCGGCTCGACCAGGTACGGCCCCCACATCGCCCCGGCCGCCAGCGAGGTGACGCCCGGCACCTGCTCGGCGATCACGTGCACCACCGCTCCGGCCTCGGCCAGGACGACAGCGGTGGTGAGCCCTGCCACTCCAGCCCCGACAACGACAACGCGCACCTCACCCTTCAAGGACGCGACGGAACTCACGAGAGCAGAGCCTTATCGAGGTAGTTCTGCACCGGCCCGAACAACCCGTACGGCACGTACTGCGGGATCTCGCCGTGCGTGGCCCAGGCCAGGCCGGCCACCTCATCAGCACTCGCCACGACCGCCTGGCCGCCGACAGGGCGGCATGCGATGTAGTGGATCTCCCGGCCTGTCATGGGGTGCACCCGTTGTCCCAGCACACTCTGGGGCACCACCAGGAGCCCGGTCTCTTCCTCGGTCTCACGTGCTGCGGCTTCCCCGGGAGTCTCCTCGGATTCGATCTTCCCTGCCGGGAACTGCCACGAGAGCGCCCCTTCCGCCACACGTCGCCGCACGAGCAGGACTCGCTCGCCCCGAACGACGACAGCAGCGGCGACTCCTCTCTGGGCCTCGGTGGTCACCAAAGATCCCCTACCGTCGCACCTGGATCAACGCGTGCGTTCCACTCGTACGCCAGGCAGCCCCGGACCGTTCGAGCCCGTCCAGCACTTCCTGCTCCAAACCGACGATGGCGTCGGACTTCAGGGTCCGGAACGCTGCGACGGCCCCCGGGAAGTACGCGGTGAGATCGGCGAAGGACGCCTTGGCGTCCCACAGCCGGTCGCCCACCAGGCGCCGGTAGTTGAGGTCTCCCTTCAAGATGGTGAGCGTGGCGCTCTCGAACTCGCCGCGGAGGTCCTCGGGCATGTCCTCGTACGGCAGCGGAGCACAGAAGAACGGGTGGGTGCGGACCTCCAGGCTCCCTGCTGCCATGGCCTTCCACAGCCGGCCTCCGATCGCACTGGCTTCGCCGGGTGCCTCGGTGAGGCGGCGGAGGCAGTCGACGACGTCGGCCGTCATCGCGTCGGAGACGTAATAGGGATGCGGCTTGAGGTGAAGCACGACCTGTTCGGCATGCCGCTGTTCGAGGAGGTGATCGATGAGGATCAGGTCCGGGATCAGCTCGCGCCCCGCGTTGTCCGCCACCACGGCGACGGTCGAGGAGCCCCCGACGGGCAGCAGCTGCCACAACAAGGCGCTGTCGTCGGCCACCAGCGCGGAGGCAGCGGTGTCACCGGCCGCCGGCTCTCCCGCCGAGACGCGGAAGCCGAGGTCTGCCCGGTTGCCCCAGAGCGACGCGTGGAGCAGGGCAGCAGCCCGCTCGTCCGCCGGAGCGCTCGCGAGCGCGTCCAGGGACCGTAGTTCCTCCTCCACGGCCTCGCCGCGCAGCTCGGCCCGTTTGAACGGCGCGAACGGATCGACTCCCTGCCACGGCCCGGTGCCGAAGTAGCCGACCGCGCCGAGGAGCCTGCGGTAGAAGTAGCTCTCCGCCCACAGGAACGGGGCGTCGTACCAGGAGCGTCCGAAGTGCTCCTGTCCCCGGTCCGCCCAGCGCTGACGGTCGTGTTCCCCGGGGGCGAGCGGCTCGATGACGCCGTTGGTGATCTCGTCCAGCAGGGCATCGAGTGCCTCGTGCTGCTGGCGGCCGAACGGGAAGGCGTCTCGTACCTGCTGGATGAGGGCGGGGTGGCGCTTGGCCAGCACGGCCCAGGCGAACGAGCCGGGCTCGTTGCTCAGGATGACCGGTGCTCCATTCGCATCGCCCGAGTCGTGGGAGGTCTTCTCTGTCATGGCGTCCAAGCCCTTCGGTTCTCGCTCACTTGTCCATGGTCCCCGCAGGTCACAACGCCAGCAGCGCTGCCTACCAGCACCTCACCCGTCGCCGGAGTGAGACGTCCATACACACGGACCTTCGATCTGCCGCTGAGGTGGGAAGTGAACCGGTCCGTCCCCAGACGCCGTACCTCGATACCTCCGGTTCCCGGCCCGATCGCCACCCCAGCCTCACTGATCGCGGAGCTTCCCCTCTGAATGCCATCGTCGTCGCATCCCGCCGACGTGGTCTCAGCCCTTGGCGAGAAGTTCCCTGGCCGCGTAGTAAGCGTGCAGTGCGGCCTCGCTTCCGGAGCCCATGGCAGTCATGATCCGCTGGAAGCGGGCGGAGCGGAGGTCGCCTGCCACGATGAGGCGGGGGTGCTGATCGGTCGGCGGGCAGTATCCGTCCAGACCGCGAGTCAGGTCGCCGGACGGGGCGGTCGGGGCATTGCCGATGCTGAGGTGGACTGCATCCGCCATGATCGCCTGCCGTTCGCCGTTCCGGCCCACCGCTTCCACCGACACCGCGATGCCTTTTCCGGTCCGGAGCGTCAGGTGCTCCACGGGAAGGAGCGTGACCCGAGGGTCCTCGCGGATCTCCTCGATCTTGTACGCGTCGGCCGCCGGGTACGCCACGAGCAGGCGAGTGTCGGTGGTCGGGTGAGCGCGCAGGAAGGTGCCGATCGGGCGGTCGCCGCCGAGGACGAGGAGGGTGCGGCCCTCGGCGTCGTCCGCCTCGGCCTGCCAGAGCGGGGGCAGGGTCAAGCCGTCAGGGGCGGTGATCCAGGCGACGTCGCGGGGCTGGAGCGGGCCGACGCCGGTGGCGACGATTGCGTACGGGGCGGTGAGACGGGTGCCGGTGTCGAGCGTGATGGTCACCCGGTCGTCGTCGGCGCGGAGCTCGGTGACGTGTCTGCCGAGTTCGAGGCGGCACAGCTCCGTGTTCTTCAGCTCCGCGACGACGGCGTCGGCGAGCTCGGGGCCGCTGGTGTAGCCGCCGAGGACGTTGTTCAGGGCCGGGATCCGGTAGAGGTTGCGGCACAGCCGGTCCGGCTCGATCAGGATCGAGCGCATGCCGACGCTGGCGGCCATGCGGGCAGCGGCGCAGCCGGCCGGGCCGCCGCCGATGATGATCAGGTCGGTGTCGTACAGCGTGTCGGCCATGGGGCTATTCCAGCACCGGGGTCCCGGCGTACGCAGCGAGTTGGCCGATCACGTGGTCGGTGGTGACGAGTTGGCCGGTTCCGATCAGGCGACGGGCGACGACGAGGCCGGCGTCGTGGACGTCGGGGCCGGCGTCGCTGGCGCAGGCGTCGGTGACGATCCAGGGCGCGTAGCCGTACTCGAAGGCGTCGGCGGCGGACTTCAGGACGCAGCTCTCGGTGGCTATCCCGCAGAAGACGAGGTCGGTCCAGCCGGCCCGGCGGATCAGTTCGGCGGCCTCCGGGGTGAGGAGCGTGTACCCGGTTTTGTCGACGACCGCGTGCGCGTCGGCGGCAGCGTTGGCGAGCTCGGGGACGATGTCGGTCTCGGGTGGTTCCTGGAGCCGACGCCACTGGAAGAAGCGCTCGTAGGGGCTGTCCGGATAGTTGAAGTACCGGGTGAAGACCACAGGCCGTCCGGCGGCGGACCACTGGGCGACCAGGTCGGAGACCGCGGGAACGGCGTGGCGGCTGTGGTGGTTCACGAAGCCGTTCTGCATGTCGATCACGACCAGCGCGGCGCTGCCTATGTCCATCCGCTGTCTCCTGCCCCGTGTTCTCACCCGACGCTCTCGCGTAGAGCGTCCTGTGCGGCGCGCAGCCGTTCGGCCAGCCCGCTGGTGTTCATGATGGCCTCCCGCATCAGGACGTGCTGCGCGGTCTCCTGGGCTCGGGCGGTGGTGAGCCGGGAGTAGGCGGCGCGCAGGAACCGCCAGCCGTACTGCTCGGGCATGGAGGGGTCCTGGCCGTCCTCGATCATCTGCTGGATCTGGCGGGTGAAGCACCAGAGGGCCTGGACGGTCAGCTCGCAGGTGACCAGCTCGTCGATGGTGAGGCTGCGCTCGCGGGAGTGGGAGGCGTACGCGACGCCGGACCAGCCGGCGTAGGCGGTGGAGACTCCCCGCACGCCGAAGGACACGATGTCCGGGTGGTCGAAGCCGGTGGTGAGGAGCGATTCCTCGACCGTGCCGTCCAGGGGCGCGGGCCCGCCCGGGGCACCGCGGTCGACCAGGACGGAGGGTGTGGACAGCAGGCGCAGTGCGGTGTCGTAGGCGTCACCGGTCCAGGGGCCGGTGGTGAGCCAGTACAGGGAGAGGACGTACTCGGGGTTGGGGAAGCTGGTGTGGCCCTCGTCCAGGAGGTCGCGGAGCTTGTCCCG
This sequence comes from Streptomyces sp. NPDC048659, assembly GCF_040650575.1. Lineage (NCBI taxonomy): Bacteria > Bacillati > Actinomycetota > Actinomycetes > Kitasatosporales > Streptomycetaceae > Streptomyces > Streptomyces sp. NPDC048659. The sequence continues at coordinate 10,845 of NZ_JBEZHM010000094.1, read as the reverse complement.
TGCCCAGGGCAGGTCGGAGGCGTAGGAGCGATAACGCCAGACGGCGAGGTCCGTGAGCGCGGTGGGATCGTGCGGCTGGACGAGGTGGAAGACGGCTACCCCGCAGGCGAACACGTGCAGGACGCAATCCTGCGCTTCGGGGTGGTCCACGCGCGCCGAGGAGGACTCCAGCCACTGGTCGTCCGCGCTCGGTGTCATGTGTGCGCGGAGCCGGCCGGCGTGCTCGACGCCGATGAAGACCGGCAGGAACTTGTGGGAGTCGACCTCGATCCGGCCTGTGACGGGCGGAGCAACACCCTCCGTTCCGAGGGCGGCCGCGAACCGGGCTTTCGCGTCGCTCGACGCGCGATCGAGTGCGGTGTCGAGGACGGCCTGAGATTCGGCACGGGGCTGGTAACTCGCTCCGCCACCCTCCCAGTTCGACACCGTCCGGTCGCTGACGCCGAGATAGGCGGCGAAGTCCCGCAGGCTCATACGCAGGGCGTCGCGTAACAGCCGGGCTTCCCGGCCGGACCATCGCTGCACCGTGACCACCGTCGTACCCCCTGTCTGTCACCCGGTGGAACGCCGAAACGCCCAGCGTAGCCAGCCTTGTTCAGCAGTGGTGCGGCATTGCTGCAGCACCCGTACGTCACACCCCGCCATCGGCCTCCACCATGCTGGGTCCACCGAGCCGGGGAGCTGCCGGCGCGACCAGGCGGCCCTCCGCCACCAGGCGGCCCTCCGCCCGTTCTCTCCTGTACCACCACCAGAAGGAGCAATCGGCATGACCGACATCGTCAAACGCAACGCCCGCGCCATCCTCCTCGACGGCGACGAGCTCGTCCTCATCAAGCGCATCAAGCCGGGCAGGGAGCCGTACTGGGTGAGCGTCGGCGGAGGGGTCGAGGCGGACGACGCGACCATCGAGGCGGCCCTGCACCGGGAGGTGTTCGAGGAGCTCGGCGGCAAGCTGGAACGCGCCGAGCTCGTCCACCTGATCACCGACGAGCTGGAAGGCGGCGTCGGCGTGCAGCACATCTTCGCCGCGCGCCTGGAGTCGATGGACCTGGCCGCGCGTACGGGGACGGAGTTCGCCAAGCCGGAGCGGGGCGGGTACGAGGTGGTCCGGGTGCCCTTCACCGCCGAGGCCGTCCGCGAGCTGAACCTGATGCCGCCGGAGCTCGCCGAGTTCATCGCCGCGAACACGGACGCGATCGTCTCCGTCCTCGACACCCCGATCCGCGAGGCGTGAGCGATGGCGCAGGTCCCGGACTTCGTCAGCCTCAACGGTCCTGACAACGTGGGCAAGACGACCCACCTGGTACGGCTGGCCGAGCTCTGGGACGGCTTCCAGCCGCTGGGCGCGGTCCACGAGCACGACCCCGCCCCGTGGGCGCTGGCGGCGGCCGGCGACTACGGGCGGTGGTGGTTCGAGACGTCTACGACGGCCGAGCTGACCGAGATGCTGCTCGCCGGGCACGCCAAGCGGGCCGCCGCCCGCGAGGCCGGGCGTACGGGACTGCTCGACCGAGGCCTGTCCATGCTCCTCGCCGTGGCCACCGCGACCTGCGTGGTCAAGGACGGGCTGACGGTCGGCGAGGCGTTCAAAACCGTGACGGGCATCGCCGGTTCGCGAGCCACAGCACCGGAGGTCTCGATCCTCCTGCTCCCGTCCCTCAATGCCGAGCGCAGCTACGCCATCACCAGCGCCCGCGAGGGCCGCCCGTGGACCGGGATCTACCCGGCCTACCAGAGGACGCTGCACGCGGTCCTGCTCCACCAGGCAGAGCACGGCGCGTACACCGCGGTCGTGGACTGCGAGGACCGCTCCCTGGACGACGTACACAGCGACGTAGTCGATCGCCTTGGCCTCAGCCCCCTCGCTGATGGGAGTCCCCGATGACCCAGAACTCCCCGCCCCTGGTCCTGCCGCCCGGCCTCGCCCGCGCCATAGCCACGCTCCAGGACAAGGACCTGCACCGCCTTGACGACACCGTCACCCGGCTCCACACCGTCAACGGACGCCTGTGGGACACCGAGGACCGGGTGCGCGGCGCCCTGCTCTCCGCCACCCAGGTCGCGGACTGCAAGCGGGAGATCGACCAGCTCAACGCCGAACGCAACACCCTGGCCGAGCGGGCCGACGAGGTCCTCGGCTCGCTGGCGGACGCGGGCCGCGCCGACGCGCCGCTGCACACCGAGACGCTCGCCTCCGTCGTCGACCGTCTGTCGGTGCTGACGCTGCGGATCTGGCACAGCGAGCGCGCGGCGGCCCGGGACGAGCTGGCCCGCCGGCGAGTCCCCGCCCTCCATGGCCAGCGGGAGGAGCTGTGCGCCGCCCTCGACGCGCTGGTCTCCGACGTCGTCGCCGGCCGCCGCCGGCTTCCCGTACCGGCCCGGTTCAAGCTGTACGGCCGGGACGACGCCGCCCCCGCGGAGATCAAGCCGAGCCAGCACCTGCGCCGGGTCCTCGCCTTCGGTGGGCTGAGCGAGTGCGGCAAGAGCACCAGCGCCGAGTTCGTCCAGCGCACGTGCGGTGCCCAGCGCCTCAAGATCGGCTTCCTGCTGCGGCAGGCGGCTCACCGGGAGGGCCTCGCGGACCCGTACGCGCTCTCGGCCCGTCGGCAGGCAGAACTGCTGCTCGGCGAGCTGAACCGCTTCGCGGACGCCCACGTCGACACGCGGCTGTTCACCATCGAGTCCGTCCACGACGACGCCTCGATGGCCGAGCTCAAGCAGCTCATGGGCGACACCCTCCAGATCGTCTACCTGGACGCCTCCTTCGCCGTACGCGTCGAGCGGTCCGGGACGCCGGCCCAGGCCGTCGCCGTGAAGGACGAGATCAAGATGAGCCGTGGCGCCCACCAGGTCGCCGCACTCGCCGACCACGTCATCGACAACACCGGCAGCATCGCCGCCCTCCGCGCCCGCCTCCGGCACATCGCCGCCCCGCCCACCGCCACTGCGCTGCGCGTGGCCACCCCGTACGGGCTGGGACTGCCGGCCGCCATCGCCTCGGCGACGGCCGACTTCACCGACGCGGTACGGGCCTACGGCCCCGGCGTAAGGCTCGCCGCCCTGACCGGCAGCCCCGGGGAGGGCAGTTGGATCGCCGGCTGGTCCGACCTGGACCTCCTCGTGATCGCCGAGCACGAGACCATCGACCAGGTGCACGAGGCCCTGGAGCAGTACGGGACCGCCCTGGGCGGTGCGGCCTCCCTCGGCCCCACCCTCGTCACCCCCGGCGAACTGACCGCCCGGCGCCTCACCCCGCGCCTCGCGTTCGTCCTCCACCAGCTCCAGCAGGGCAGCCCCATCCTCCACGCCGCACCCGGCCTCGAACTTCCGACGATCAGCCGGGACGATCTGGCGTTCGCCGCCGTCCGAGAACTCCCCCAGGTCATCCTGACCATGCGCCGACTGCGCGCCCATGCAGGACCGACGGCTCTGCGGCAGCTCTACAAGCACCTCGTGCTCGCCTGCCGCCTCCTCCTGCGCGAGCACAACCAGTGGGAGTCCGGACCCGACCGGATCCTCGTCGCGGCCTCCCGCATGCCGGGCCTTCCCGCCCTCGCGGTGCCCTCCCTGGCCGAGATCGCCCGTGCCTGGCGCGACGGCGAGGCCGAGCTCGTACTCAAGCCCGTCTGCGCGGCTGTCGACCAGGTCCTCGCCTGGTACGCCGCCCAGCTCGCCGCCTGAACAACCTTCCGCTCTTCCTCCCTCTCCTCCGACAGGAGCTTCGCCATGCCCGAAACCATCGCCGTGCCGTCCTTCTCCGCCCGGATCGTCGAACGCCTCAGCGTCGGGGCCACGAGCCGCCGCGAGCGCGTCATCCACTCCCTGGACGGCCTGGAAGACCCGGTCCACCCCGACACCCTCGCCCACACCGGAGCCGACCTCTGGCGTCTGCTCCAGGAGCAGGTGCCGGACGGGCTCGGCTCCGTGGACTTCCTCCTCGGCCTGGACGCCGGCGGCATCCTGCCGACCATCTCCCTCGCCGGCGCCGCCCACCTCCCGTACAAGATTGCCTGGAAGCTGCACCTCCCCCTCGACGGCGCGGTGCGCTTCCGCGAGCCCCACGCGATGCGCACCGACGTCTTCGCGTATGGCATCGCCCCCGACCAGCGGATCGTCATCGTGGACGACGAGATCACCACCGGCCGGACGCTGGCCGACCTCACCCGCCGCCTCCGCGAGGCCGGCGCCGTCCCGCTGGCGGCGGCCTGCCTGGTCGAGGACACCACCCGCGGAGCCCGCGACCTGCTCACCGACCTCGGACTGCCGCTCGTCTCCCTCACCACGATCGAAGGCGCGGCGTGACCGTGGTCGCCCCGGCGGGGGTCCGGTTCCACCACGGCTCCCTGGTCATCCCCGCCGGGGCCGTGCACACCACCCCGCTCGGGTACGACCGCGACAGCGTTCCCATCGGCGCACCGCTCCCGCTGGCCGCCTCCGCCGAGCTCGTCCACCGCCTGAGCGGGTGCGGCGAGGTCGTGGTGGCCTTCGAGGGGAAGCTCGGCGACACCCTCCTCGCGCTTTCGGGAGTCCGCGCGGTCCTCGACTGGCTGCGGCTGCGGTCGGTTCGCGTGGCCGTCCGGGCGGTGGGTCCGTACGCGGGGCTGATCGCCCGCACCGGGCTGATCACCAAGCCCCAGCCCACCCCGCCCAGCGGCTGGCGGGCCGTGATCGGCGACCGCGCGGGGATCGAGGCGCACGGCTCGGAGGCGGTGGTGAGCCTGGTGCTCGACCCGGCGGCCCCGCCGTGCTGGTCGAGCGACGGCCGCGCCCACCCGGACCTGCCCACCCGCCACTACCTGGCCCTGGAGCGCCGCCTCGGCATCCGCCTGCCCGACACGGCCCCCTTCGCTCCCACCCTCGCGACCGGTCCGAACAACCTCGTGGAGGAACTGCGCTCGGTGGGCTGGCTGGGCGGCCTGACCGTCGCCGCCATCACCGCCACCAGCTGGCCGGAGCGCAAGGACTACACCGCCCAGCGCTACATCGAACTCGTCGAGCACATCGCGGAGGCCCAGCAGGCCCAGGCCCGGCTGCTGCTCATCGGCGGCAACCCGGGCGACGGCCTCCGCATCGCCGCAAAAGCTCCCCGGCGCCACGTACAGGCCCTCCGCATCGACGGCATGCCGGCCGACGGCCTCGCCGACCTCTTCCCGCACTGCCACCTCATCGTCGGCAACGACACCGGCCTCACCCACCTCGCCGCGATGGCCCGCCGCCGGGACGGAAGCTCCCCGCCCGTCATCGGCCTGTACTCCCGCCACAGCCACAGCAAATGGCGCACCGGCCTGCCGCACCACCACGCCGTCGCCACCGCCCTGTCCGACCGCATGCACCAGGGCGACCTCTGTCCCGTCCGCGACGCCATCGCCCCGGACACGAACATCCACATGGACGCCTTCCCGCCTGCCGCGCTGGCCCAGGTCGGCCTCGAACTACTCAACGGGGTGAGACCATGACCTTCCAGCCTCTCCTCCGGCTGGGTCCGGTACGGCGCTTCACCCGCAACCTGCTCCGCCCCGTCGACCTCCTCGGCCGCCCGCTGCTCCTGAAGTACACCCGCGACCCGGCCGAGGCCCGCGAGGAGATCCGCGGCCACGCCCGCCTGTCCCGGCACTACCGCGTCCCTGCCCTCCACGCCCACCTGCGCGTGCCGGGCGGGCACCTGCTCACGTACGAACGCCTCCCCGGCGGCACCGACCAGGGACTCCTGCTCGACCTCCTCAACGCGGACGAACCGAGCAGTGATCTCCGCAGCTACATGGACCAGCTCACGGCGGCGTACCGCGAGGTCATTCTCACGACAGCATGGCCGGCCGAGCCGACGCACGTCGTCCGCAAGCTGTACTGGGACCGCGCGGCGCCCGGCGGCCGCCTTGACACGTACTACGCCGGTAGGGACTTCCTGTTCGCCGACGGCCTCATCGACGTCCCGGTCTCCCGCCTCGACACCTACGCCCTGAACATCAACGGCCGCCGGCACCACCTGGACTGGACCGCGACCCTCCGCTGGCTCCGCGCCCACTTCGCCTCCGCGGAGCCGGTCTGGGCGGCCCTCACCCAGGGCGATCCCACCGACGTCAACCTCGCCCACCCGCTCGCCTGGTTCGACTACGACACCGCCGGGATGAACAGCATCCCCGGCGAGTTCGCCAACTTCCTCTGGTACGCCTCCGCCCTCGGCGGCTGGCTCGTGCCCACGTACCACCCGACCGCCTTCGCCGACCACCCCGCCACCTTCGCCCACGTCCCGGCCAACACCCCCGAGCTCCGACGAGCGGACATCGACCACACCACCAGCACCATCCACATCGACTACACCCCGCACCTCTCGGCTCCCCGGCAAGCCGCGGTGACCGCGTACTGGACCCAGCTCGTACGGCCGGTCGCGGACCGCCTCTGGCCAGGGTCGGACCTGGCTAACCTGCTCCGCCCCTACCTGGCCATGCGCATCCTCGGCGTCTACAACCTGGCCGACCTGGCCCCCGAGGACCGGCTCGTCCTGCTCGCCCGGCTCGCCGAGGCGATGAGCCCCACGTTCGACCCCACCACCTACTTCTGCCCGCTGGAGTCGCCATGCCCGGCCCCCTGAACGGCCGTACCGCCCTCATCACCGGAGCCACCGGCGGGCTCGGCTCGGCCATCGCCCGCCGCCTCGCCGCCGACGGCGCCACCGTCGCCCTCGCCCACTTCAGCGACGACCAGGCCGCGACCCAGCTCGCCACCCACATCACCGACAGCGGCGGCACCGCAATCTCCCTGGCAGCCGACCTCCGCGACACCGAGGCCGTACAGACGCTCTGCCACCAGGCCGGCGACGCACTCGGCCCGATCGACATCCTGGTCAGCAACGCCGGCGCCTATCCCCGCCGACCGTGGCCGGAGACCACGCCGGCCCACTGGAACGAGGCCCTGGCCACCAACCTGACCAGCCACTACCTCCTCGCACATGAGCTGACCCCCGCCATGACGGCCGCCGGCTGGGGCCGGATCATCACCATCGGATCCGTCCTGGCCACGGCGGGCCGCCACGACCTCTCCGGCTACATCAGCGCCAAGGCAGGCCTCGAAGGACTCACCCGTGCCCTCGCCCGCGAACTCGGCCCCGCCGGCATCACCGCGAACTGCGTCGCCCCCGGTTCCATCCGCGTACCCGCCGAGGACACCGTCGTCGACGACCCGGAGGCCATGACCGTCCGCCAGATTGCCCGCCAGTGCGTCCAGCGCCGAGGCCGCCCGAACGACGTCGCCGCCGCCGTCGCCTTCCTCACCACCGACGACGCCGGCTTCATCACCGGCCAGACCCTGCGCGTCGACGGAGGCTGGATCCTTGCCTGAGATCTGGCTCATGCGCCACGGCGCCTACGAAGGCCACCGCCCCGGCTACCACGCCCCGCACGAGGCCACCCTCACTCAGGAGGGCCGCGACCAGGTACGCCGCTCCCTACCCCTTCCCGAGGGCATCACCGCGATCGTCACCAGCCCCATCCCCCGCGCCCGCCAGACCGCCACCCTCGTCTCGCACCTCACGGGCCTGCCCATCGTGGCCACCTCCGGCCTCCTGGCCGAATGGCGTGCCCCGAGCATCGTCCTCGGCCGCACCGCCGAGACGTACCCGCCGGCCTACCGCGCATGGCGAGCCCGGCGCCTCGCCAACCCCTCCCTACGCTGCGAAGACGGAGAAAGCCTCACCGACCTCCACACCCGCGCCCGCCACTGCGCCGCCTTCCTCCACCACACCGCCGGCCGCCACGGCCCCCTCCTGGCCGTCTCCCACACCCTCCTTCTGGGCGTCCTCACCCACCTCCCAGAAGGCCCCACTGCCTTCGTGACCGCCGCGAGAACCCCCTGGCAGTTCGCCGCGTACCGCCCGCTCTGATCCGCGAGCCGAAATCCCGGCTCAAGCCCTCAGCTAGGCTCACGAGGCGAGGACCGCGGTGACGCCGAAGTGAGCTTCCAACTCGGCCACAGCCGTGTCCTCGCCGGTCACGTGGACGGTCGTGATGCCCAGCTCGGCCGCCGGTGGCAGGTTCGCCTCGTGATCGTCCACGAACACACACCGCTCGGCAGGCAGCCCGATCCTCTCCAGTGCGAGCCGGTAGATCGCTGGGTCCGGCTTCGCCAGTCCCTCCAGCTCCGACACGACGTGCACGTCGAAGAGGTCCCAGATGCCCACGTGCTCGTACGGGTTGAACGGATCGAGCCCGAAGCTGTTGGACAGCAGCGCGAGCCGGTGGCCGGCGGCCCGCGCGGCCCGGGCCAGCGCAATCATCCGACGCGCCGGAGGAACGTCGACCCAGGCCCGCCCCATCAGGTTCACGGGGTCCAGGTGCTCACCCAGCAGCGCGGCCGTGCCCTCGTTCCACTCGGCCTGCCCGATCTCCCCAACCTCCAACGCAGCGTAGAGTCGCCGGCCTTCGGGGTGATCGTTGAGGGTGAAACGCCACGCCCCCGGTTCCAGCCCCTCGGACACGCACCACGCCCGGTGGACCTCCGTGGGGCTGGCGGTGAGCACCCCAGCAAAGTCGAGGATCAAGCCGCAGTGCTCATACGCGTCCGAGAGGCCGGTGCTGTGCAACATGGGGTAACCGCTCCTTTCGCAACGGGTAGCGGGGGCGGAGACCTCCTGCGCCCAAGACCAAGGATTCCCCAGAGCTCACCGCAACTCTCCCTGCATCAAGGAGTTTTCGGCCAGCTATCAAGGTGAACCACTATGCGGGGCGCCCGCGGTCCGTGAATGATGGGCCCATCGCGTGCCAGTTCGGCGCGCCACTCGTTGTGCAAGTCATCGAAGCGCACGTTGCGCACGTGAGGTGCTGCTCGCCGCTTCACCCAGGGAGGGCAGGCATGAGTGACCGAAGCGCCATTGAGTGGACCGAGGCCACCTGGAACCCGACAACCGGATGCGACCGTGTCACGCCCGGGTGCGACAACTGCTATGCGCTGACGCTCTCCCGTCGGTTGAAGTTGATGGGCGCCTCGAAGTACCAGAACGATGGCGACCCCCGAACGTCCGGACCAGGTTTCGGGCTCACCATCCATCCGGACGCCCTCGATGTTCCCCTGCAGTGGAAGGCGCCGCGCATGGTCTTCGTGAACTCGATGAGCGACCTCTTCCATGCCAGGGTGCCGCTTGACTTCGTGCGGCAGGTCTTCGAGGTGATCGCCTCGACCCCCCAGCACACCTATCAGCTGTTGACCAAGCGGAGCCTGCGCCTGCGTCGGATCGCAGATCGTCTGGACTGGCCCTCCAATCTGTGGATGGGCGTGTCCGTCGAGAACGGAGATCAACTCGATCGCGTCGACGACCTGCGGGCAGTCCCGGCGGCCGTTCGGTTCCTGTCGTGCGAGCCTCTTCTGGGGCCTCTCGCGGAATTGAATCTCGATGGCATCGGGTGGGTGATCGCCGGAGGCGAGTCCGGACCAGGCCATCGGCCGGTCGAGGAGGAGTGGTTGCTCGACATTCGTGACCTGTGCAGTGCAGCTGGGGTGCCCTTCTTCTTCAAGCAGTGGGGCGGGCGCACTCCCAAGGCTGGCGGTCGCGAACTCGAAGGCCAGATCTGGAGCGAGATGCCGACGCGGGTTCCGGTTCTGGCTTCCTGACGGCCGAATATTGGCCAATCCCGACCGAGCTACTGACGCTGGCGGACACGCCGTGTGATCCTCTGCCCCAAGTCTGTAATCACCAGGGGTGGGGGGAGCACGGTATGGCGGTACCCAAGACCGTCCTGTGGGACAGAGACCCGCATACGGCAGCGAAGCACAACCTGCTGAGGAAGTACCTCGAGCCCTGGGCTCCCATTCTCTTGTCGCGCCATGCCACCATCACCTATGCAGAGGGCTTTTCCGGCCCCGGCGTATACTCGCAGGGCGAGCCAGGCTCACCCGTGGTTGCGCTCGAAGCCTTCGCCAAGGCGCTGCAACACCGCTCCGGACGTATTCGTATGGTGCTGGTCGAGGGAGACGAGCGGCGGGAATCCGAGCTGCGGAGCCAACTCGACAAGGCGCGCGAACACCACTCGGCCGACGTCAGCCGACGCCTCCGCGTAAACACGCATTACGGCGAGTGTCACCCCACGCTACTCGAACAACTTCGCCTCCAGGGCTCTCTGGGCAAGCCCCTCTTCGTCCTCCTCGACAGTTACGGCGGCCCTGACATCCCGTTCAGTCTGCTGCAGGAACTCGGGAAGCACCGCAGCACGGAAGTGATGGTCACCTTCCAGCCGGCCTTCCTCACCCGGTTCGGCGAGGCCAACGAGAACCACAGGAGGGCAGGGGACGCCGCCTTCGGAGGCACCGAGTGGCACGCAGTGTTCGATCAGCCGTCGAACGAGAAGTTCACTTTCCTCCGCGACCAGTACCGGGAGAGCCTTCGTCGAGCCGGCTTCACCCACACGCTCTTCTTCGAAATGGTCGATGAGGGAAACCATGTCCTCTACTTGATCTTCGGAACCCGCCATGAGCGCGGCCTGGAGAAGATGAAGGAGGCCATGTGGAGCGTCGACCGCGACCACGGGGTCCGCTATCGCGACCCCAAGGACAGCGAGCAGCAGCAGCTCGCCCTCGAACTCGAGCCCCACACAGGTCCTCTTCGCCGGATCCTGCTGGAGCACATCGCGGCGGCACCGAAGGGCCTCACCGTGGCGGAACTCAAGGCGTTCACCCTCCTGGAGACCGTCTACAAACCCAGCCAGGTGACCAAGCTGATCACGGACATGCGTGATGCCAAAGCCGTCACCACGACTCCTCGTCGGGACGGCGACGACCAGGGCCCCGGCCCCGCCAGCCGCGACGAGCTGTCCGGCGTGCTGGCGGAGCCAGGAGGGCGCGGGGGCGGCCTGCTGGACG
>NZ_JBEZHM010000093.1:0-19181 GCF_040650575.1 Streptomyces sp. NPDC048659 | reverse complement strand
GCTGGCGCCCGGCGTCAGGTTGTAGAGGCGCTGGGTCGTCGCGACCGAGGCCGGGCCCGTCGGGTCGGCGGACTTGGAGGAGATCGCGGCTGACCCCTGTGCGTGGGTCAGGCCCCGGCCTCGATGCGCGCGGTGCGGGACCGTAAACCGCACCGCGCACGTGATGCCCGCCCGACGGTGCGAGGCTGGCGCGACAGGACGTTCGCGCCGCCGGGCGGAGTCTGTGATGTCCTCCCCGGGGCTCCCGGAGGAGCGCTCGGGGGAGGGGCGTTGGGACCGCGGCGGTGCCGACGGGCGCCTCGGCTGGTCCCCTCCCTTCAGGTCAAGAAGGGGGCCGGGCGTCCTTACCACCGCACTGGCTCGGCGCCGCCGCGGTCCTCACGCTGTCCGGTCCACCGGCCACCCCTCATCCGGGCCGGGCTTCCGGACGGCGTACGGTGCTGACCTCCCGTCAGGCACCGTACGCGGTCTGGGTGTTCGGAGGATCAGTCCTCGCGCAGGGCGCGGACGGCCTCCTCGACGCGCTTGCCGTAGTCGGCGTCGGCGGCGGCGAAGTGGGCGAGGTTCTTCTCGATGACGTCCTCGCGGGAGACCTGGGAGAGGCCGCCGGCGATGTTGGCGACGAGGCGCTTCTTCTCCTCCTCGGACATCAGCCGGTAGAGCTCGCCGGCCTGGAAGAAGTCGTCGTCCTTGGCGTGCTGCGGGGCGGCGTGGGTGCCGGTCCAGCCGTGGATGGCGAGCGGCGCGGAGAGCGCGGCGTCGGTCTGCGCGGGACCCGAGTACGAGTTGGGCTCGTAGTTCTTGTCGTGGCGCGAGCCGTTGCGGGTGGCCATCAGGCCGTCGCGGCCGTAGTTGTCCACGGTGGCGGCCTTGGGGGCGTTCACCGGGAGCTGGGTGTGGTTGACGCCGAGGCGGTAGCGGTGGGCGTCCGCGTAGGCGAAGAGCCGGCCCTGGAGCATCTTGTCGGGCGAGGGGCCGATGCCCGGAACGAAGTTGTTCGGGGAGAAGGCGGACTGCTCGACCTCGGCGAAGACGTTGTCCGGGTTGCGGTCGAGGACCAGGCGGCCCACGCGCTGCAGCGGGTAGTCGCTGTGCGGCCACACCTTGGTGAGGTCGAAGGGGTTGAAGCGGTAGTCGGCGGCCTCGGCGGCCGGCATCACCTGGACGTAGAGGGTCCAGGAGGGGCTCACGCCGCGCTCGATCGACTGCAGCAGGTCGGTCTGGTGCGAGTTGGCGTCCTTGCCGACGAGCTCGGCGGCCTGCTCGGCGGAGAGGGAGCGGATGCCCTGGTTCGTCTTGAAGTGGTACTTGACGAAGAACGCCTCGCCCGCCTCGTTGGTCCACTGGTAGGTGTGCGAGCCGTAGCCGTTCATGTGGCGGTACGAGGCGGGGATGCCGCGGTCGCCCATGAGCCAGGTCACCTGGTGGGTCGCCTCGGGGGCGTGCGCCCAGAAGTCCCAGACGTTGTCCGGCTCCTGCTTGCCCGTGAAGGGGTCGCGCTTCTGGGAGTGGATGAAGTCGGGGAACTTGATCGGGTCCTTGATGAAGAACACCGGGGTGTTGTTGCCGACGAGGTCGTAGTTGCCCTCTTCGGTGTAGAACTTCAGCGCGAAGCCGCGCGGGTCGCGGACCGCGTCCGCGCCGCCGAGCGAGTCGGCCACGGTGGAGAAGCGCAGGAAGGTCTCGGTCTTCTTGCCGACCTCGGAGAGGAAGTCCGCCTTGGTGTACGCGGTGACGTCGTCGGTCACCTCGAAGTAGCCGTACGCGCCGGAGCCGCGGGCGTGGACCACGCGCTCCGGGATGCGCTCACGGTTGAAGCGCGCGAGCTTCTCCAGCAGGTGCTGGTCCTGGAGCAGGATGGGGCCACCGACGCCGGCGGTGGCGGAGTTCTGGTTGTCGGCGACAGGGGCGCCGGACTCGGTCGTAAGCACGCGCTTCGACATCGTGACCTTCCGTACGGGAGCTGCACTGCTGGGAGTGCTCTGGAGCGTATGTACGCCCCTTGAGCAGCGTCAACAGTTTGTTGAAAATGAAGTGTGGTGTTCCGGACGGCGGCGACGCCTGGGCGCGACAGGACAGGTGTCAGCGCCGCCGCCGCCCGGAAATCAGGGCCCCGTCAGCACGGGGGGCGGGTCAGACCTGCTGGCCGGAGAGGCGCTCGACGGCGCGCAGCAGGGCCGAGTGGTCCAGGCCGCCGTCGCCCTGGGCGCGCAGCGACGCGACCAGCTGGGCGACCACGGCGCCGACCGGGAGGGCCGCACCGACGTTGCGGGCGGCGTCGGTGACGATGCCCATGTCCTTGTGGTGCAGGTCGATCCGGAAGCCGGGCTTGAAGTCCCGGTTCAGGAAGTTGTCCTTCTTGCGGGTCAGGACCGTGGAGCCGGCCAGGCCGCCGTTGAGGACGTCCAGGGCGGCCTGGAGGTTCACGCCGGACTTCTCCAGGAAGACCACGGCCTCGGCGCACGCCTGGATGTTCACGGCGACGATGAGCTGGTTGGCGGCCTTCACTGTCTGGCCCGAGCCGTGCGGACCGCACAGCACGATGACCTTGCCGAGGGCCTCCAGGATGGGGAGCGCCTCGTCGAAGTCGGCCTGCTCGCCGCCGACCATGATCGAGAGCACGGCCTCGATGGCGCCGGCCTCGCCGCCGGAGACGGGGGCGTCGATGACGCGGATGCCCTTCTCCTTGGCGTTCTTCGCCAGGTCGACCGAGGTCTGCGGGGTGATCGACGACATGTCGACGATCAGCGCGCCCGGCTTGGCGTTCTCCAGGATGCCCGCGGGGCCGTAGGAGATGGCCTCGACCTGCGGGGAGGCGGGCACCATCGTGATGATGACGTCCGCGTCCGCGACGGCCTCGGCGATCGAGCCGGCGACGGTGCCGCCGGCCGCGGCGAGGCGGTCCAGCTTGTCCTGCTCCAGGGTGAAGCCGGTGACCGGGTAACCGGCCTTGATCAGGTTCTCGGACATGGGGGAGCCCATGATGCCGAGACCGATCCATGCGACCTTCGGAAGAGTGCTCATGAGGGTGCCTCTCAAAACAAGGTGGTACGGGGAGGGGGCCTGCGTCAGCGGGCGGGGCGAGCCTCGGGGGCGAGCCATTCGAAGGACGCGGCGGCATCGGCGGCCTTGTACTCCAGGCCGACCCAGCCGTCGTAACCGGCCTTCCGCAGCTCGCCGAGGAGCTGCTCCAGGGGGAGCTCGCCGGTGAACGGGGCGCCGCGGCCCGGCTTGTCGGCGATCTGGACGTGACCGGTCTTGTCCGCGTACGCGGCGATGACCTGGCTGACGTCCTCGCCGTTCATGGCCAGGTGGTAGATGTCGAGGAGGAACTTGGCGTTGCCGAGGCCGGTGGCCGCGTTCACCTTGTCCACGATCTCGACACCGGCGGGGGCGCTCACCAGCGGGTAGAGCGGCGACTCCGGCTTGTTGAGGGTCTCGATCAGCAGGATCGCGCCGACCCGGTCGGCCGCGCGGGCGGCCAGCACCAGGTTCTCCAGGGCGAGCTCGTCCTGGACGGCCGGGTCCACGCCCTCGACGCGGTTGCCGTAGAGCGCGTTGAGCGCCTTGCAGCCGACCGAGGCCGCGAAGTCCGCGGCGACGTCGATGTTGGCCCGGAAGCGGTCCGACTCCTCGCCGGGCACCGAGACCGCGCCGCGGTCCGGGCCGGGGAGCCGGCCGGCGTAGAAGTTCAGGCCCACCAGCTGGGTGCCGGCGTCCTCAAGAGCCTTCTTGAGGGCGTCGAGCTCGCTCTGCTCGGGGGTGGCGGTGTCGATCCAGGGCCACCACAGCTCGACCGCGGTGAAGCCGGCCGCGGCGGCGGCCGCGGGGCGCTCCAGGAGCGGGAGTTCCGTGAAGAGGATCGACAGGTTCACATCGAAGCGCTGGTCCGTGACTGCGCCGTCTGAGAAGCGGGCCATGAGGGGCGGCGCTCCTTCCGTATTGCGGAAGTAACTTTCTGTCTGACGGAATGTTGCAAGCGGAGCGGCCGACTTGTCAAGAGGTCCCCGCAGGTCCGGGGCTGCCGTGGGGCGCGGCCGGGCCGTAGCGTGGGGGCATGGTGCGTTTGAGAGTGGAGTTCACGACCGAGCCGTTCGACCTCGACGAGGCGCCGGCGCACGCGGTCGTGGCCCGAGAGGTCATCCAGTCGGCCGAGCTGGACGCGGTGGATGTGGGGCCCTTCGGCAATACGGCGGAAGGCGGTGCCGACGCGGTGCTCACCGCGGTGGACGCGCTGCTGCGGCGGTCCCTGGCGGCCGGGGCGACCCGGGTCTCGCTCCAGGTGAACGTGATCGGTGACGCCGAGGAGGGGGAGAAGTGAGCGAGCACCCCCTGGTGGCGGCCGTGAAGCCGCTGGTCGACGCGATGGGCGCCGAGCTGCTGGTGCCGGAGCAGGCCGGAGTCGACGACGTGGTCCTCGCCTGGGAGGGGGAGGACGTGCTCGCGGTGCGGCTGCCGCAGCTGTCCGAATCGCTCGATCACATTCTGGCCGCGATGGAGCGCCGGCACGGGATGCCGCTGGCCGAGCTCGACCGCAAGAGCAAGCAGGAGGTCGTGCGGATCCTGGAGGCGCGGGGCGCCTTCTCGGTCCGTCACGGAGTGGAGACGGTGGCGGGGGCCCTAGGTGTCAGCCGCTTCACGGTGTACAACTACCTGAACAGGGAGACCGCCCTGAACAGGGAAAAGGCCCCCAAGAGCGGGTAGTTGATCATGAGTGGCCATGAGCCGTCGTCCAGATGTCGGGACGGCGGCTTTTGTGTGGCCGAGTTTTCAACAAAGTGTTGACGTGATGTTGCGGAGGGCGTTAGCTATCCGCAGCCCGTCCGACGCACAGCGAAAAACAGCCACGGAGGCTTCCCGTGACTTCAGGTACGACACCGGGTCTGACCCGGTTCAACACCTCGGCGGACGGCGACGCCGTCGCCGCACTCCACGAGGTGTGTTCCAGTTCGGCGTGGGGGAGCAAGCTGCTCGCCCAGCGCCCGTACGCCACCGCAGAAGCCCTCTTCCTCGCCAGTGACGCCGCCACGGCGGAGCTGGGCACCGAGGACCTGGCCGACGCGATGGCGGGCCACCCGCCGATCGGTCGTCCGAAGGCAGGGGACCCGACCTCCTCCCGCGAGCAGAGCGGGATGGCCGGCGCCTCCGCGGAGCTCAAGGCCGAGATGCTCGAACTCAACCTGGCCTACCAGGACAAGTTCGGTCATGTCTTCCTCATCTGCGCCACCGGCCGGACCGGCGAGCAGATGCGCGACGCGATCCGCGAACGGATCGAGAACTCGCCCGAGCGGGAGCGGGAGATCGTCCGCACCGAACTGGGCAAGATCAACCGCATCCGCCTGACCCGTCTCGTCGAGAACGAGGAAGAGAACGCATGAGCACCGACACCACCGCATCGGTGTCCACCCACATCCTGGACACCAGCGTCGGCCGCCCGGCCGAGGGCGTGGCCATCACGCTCGCGGCCCGCGCCGGCTCCGACGCGGAGTGGACCGCCCTGGGCGGCTCCGCCACCGACGCGGACGGGCGCTGCAAGGACCTCCCGGCCCTGCCGGAGGGCACGACCCACGTACGGCTCGACTTCCAGACCGAGGCGTACTTCCTGAGCAAGCAGAACAAGCAAGCCGAGGCGCAGCAGGACGCCCCCGCGAATCGGGACAGCGGCACGACCGGAGCGTTCTTCCCGGAGGTGGCGATCACGTTCGCCGTCGTCCCGGGCGAGCACTACCACGTACCGCTGCTGCTCAACCCGTTCGGCTACTCCGTTTACCGAGGGAGCTAGCAGACATGCCCACGATTCTCGGCCAGAACCAGTACGGCAAAGCAGAGAACCGCGTCGTCAAGATCACGCGGGACGGCGCGACCCACCACATCAAGGACCTGAACGTCTCCGTCGCCCTCTCCGGCGACCTCGACGACGTCCACCTCACCGGCTCGAACGCCCACTGCCTCCCCACCGACACGACGAAGAACACCGTCTTCGCGTTCGCCAAGGAGTACGGCATCGAGTCCGCCGAGCAGTTCGGCATCCACCTGGCCCGTCACTTCGTGACCAGCCAGGAGCCGATCCACCGCGCCCGCATCCAGATCGAGGAGTACTCCTGGGAGCGGATCGCCGGCTCGGACGCCAACTCCAAGTTCATCGGCGCGGACGAGGTCAACCACTCCTTCGTCCGTAAGGGCCAGGAGACCCGCGTCACCCAGATCACCTACGACGGCAAGAACTGGGAGGTCATCTCCGGCCTCAAGGACCTCGTCGTCATGAACTCCACCAACTCGGAGTTCTGGGGCTACATCAAGGACAAGTACACGACCCTCCAGGAGGCGTACGACCGCATCCTGGCCACGCAGGTCTCCGGCCGCTGGCGGTTCAACTGGACCGACGACGAGCAGCGGATGCCCAACTGGGAGCGGTCCTACGAGCAGACCAAGAAGCACATGCTCGAAGCCTTCTCGGAGACGTACTCGTACTCCCTGCAGCAGACGCTGTACCAGATGGCCACGCGGATCATCAACCACCGTTCGGAGATCGACGAGGTCCGCTTCTCGCTCCCGAACAAGCACCACTTCCTCGTCGACCTCGAGCCCTTCGGCCTGAAGAACGACAACGAGGTCTACTACGCGGCCGACCGCATGTACGGCCTCATCGAGGCCACGATCCTGCGCGACGGCGCCACGGCGCAGATCCCGGTCGACATGACCAACCTCTAAGCGGCACCGAGTGCGTGCCCCCGCCCGCCCCGCAGTCGGGCGGGGGCACGCACACCGGAGGGAACTTCCATGGCACAGCCTGCAAAGGGGCCGGCAACCGCCGAAGGCCCGTGTTCCACCCCGTCCACCCCGGCCGACTGCCACCCGGTGGACGAGAAACTCCCCGCCTCGCGGCTCGTCCCCGCGGCACTCCAGCACATCGCCGCCATGTACGCGGGCGTCGTCACCCCTCCGCTCATCATCGGTCAGGCGGTCGGCCTGGACGCCGCCGGAATGACCCGCCTCATCGCCGCCAGCCTGCTCATCGCCGGCTGCGCGACCATCCTGCAGACCCTCGGCATCGGCCGCTTCGCCGGCAACCGGCTCCCGTTCGTGAACGCCGCCTCCTCGGCCGGCATCGCGCCCATGCTCGCCATCGCCGAGACCAGCGCCCCCGGACACCAACTCCCCGCCATCTACGGCGCGGTCATGGTCGCCGGAGTCTTCTGCCTCGCCGTCGGCCCCTTCTTCGGCCGGCTGCTCCGCTTCTTCCCGCCGCTCGTCACCGGCGTCGTCATCACCCTCATCGGGGTCACCCTGATGCCCGTGCCGGTCGGCTGGGCGCAGGGCGGCGACAAGACCGCCGCCGACTTCGGCTCCATGAAGTACCTGGCCCTGGCCGGCTTCACCCTCGTCGTCATCCTGCTCTTCCAGCGCTTCGGCAAGGGCTTCCTCAAGCAGATCGCCCTGCTGCTCGGCCTCTTCATCGGCACCCTCGCCGCGGTCCCCTTCGGCATGGCGGACTTCACCGCCCTGCGCGAGGCCCCGATCGCCGCGCTCCCCGCCCCCTTCGCCTTCGGCGCCCCCGAGTTCCAGCCCGCCGCGATCCTCTCCCTGTGCATCGTGATGCTGGTCCTGATGACCGAGTCCAGCGCCGGAATGCTCGCCCTCGGCGAGATCTGCGACCGCCGCAGCGACGGCCGCACCATCACCCGCGGACTGCGCACCGACGGCATCGCCACCCTGCTCGGCCCCGTCTTCGGCGGCTTCCCCACCTCGGCCTTCGCCCAGAACGTCGGCGTCGTCTCGCTGACCCGGGTGCGCAGCCGGTACGTGGTCGCCGTGGCCGGCGGCGCCCTGCTGGTCCTCGGCGCCTTCCCGGTGCTCGGCGCGGTGGTCTCCCTGGTGCCCATGCCGGTCCTCGGCGGCGCGGGCATCGTCCTCTTCGGCTCCATCGCCGTGAGCGGCATCCGGACCCTGTCCGAGGCCGGTCTCGACGACAGCTCCAACATCATCCTGGTGGCCGTCGCGCTCGGTGCGGGCATCATCCCGCTCGCCGCTCCCACCTTCTACGCCGGATTCCCCGCCTGGGCGCAGACCGTGCTCGGCTCCGGCATCAGCGCGGGCGCGCTCGTCGCCGTCCTGCTCAACCTCTTTTTCCACCATCTCGGCACCCGGAGCCGTCACGCGGCCCCGGCACTCAAATCCTCCTAGGGTCCTGCCGTGCCCGCCCATCCCCCCAGGAATGAAGGAAGCCACGTCATGGCAGCACCTTCGGCAGCCCAGCGCATCGTCATCGAGAACGCGGCGATCGCGACCGTCGACGCGAACGACACCGAGTACGCCACCGGCTACCTCGTCGTCGCCGACAACAGGATCGAGTCCCTCGGAGCCGGCAAGGCCCCCGAGGGCCTGGAGAACGTGGTCCGGCGGATCGACGCCACCGGCCACCTGATCACGCCGGGACTCGTCAACACCCACCACCACTTCTACCAGTGGATCACCCGCGGCCTCGCGACCGACCACAACCTCTTCAACTGGCTGGTCGCCCTCTACCCGACCTGGGCCCGCATCGACGAGCAGATGGTGCGCGTCGCCGCCCAGGGATCCCTGGCCATGATGGCCCGCGGCGGCGTCACCACCGCCATGGACCACCACTACGTCTACCCGCAGGGCTCCGGCGACCTGTCCGGCGCCATCATCGGCGCCGCCCGCGACATGGGCGTCCGCTTCACCCTCGCCCGCGGCTCCATGGACCGCAGCCAGAAGGACGGCGGCCTGCCGCCGGACTTCGCCGTCGAGACCACCGAGGGCGCGCTCGCCGCGACCGAGGAGACCGTCAAGAAGTTCCACGACGCCTCCTTCGACTCGATGACCCAGGTCGCCGTCGCCCCCTGCTCCCCCTTCTCCATCTCCACCGAGCTCCTCCGCGAGGGCGCCGCCCTCGGCCGCCGCCTCGGCGTCCGGATGCACACCCACGGCTCGGAGACCGTGGAGGAGGAGAAGTTCTGCCACGAGCTGTTCGGCATGGGCCCGACGGACTACTTCGAGTCCACCGGCTTCCTCGGCGAGGACGTGTGGATGGCGCACTGCGTCCACATGAACGACTCCGACATCGCGGCCTTCGCCCGCACCAAGACCGGTGTGGCGCACTGCCCCTCCTCCAACGCGCGCCTCGCCGCCGGCATCGCCCGCGTACCCGACATGCTCAAGGCGGGCGTGCCCGTCGGCCTCGGCGTCGACGGCACCGCCTCCAACGAGTCGGGCGAGCTGCACACCGAGCTGCGCAACGCGCTGCTCATCAACCGCCTGGGCGCGCACCGCGAGTCGGCGCTCAACGCCCGCCAGGCCCTGCGCCTGGGCACCTTCGGCGGCGCGCAGGTCCTCGGCCGCGCCGACAGCATCGGCTCGCTGGAGGCCGGCAAGCTGGCCGACTTCGTGCTCTGGAAGATCGACGGCCTCGGCCACTCGTCGATCGCCGACCCGGTCACCGCCATCGTCTTCGGCGCGGCGGCCCCGGTCACCGCGTCCTTCGTCAACGGCCGTCAGATCGTCGAGAACAACCGACTGCTGACCGCCGACGAGGACGAGATCGCGCGCGACGCGCGCACGGAGGCGCAGCGCCTGGCCCGCATCGCGGCCCAGGGCTGACCCTCCCCAAGGAGTCCGGTCGAGGGGGACGGCCCTCGACCGGTCGCCGCGGACCCGAGCGGGGTCCGCGGCAGCCCGACCGGGGGGCGCCGTACGCCCTGTCGTACGCGCCCCCCGGAACGGTGAACCAGGTCCGGCCCGCACCGGGCACACCCCATCGGACGTCCCGTCAGCGCCGCACCCCCTCCGCCGGCGCGCAGCCTCACCCCCCCCGCGACGAGCCGCACCTCCCGCACTTCGCACCGCATCGCACCACCTCCCTGATACCCACGTCTCCGCCGACGTGTACCCGACCGGAGGAACCGCCGTGGCCGCCACGCCCCAGGTTCGCAATGCACATGACGCAGGCTCCGCCCCCGAGGACCGGGACATCCACCCGGTGGACGAGGTCCTGCCCCCACTGAAAATGGCTACCAGCGGCCTCCAGCACGTCGCCGCCATGTACGCCGGAGTCGTCGCTCCGCCCCTGATCGTCGGAGCGGCCGTCGGCCTCTCCGGCACCGAACTCACCTTCCTCACCGGCGCCAGCCTCTTCACCGCCGGCCTCGCCACCTTCCTCCAGACCCTCGGCGTCTGGAAGATCGGCGCCCGGCTGCCGTTCGTCAACGGCGTCACCTTCGCCGGCGTCGCCCCGATGCTCGCCATCGTCGACACCACCAAGGACAAGGCCGACGCCCTGCCGGTGATCTTCGGCGCGATCATCGTCGCCGGACTCCTCGGCTTCCTCGCCGCCCCGTTCTTCTCCAGACTGGTCCGGTTCTTCCCGCCGGTCGTCACCGGCTCCGTCATCACCCTCATCGGCGTCTCCCTCCTCCCGGTCGCCTTCGGCTGGGCCCAAGGGCCCAACCCCAAGGCGGCCGACTACGGTTCGACCACCTTCCTGTCCCTCGCGGGCATCACCCTGGTCATCGTGCTGCTGCTGCGCCGCTTCACCCGCGGTTTCCTCAAGCAGGTCGCCGTCCTCGTCGGCCTCGTCGTGGGCACGCTCATCGCGATACCTTTCGGCGTCACCGACTTCACCCCGGTGACCGAGGCGGACATCGTCGGCTTCCCGAACCCGTTCCACTTCGGCGCCCCGCAGTTCGCCCTCGCCGCGATCATCTCCATGTGCGTGGTCATGCTGGTCTCGATGACCGAGTCGACCGCCGACATGCTGGCGCTCGGCGAGATCGTCGAGCGGCCGGCCGACGAGAAGACGATCGCGGCCGGTCTGCGCGCCGACACCCTCGGCTCCGCGCTCAGCCCGCTCTTCAACGGCTTCATGTGCAGCGCCTTCGCGCAGAACATCGGCCTGGTCGCGATGACCCGGATCCGCAGCCGCTTCGTGGTCGCCTGCGGCGGCGGCTTCCTGGTCCTCATGGGCCTGTCGCCGGTGGCCGCCTCGCTGATCTCGGTCGTGCCCCGGCCGGTCCTCGGCGGTGCGGGCATCGTCCTCTTCGGCTCGGTCGCCGCGAGCGGCATCCAGACCCTCGCCAAGGCGGGCCTGGAGAAGGACAACAACGTCCTGATCGTCGCCGTCTCGCTGGCGGTCGGCATCATCCCGATCACGAAGCCGGAGTTCTACCACGCCTTCCCGGAGACCGCGAAGATTATCCTCGACTCCGGCATCTCCACCGGCTGCGTCGCGGCCGTCCTGCTCAACCTGGTCTTCAACCACCTCGGCAAGCGCCGTGACGAGGACACCGTGACCGCGCCCATGGAGCCGGGCGAGGAGATCTCCGGGACCCGCTCCGCCAAGGCGGCGCACGTCCACTGAACCGCCGCCCGCCGTCCCCGACCGCCCCGGTCCCCGCGCACGCCGCGGGGACCGGGGCGGTCGTGCTGGTCAACCCCAACACCTCCGCCGCGACCACGCGGATGATGACCGTCCTCGCCCGGCGCGCGCTCGCGGGCACCGGCCTGCGGGTCCGGGGCGTGACCGCGGCGCACGGCCCGGCGATGCTCACCGACCCCGCCGCCCTGCGCGCCGCCGCCGGGCCCACCGTCGCCGCCGCGACCGGGCCCGCCGGGGCCGCGGGCGCCGACTGCGCCGCGCTGGTCGTCGGCGCCTTCGGCGACCCGGGACTCGCGGACCTGCGGGCGCTCCTGGGGGAGGCCCTGCCCGTCGTCGGCATCGGGGAGTCCGCCCTCGCCGAAGCCGCGGCCGAGGGGCGCCGCTTCGGCATCGCGACCACCACCCCGCGCCTCGCGGACACCATCGCCGCCCACGTCGAACGGCTCGGTCTGACCGCGTCCCACACCGGCACCCGCTTCACGGCGGGCGACCCCCGACGGCTCGCCGCCTGCCCGCCGGCGCTGCTCGCCGCGCTGGAGGGCGCCGCCCTCGCCTGCGTCCGGGACGGCGCCGAGGCCGTCGTCATCGGCGGCGGCCCGCTCGGCGACGCGGCGGCCGCCCTCCGGACCCGCCTGCCGGTCCCCGTCATCGCCCCGATCCCGGCGGCCTGCCGCCGCGTCACCCGGCTGCTGGCCGCCAAGGCGACGACCGAGACACCGAGACCGCCGAGCCCGCCGAGCCCGCCGAGCCCGCCGAGCCCGCCGAGCCCGCCGAGCCCGCCGAGCCCGCCGAGCCCGCCGAGGATGCCCCCGGCCAGCCCGGCCAGCCCGGCCAGCCCGGCCAGCCCGGCCAGCCCGGCCAGCCCGGCCAGCCCGGCCAGCCCGGCCGGCCCGCGCCCCTGACCGCTCACCGCTCCAGCTCCATCCGCCGCGCGCACTCGCGGGCCAGGCGCGGGTATGCCGCCGCGATCGCCTCGTACAGGCGGCGGCGCAACAGGCGTTCGGCCTCGGCGCGGCCCGTGTCGCCGTACAGGCCGTCGAGGAGCGTCTCGTAGCGGGCGAGCGCCTGGCGGAGGTAGCCGACCTGCCAGCGGACCAGCGCGCCCTCGGCGCCCGGGCCGCGCGCCCCCAGCAGGTGCCGGTGGCGCACCGCCCGGCGCTCCAGCTCGGCGGCGGGCAGCCGGGGCACCTCGATGGGCTCGGCCAGGATCGCCGCCAGCACCGCCCGGCGCCGCCGCTCCGCCCCCGCGTCCGCCGCGGCCGAGCCCCGGCCCGCCACCGAGGCGGCCCGCAGGAAGTCGGGGGTGCGCTCGACCGCCTCCACGCGCGCCAGCAGATACAGCCGCACCGGGGCGGGCGACCAGCGCCTCGGGTCGCGGCCCTGCACGTCCGCCTGGCCCAGCAGGCCGTCGATCATCGCCTCGCTCCAGCCCCGCCCGCGCAGTGCGGCCACGGTCACATACGTCGTACGGTCCGTCACGGGACCCCCTCATCTCGACTACGGAGAGTGACGGATTCCAGTGAAGCGTACCCCTCTGACAACGCCCCTCGCCGTACACCCCCTCGCCCGCCCCCTTGCCGGGTCCTCCGCCCCTGTGGCATACAGGTCCAGACCTTTCCGGATCGTCCGGCAGGACGGAGGCGTCCCGTGCAACGCCCGCTCGCCACAAGCCCGTTGACCGCCCTCGCGGCCTCGGTCGTGACCACCGCCCTGCTCGGTCTCGCCGCCTGCTCCGCGCCCCCCGCCCCGGACACCAGCGCCCCGACCGCGCCCACCGGGGTCACCGCCGCCTCCGGCAGCGCCACCACCGTCCACGTCATGTGGAGCGCCGCCACCGACGACCGCGCCGTCACCGGCTACGCCGTCTACCGCCAGGGCCGCAAGGTCAAGGACCTCCCCGCCGAGACCCTCATGACCGACGTCACCGGCCTCGCCCCCGCCACCCCGCAGACCTTCACCGTCCGCGCCCGCGACGCCGCCGGAAACCTCTCCCCGGACAGCGCCGCCGTCACCGCCACCACCCTCGCCGCCACCGCCGAGGACCGCACGCCCCCCACCCGCCCCACCGGCCTGCGCGTCACCCCCGACGGGCCCGACGCGGCCGCCCTCAGCTGGCGGCCCGCCCGCGACGACACCCGGGTCACCGCCTACGACGTCTACCAGGCCGACGCCCGCGTCCACACCGTCGCCGGGACCGAGACCACCGCCCGTCTCGGCGGCCTGCGCCCCGGCACCGCCTACTCCTTCACCGTCCGCGCCCGCGACGCCGCCGAGAACTCCTCCCCGGACAGCGCCCCCGCCGACCTCACCACCGCCCCCGCCCCCGGCGCCCCGCCCAACACCGCCCCCACCGCCGTCACCGCGCGAGCGGGCCGGGGCAGCGTCACTCTCACCTGGACCCCGCCCCGCACCGGCGCCCCCGTCAAGGAGCACCAGCTCTACCTGAACGGCCGCTTCGCCACCACCATCGTCTGGGGCGCCGAGCCCGCGCCCGGCCCCGTCACGTACACCCTCGCCGTCCCCACCGCCTCCGGCACCCGCTACACCGTCACCCTCCGCGCCCGGCTCCCCGACGGCACCTGGGGCGACTTCTCCGCGCCGCGCACCGTGGTGACCCCCTGAAGGCACGCACGGTCACCGCGTCGGATCTACGCTGGGTACGTGGCCGAGATCGTCCTCACCAACACCGGGCTCGCCGCGTTCCTGGAGGCCAGCCCCCAGTTCCGCGGCCCCGGCACCCGCCGGGCCGCCGAAGCCGTACTGAGCCTCCTCGCGCTGCGCGGCGCCGACCGGGCGACCGGGCTCCCGGAGCCCACCCCCGGCCTGGTCCGGCGGCTGCTCGTGGAGGACCTGCCCGCGTTCGTCTGCGCGAGCCCCGAGGAGCTGCCCGCCTATCCCGCCGTGCTCCGCGCCCTCGCCGGACGCTTCGACGGCGCGGCCCCGGCCGTCGAGGAGGTGATCGGGGAGGCGGCGGGCGACTTCGAGCGTGCCATGCGGGACCCCGGCAACCTCACCTGGCCCCGCTGGTACGCCCAGCTGCTGCGCGCCGACGGCACCGACCCCGACGACCCCGCCGCCGTGCGCGCCTGGCTCGCCGGGCTCGACGCGCCGCCGGTCCCCGACGGGGTGCGGCGGGCCGATCTCATGGGCCGCACCGCCGTCGCCGACGTCCTCCTCGCCGAGGCCCTGACCAGGGCGTACGTCCGCGACGCCGAGCACCCGCCGGCCACCGGGCCCGTCCTCACCGACCACGACGTGGCCCAGGGGATCGGCACGGTCGCCGCCGCCCTGCTCGACCGGTGGACCGCCGCCGGGCTCGCCGAGGGCCTCGCGGGCGCCTACGCCCACCTCGCCCCCGGCCCCGACGCCTTCCCCCACCTCGTCCTCGCCGACGCCCTGCTCGACGAGCACCTCGACTACTACGGGGACCCCGCCGAGCCGCTGCCCCCGCCCGAGCACGCCACCCCCGGCGCGCCCGCTCCGGACGCCGTGGCCGACCCGGAGGCCGACGCCGACCTGCTCGCCGCCGCCGTCGAGGACCTCGCCGAACAGGGCGCCTACGGGAGCGAGGCCGCCCACCTCCTCTACACCCTCTACCAGCGCGGCTGCTCCGCCGAGTCCGTCGCCCGCCGCGCCGCCGAGTTCGAGGACTGGCCGGTCGACCCGGCCCTGGAGGACGCCCCCGTCCGCGTACCGCCGCCCGCCTCGCCCGCGTACACCACGCCGACGGCCGGGGAGCTGGCCCGGCTGCTCGGCTCGCCCGGTGTCACCGACACCGACCGCGCGCGGCTCGACCGGCCCGCCCACGAACTCGCCGCCGTCGTCGACCGGCTGGCCGGCACCGGGCTCGTCTTCCGGCGCGGCGACGCCTTCGGCCTCACCCCGCGCGGCGGCGCCGCCGTCCGCTACCTCCTCGCTGTGCGCGGGGTCGCCGTCCCCGACGCGGCCGAGACCGCCGCCTGGGACGCGGCCACCCTGGTCGCCGCGGCCGCGGGCTGGTCCCCGGCCGCCGCCGAACGGGTGCTCCGCGACTGGCTGACGGACCGTGAGACCGTCCCGGGCGACGCGGACGAAGGGGCCTGGACGGAGCTGCTCGGCGCCCTCGGCCGGGTCGACGCGGGCACCCCCGACGCGGCGGCCGTCCGCGCGCTGCTCGGCGTCCTCGACCTGTCCCGGGCCCCCGCGGGGGCGCTCCGCGCGGCGCTCGCGGACCCGGCGACCGGCGTCCGCGCGGAGGCCGCGCTGCGGTCCCGGGGCGAGAGCGTCGACCCCGCCCTCGTACCGCCCGCCGCGCGCGCCCTCGCGGTCCTCGACGGGCTGCCCGGCAAGCGGGGGCCGCTGGAGTCCCGGCGGACCGCCTTCGACGCGGCGGCCGCGCGCTGGCCCGGCGGTTCGGCGGCGCTGCTGGCCGCGATGACGGCGGCGGACCCGCACGCGAGCGCCCGGGTCCTCGGCCCGCTGGGACTCGGACCGCGCTGAGGGGGCCGGGGCGCCGGCCCGTCGTCGGCCCCCGCATACGCGAAAAGGGCTCCGCCCCCACCGCGCGGGGCGGTGGGGGCGGAGCCTGGGTCCTGCGCTGGTCCTGCGTGCTGTCCGGCCGCTGTGCGGTCAGCCGACCAGCTGCTCGTACGCGGGGAGGGTGAGGAAGTCCGCGTAGTCGGCGTCGAGGGAGACACGCAGCAGGAGGTCGTGCGCCTGCTGCCACTTGCCGGCCGCGAACGCCTCGTCGCCGATCTCCGCGCGGATCGCGGCGAGTTCCTCGGCGGCGACCTCGCGGGCCAGCTCCGGGGTGGCCTGCCGGCCGTCCTCGAAGACGACCTCGGCGTTGATCCACTGCCAGATCTGCGAGCGGGAGATCTCGGCGGTCGCCGCGTCCTCCATCAGGTTGAAGATGGCGACGGCGCCCAGGCCGCGCAGCCACGCCTCGATGTAACGGATGCCGACCTGGACCGCGTTGCGCAGCCCGTCGAAGGTCGGGTGGGCGTCCAGGGAGGCGATGTCGATGAGCTCGGGGCCCTCGACGTGCACGTCCTCGCGGAGCCGGTCCTTCTGGTTCGGCTTCTCGCCGAGCACCGCGTCGAAGGAGGCCATGGCGATCGGGACCAGGTCGGGGTGGGCGACCCAGGAGCCGTCGAAGCCGTCGCCGGCCTCGCGGTCCTTGTCGGCCTTGACCTTCTCGAACGCGACCTTGTTGACCTCGGCGTCGCGGCGGGACGGGATGAAGGCCGCCATGCCGCCGATGGCGTGCGCGCCGCGCTTGTGGCAGGTGCGGACGAGGAGTTCGGTGTAGGCGCGCATGAACGGGGCCGTCATCGTGACCAGGTTGCGGTCCGGGAGGACGAACTTGGCGCCGCCGTCACGGAAGTTCTTGACGATGGAGAAGAGGTAGTCCCAGCGGCCCGCGTTCAGTCCGGCGGCGTGGTCGCGGAGCTCGTAGAGGATCTCCTCCATCTCGTACGCGGCCGTGATGGTCTCGATGAGGACCGTGGCGCGGACGGTGCCCTGCGGGATGCCGACGTAGTCCTGGGCGAAGACGAAGATCTCGTTCCAGAGGCGCGCCTCCAGGTGCGACTCGGTCTTCGGCAGGTAGAAGTACGGGCCCTTGCCGAGGTCGATCAGGCGCTGCGCGTTGTGGAAGAAGTAGAGGCCGAAGTCGACCAGCGCGCCGGGCACCGGGCGCCCGTCGACGGTCAGGTGACGCTCCTCCAGGTGCCAGCCGCGCGGGCGCATGACGACCGTGGCGAGCTGGTCGGCCGGCCTGAGGGCGTAGGACTTGCCCGAGCGCGCGTCGGTGAAGTCGATGTTCCGGGTGTACGCGTCGACCAGGTTGACCTGGCCGAGGACCACGTTCTCCCAGGTCGGGGCGGAGGCGTCCTCGAAGTCCGCGAGCCAGACCTTGGCGCCCGAGTTCAGCGCGTTGATCGTCATCTTGCGGTCGGTCGGGCCGGTGATCTCGACGCGCCGGTCGTTCAGCGCCGCCGGGGCGGGCGCGACCTTCCAGGAGTCGTCGGCGCGGACGGCCGCGGTCTCGGGAAGGAAGCCCAGCGTGGAGGTGCGGGCGATCTCGGCGCGGCGCTCGGCGCGGCGGGCGAGCAGTTCGTCACGGCGCGGGGTGAACCGGCGGTGCAGTTCGGCCACGAAGGCGAGGGCCGCGTCGGTGAGCACCTCCTCCTGGCGCGGCAGGGGCTCGGCTTCGACGACGACCAGGGAGGACGGCGCTGGTGCGGACATGAACTGTCACTTCCTTCAGCGGGCTTCACGGGCGGTGCCAGACGGCCGCCGGGCATCGCGATGCGGCACGGAGTGCCACAGGCGCCGAGGTACGGCCGTGAACGCCGTCTCAAAGAGCAGGCGCTTCTGAACAGTGGATACTAGTTTCCTCATGGTGGAAGTTCAATGGTTTGTTGATGTCGAGATTCTTCGGGTCGACACAACGTGGCGCTCGGTGCCACCGCCTTCACTCCAGGTGCACCAGATCCGCCTCGGTGTCGATGTCGTAGGGCTCCGCCACGTCCGAGCAGTCCACGAGCGTGATCGCGTCCCGGTGCGCCTTCAGATAGTCCCGGGCCCCCTGGTCCCCGACCGCGCCCGCCGCGATCCCCGCCCAGCGGGCGGCGCCGAACAGCACCGGATGCCCGCGCCTCCCCTCGTACGAGGCCGCCGCCAGCGCGTCCGGCGAGCGGTACGCGGCGCGGACCCGGGCCACCGCCGCCGGGCCGATCCCCGGCTGGTCCACCAGCGAGACCAGCGCCGCGTCCACCGGGCCCGCCGCCTCCAGGGAGGCCAGCCCGACGCGCAGCGAGGAGCCCATCCCCTCGGCCCAGTCGGGGTTGTCCACCAGGACGCAGCCGGGCAGCTCGGCCAGCTCCCGGACCCGCCCGGCCGCCGCGCCGAGCACCACGTGCACCACCGCGCAGCCGCCCTCGCGCAGCACCCGCACCGCGTTCTCCACGAGCGGGCGGCCCCGGTACGGCAGCAGCGCCTTCGGCCGGCCGCCCAGTCGCCGGCCGCCGCCCGCCGCCAGCAGCAGGCCCGCCACGAGGGGCTCCGCCGTCTCACCACTCGGTTCTCGCGTCTCACCAGTCATGAGGACTGCATACCGCATCACGCCCGGATCACACGGACGCCTGAATTACGTCCGTCCGCTGGCGCGCCGGGCGCGCGGAGGAGTTAACTGGCCCGCGACCCCGGGCGCCCGGCCACCGCCCGACGGGTCGGCACAGGGACGTGCGCGAGGGGGAGAACCATGTTGCGAAGCGTGGGGCAGAGGCGAGTGACCGGCGAGGGCGTGGACCCCAGGGTGGACGGACTGCGGACCGCCGTCTCCCGGCTGAGGCGCGAACTGGCCGCGGTGCGGACGGACTTCGCCGACCGGGGCATCGCCGAGGACGAACTCGCGGCGCTGGACGCCATGGCGGTGACCGGCGCCCCCGAAGTCCGCAGGCTGCGCCGCTCGCTGCTCCTGGTGGCCGGCTCGCTCGGCTCGGTCAGCGCCCTCGCCGTCGCCCTCACGGGCCTGCGCCAGGCGGTCGACCTCTTCGGCCCGCCACCGCCACCGCCGCCGCCCGCGACCCCGGCACCTCCGGCGGACCCGGCGGACCGGGCGGACCCGGCTGCGGCAGCCGACCCAGCCGCCGCAGCCGACCCGGCGTCCGGACCGGCGGCCGGTCCGACGGCCGACCCGGCGGCCGGCACCAGAACACCCCGGTCTGCGGCGGCACCCTGGTCGCCAAGGTCCTGGAGGAGGCGGGCCTGCCGGCCGGGCTGCTCAACGTCGTCGTCACCG
>NZ_JBEZHM010000092.1:0-19515 GCF_040650575.1 Streptomyces sp. NPDC048659 | reverse complement strand
CGGGGTATCAACTAATCTGGCGTTGATTTTTGGCACGCTGTTGAGTTCTCAAGGTGCGGACGCTTCCTTTGTACTTACCCTCTCGGGCTTTCCTCTGGGCGCTTCCTTCGTTCTTGCGTTTCCGACTCTATCAGATCTTTCCGATCCGATTTCCTCGGTGCTTTCCGGTCCGAATTTCGCTTTCGCTTTTCGGCCCTTCCGGCGGGGTCAAACACTACCAGGCTTTTCCGGCCCCCCTGACCACGTCCCGCTGCGAGCACGCAGAGGTGTAGACCACTGGGGTTAGGATCGGGCTTGATAGGTGCTGCCGACCCACGACTCAAAGCCGCGTTGGGGTCAGGCAGGAGTACGACAGTACATCCCACCGCCACTAGAGGCAAATCGTTTCCGGTAGTCCCTAGCTCCGCCCAACTGGTACGTCTCGTGCGGAACTGGGACTTCTTATGACTTAGGCTTCTGAACAGTACGCCGTCCAGGACAGGTAGTGACGGCGCCACACAATCTCCGCCCCTGGGAGGCTTCCCATGACATCCGTGTCCTCGCCACTCGCTGGAAAGGCCATCGGTCTCGCCGCAGTACCCGACCCCGTCTTCTCGGGCGCCATGGTCGGGCCCGGCACCGCCATCGACCCCGTGCGTGAGCCCTCCGCGGCCGTCTCGCCGGTCGACGGTGTCGTTGTCTCGCTCCACCCGCACGCCTTCGTCGTCGTCGACGGCGAGGGCCACGGCGTCCTCACCCACCTCGGGATCGACACCGTTCAGCTCAACGGCGAGGGCTTCGAGCTGCTCGTCAATAAGGGCGACACCGTCACGCGCGGCCAGGAGGTCGTACGTTGGGACCCGGCCGCGGTCGAGGCCGCCGGCAAGTCCCCCATCTGCCCGATCGTGGCCCTGGAGGCCACCTCGGACTCCCTCTCCGATGTCGTCGAGTCCGGTGACGTGAAGGCCGGCGACGCGCTCTTCAGCTGGAGCTGACCGCCGACCCGTCCTGGTGACGGGTCCGCGTACGACATTCAACGCGGCGGCCCCTGGCCGCCGCTCTATCGGAGACGGGTGAGATGGAGACAACGCTGCGAGGCGTCGGTGTCAGCCACGGAGTGGCGATCGGCGAGGTCCGGCACATGGGCACGGCGGTTCTGGAGCCGCCGGCCAAGCAGATTCCCGCGGAGGAGGCGGAGCGCGAACAGGGGCGCGCCCGCCAGGCCGTGGAGGCTGTTGCTGCCGACCTGATTGCACGCGGCAATCTGGCGGGCGGCGAGGCCCAGGCCGTGCTCGAGGCCCAGGCGATGATCGCCCAGGACCCGGAGCTCATCGCCGACGTCGACCGCCGGATCGTGGTGGGGAGCACGGCCGAGCGCGGTATCTATGACGCGTTCTCGCACTACCGGGAGCTCCTCGCGGGCGCCGGTGAGTACATGGCCGGCCGGGTGGCCGACCTGGACGACGTGCGGAACCGGATCGTGGCGCGCCTGCTGGGCGTGCCGATGCCCGGTGTGCCGGACAGCGACGAGCCGTACGTGCTGATCGCGCGGGATCTTGCCCCCGCCGACACGGCGCTGCTCGACCCGGCGCTCGTCCTCGGTTTCGTGACCGAGGAGGGCGGGCCGACCAGCCACAGCGCGATTCTCGCGCGGGCGCTCGGTGTGCCGGCCGTGGTCGCGCTGCCGGGTGCGGGCGAGCTGGCCGAGGGCACGGTCGTCGCGGTGGACGGTTCCACCGGTGAGATCTTCGTGGACCCGAGCGAGGAGAAGAAGGCGGAGCTGACCAAGGCCGCCGAGGAGCGCAAGGCCGCTCTGTCCTCCTCCAGCGGTCCCGGTGCGACGTCGGACGGGCACAAGGTGCCGCTGCTGGCGAACGTGGGCGGTCCCGCCGACGTTCCGGCGGCGGTCGAGGCCGGTGCCGAGGGTGTCGGTCTGTTCCGTACGGAGTTCCTGTTCCTCGACGACAGCAAGCACGCGCCGTCGGAGGAGAAGCAGGTCGAGGCGTACCGCAAGGTGCTGGAGGCGTTCCCCGAGGGCCGTGTGGTCGTGCGGGTGCTGGACGCCGGCGCGGACAAGCCGCTGGACTTCCTGACACCTGCCGACGAGCCGAACCCGGCGCTGGGCGTGCGGGGTCTGCGGACGCTGCTGGACCACCCGGAGGTGCTGCGGACGCAGCTGACGGCGCTGGCGAAGGCCGCCGAGGGTCTGCCGGTGTACCTGGAGGTCATGGCGCCGATGGTGGCCGACCGCACGGATGCGAAGGCGTTCGCCGACGCGTGCCGTGAGGCGGGGCTGCGGGCGAAGTTCGGGGCGATGGTGGAGATTCCCTCCGCCGCGCTGCGGGCCCGCTCGATCCTGCAGGAGGTCGAGTTCCTGTCGCTGGGCACGAACGACCTGGCGCAGTACACCTTCGCGGCCGACCGTCAGGTCGGTGCGGTGTCCCGTCTCCAGGACCCGTGGCAGCCCGCGCTGCTCGACCTGGTGGCGCTGTCCGCCGAGGCGGCCAAGGCCGAGGGCAAGAGCTGTGGTGTCTGTGGCGAGGCCGCCTCGGACCCGCTGCTCGCCTGTGTGCTGACCGGGCTCGGGGTGACCTCGCTGTCCATGGGCGCGGCGTCGATCCCGTACGTGCGGGCGACGCTGGCGAAGTACACGCTGGCGCAGTGCGAGCGGGCGGCGGCCGCCGCGCGTGCCGCGGACACGGCGCACGACGCGCGGCTGGCCGCGCAGGCGGTGCTGTCCGGGGAGTGATCCCCGGTCCGGCGTCGTAGAGCGTCCTCGAAGGGGCTTCCCGTCACTCAGGTGGCGGGGAGCCCCTTCTTTGTTTTCCGGATTCTCAGTGGGGGTGGCGGGGGGTGTCGTCGTCGGTGGTGTCGACGGGGAATCCGGCGCGGTAGTCGACGTCGGACTCCGGGGGGATGGGTTCGCCCGTGCGGGCGTCGGTGCAGTAGGCGTCGAAGACCTCGGCGGCGGTGAGGGGGAGCAGGCGGCCCTGGTGGAGGCGCCAGCCGTGGAGGCGGGCGGGGGTGTCGGGGGTGTGGGTGCGCAGGACGAGTCCGCCGGGGGTGCCGAGGGCGATGCCGGTGGCGAGGACGGTCACGAACTCGGCGCCCTCGGAGCTGTCGAGGCGGGCGGGGCCGGTGGTGTCGCGGGTGGTGTGGAGGACGGCGACGAGCTGTTCGTCTCCGGCGGGGACGCTGCAGACGAGGTGGTGGGTGCCGGGTCCGGCGGTGTCGAGGAGGCGCATGAGGAGGTGCGAGGCGCGCTCGAAGGAGGCGTGGCCGATGTCCTGGCCGCAGTCGGCGCAGGTGCCGGCGTCGGTGAGGAGCATCGTGGCGTACTCCCAGGTGGCGCGGCGGACGGCGGTGTCGACGAGGACGGGGAGGAGGGTGGCGAGGGGCTGGCCCGTGTAGGTGAGCCGGGCGCCGGTCGCCGCCCGTTCGGCCGTGTACCGGCCGCGGCTCGCGGGGTGGTCGGGGTCGAGGCCGGTGTCGGCGCAGTAGTCCGCGAACTCCTCGGGGTCGAAGAGGGCGAGGGTGGTGTAGCCGCCGTCGGCGGCGAGGGTGCGCAGGAGGTCGTCGACGTGGGCGAGGTAGCGGGTGTGGTCGTCGAAGGCGAAGGTCCCGTACCGCCGCATGGCGGTGAAGTCCTCTTCGTCGGCGAGGAGCGCGACGGTGTTGGGGATGTCGCGGCGCAGGGCGCGGTGCAGGGTCTCGGTGGTGCGGTGGTCGGTCATGTCTCCCCCTGGACGGTGTCGATCAGTGCTCACTCACCGTAACCGCGGGGACTGACAGTGACGGTTCGGTGGCGGGGGTGACGCGGTCGCGGATCACGCGGTGCTGGGCGGCTCCGGCGCCGACGAGGGCGAGGCCGAGGAGGGGCCAGGCGAGGGGGCCGGCGGCCATGACGCCGGTGACGAGGAGGGGGCCGGCGAAGCGCTGGGTGGACTGGGCGAGTCCGTGGACGCCCAGGTAGGCGCCCTGGGCTTCGGCGGGGGCGAGGGCGACGGAGAGTTCCCAGGAGGCGGTGGCGTGGAGGATCTCGGCGAAGGTGAGGGCGATGACGGCGACGACGAGGGCGGTGACGGCGAGGGTCCGGCCGCCGGCGGCGGAGGCGGCGAGGGCGAGGGTGCCGAGGACGAAGAGGCCGGCGAGGGGGACGAGGAGGCGGCGGGCGGCGGGGGTGGTGGCGCCGAAGCGGGAGAGGGGCACCTGGAAGAGGACGACGAGGACGGTGTTGAGGACGAGGAGGAGCGGGGCGAGGCCGACGGGGGCCGAGGTGGCGTGGACGATCCAGAGCGGGACGGCGACCTGGAGGATCGTGTCGTCGAGGAAGAGGGCGGCGTCGGTGGCGGTGTAGGCGAGGAAGGTGCGGTCGCGCCAGGGGCTGTTGGGGCGCTCCTTGGGTGCGTCGGCGGAGGTGGCGACGGTGCGGGAGGGGGCGGTGGGTTCGGCGCAGCGCAGGGTGAGGAGGGCGATGGCCAGGTAGGTGAGGACGTTGCCGACGAGGAGGTAGGTGTAGGCGCGGGGGTCGCCGGTGGCGAGGGCCGCGGCGGCGCCGAGGCCGCCGATGGACCAGCCGATGTTGACGGTGGTGCGCTGGATGGCCTGGTAGCGGACGCGGTCGGGGCCGGCGACGCGGGCGGCGTAGAGCTTGATGAGGACGCTGCCGGCGCGGTCGGGCAGGGCGCCGAGGGCGGAGTAGAGGGTGAGGAGGAGGAAGTGGTCGGTGGTGAGGAGGGCGAGGAGGGCGAGGCCGCGCATGAGCTGGGCGGCGACGATGACGCGGACGAGGGGGAAGCGGTCGGCGAGACGGCCGGCGAGGGGGGCGCCCGCGATGCCGACGCCGCCGGCGACGGTCATGAGGAGGCCGACCTGGCCGAGGCCGAGGCCGGAGACGTAGGTGAAGTAGAGGGCGGTGCAGCCCGCCCAGAGGCCGGTGCCGGTCTTGTCGATGATGCTGACGAGCAGCATCCGGCGGCCGTCGCGGCCTCCGGGTACGCGGTCGAGCGCGGTGCGGTGCCAGGTCGTGCGGTTCACTCGGTTCCCCCTTGACGCGAGTTACGTATTGATACATAGTTCGGTACGTGGCAACACAATATTCGATCACTGGGACCACGGCCAAGGGGATTGCCGCGTCCGTCGAACGCGGCGTGACCGAGGGCGAGCTCGCGCCGGGCGACGCCCTGCCCCCCGTGCGGCGCCTCGCCGACGAACTGGGCGTCAGCCCCGGTACCGTCGCCACCGCCTACAAGGAGCTACGGGGGCGCGGTCTCGTCGTCACCCGGGGCCGGGGCGGCACCGTCGTCGCCGAGGCCCCCTCCGTCGCCTCCCGGCGCCCGCCCCGGGTGCCCGAAGGGCTGGTGGACCTGGCCGGCGGGCATCCCGACCCCGCGTTCCTGCCGGTGCTCCGGCCGCCCGCCGAGGTGCGCCCGGTGTACGGCTCGCACCGGGCGGCGCCCCGGCTCGCGGCGCTGGAGGAGCTCACCCGCGCGTGGTTCGGCCGGGACGGCGTGCCCGCCGAGCAGTTGACCTTCGCGCACGGGGCCCTGGACTGCGTCGCCCGGCTGCTCTCCACCGAACTGCGGCCCGGGGACGCCGTGGCCGTGGAGGACCCGGGCTTCCACCACCTGCTCGACCTGGTGCCGGCCCTCGGGCTGCGGATGGTGCCGGTCGCCGTGGACCGCGAGGGGATGACGCCGGACGCCCTGCGGGCCGCGCTGCGCGCGGGGGTGCGGGCCGTGCTGTGCAGCCCGCGCGGCCAGTCCCCCACCGGCGCCGCCTTCAGCCCGGGGCGCCGGGACGAGCTGGGCGCGCTGCTGCGGGAGTTCCCCGAGGTGCTGGTCGTGGAGGACGATCACAACGCGGAGATCTCCGGTGTCGCCCCGGTCTCCCTCGCCACCGCGGGCCTGGAGCGCTGGGCGCACGTCCGGACGGTCTCCAAGCACCTGGGCATCGACCTGCGCTGGGCCGGGGTGGCCGGTGACCCGGTGACGCTCGCCCGGCACGACGGGCGGATGCTCATGACGTCCGGCTGGGTCAGCCACGTCCTTCAGGAGACGGTCGCCGGGCTGCTCGCCGACCCCGGGGTCACCCGGCTCGTCGCGGCGGGCGAGGCCGCGTACACGGAGCGGCGGCGGGCGCTGATCGACGCCCTCGGCACGTACGGGATCCGCTCGACCGGGACCAGCGGGCTGAGCGTCTGGGTGCCGGTGCGGGACGAGTCGGCGGTGGTGAACGGGCTGCGGACGCAGGGCTGGTGGGTGGCGGCCGGCGCCCGGTTCCGGATCGCCGCGCCCACGGGCGTGCGGATCACGACCGCGACGCTGCTCCCGGCCGACGCGCGGCGGCTCGCCGCGGACTTCGCCGGGGTGCTCGGCGACGCGCAGGCCACCTACGGCGGCTGAACCGGCACCGGAGAACGGCGGAAGGGCCCCGCGCACCCGCGCGGGGCCCTTCCTTCGCGTTACGCGCCGCCCGCGCGGGTGCGGGCCAGCTCCTCGTAGAAGCGCAGCAGGTCCAGGTCGTCCACCGAGCCCGCGTTCACGGCCCGCTCCAGCGGGGTGCCCTGGAGGAGGCGCTTGACCGGGACCTCGATCCGCTTGCCGGTGAGGGTGTGCGGGACGCCGGGGACCTCGATGATCTCGTCGGGCACGTGGCGCGGGGAGAGCTCGGCGCGGATCGTGCTCCGGATCCGGCCGATCAGCTCCTCGTCGAGCGTGGCGCCCTCGGCGAGGTGCACGAAGAGCGGCATCCAGTAGCCGCCGTCCGGCTCCTCCAGGCCGATGACGAGCGACTCGCGGATCTCCGGGAGGCGTTCGACCGCCTCATAGATATCGGCGCTCCCCATCCGGACGCCCTGCCGGTTCAGGGTGGAGTCGGAGCGGCCGTGGATGACGACCGAGCCGTGGTCGGTGATCGTGATCCAGTCGCCGTGCCGCCAGACCCCGGGGAACATCTCGAAGTAGCTCTCGCGGTAGCGGCTGCCGTCCGGGTCGTTCCAGAAGCGGATAGGCATCGAGGGCATCGGGTTCACGACGACGAGCTCGCCGACCTCGCCGATCAGCGGCTTGCCCGAGGGGTCCCAGGACTGCAGGTCGGTGCCGAGGCCGGCGGCCTGGAGCTCGCCGATGTGGACGGGGAGGGTGGGCACCGCGCCCGCGAAGCAGGAGCAGACGTCGGTGCCGCCGCTGACGGAGGCGATCCACAGGTCCGCGCGGACCTCGTCGTGCAGCCAGCGGAAGCCGTCGGGGGGCAGCGGGGAGCCCGTGGTGGCCACGCACTTCACGCGCGAGAGGTCGAAGTCGCGGCCCGGGTGGACGTCCGCCTTGGCGCAGGCCATGACGTACGCGGCGGAGGTGCCGTACAGGGTGGCGCCGGTGCGCTCGGCGACCCGCCACTGGGCGGCGGTGTCCGGGTAGCCGGGGCTGCCGTCGTAGAGGACGACGGTGGTGCCGGTGAGGAGGCCGGAGACGAGGAAGTTCCACATCATCCAGCCGGTGGAGGTGTACCAGAAGAACACGTCCTCGGGCCCGAGGTCGCAGTGCAGGCCCAGCTGCTTGACGTGCTCGATCAGGATGCCGCCCTGGGACTGCACGATCGCCTTGGGCAGGCCGGTGGTGCCGGAGGAGTACAGCACCCACAGCGGGTGGGCGAACGGGACCGGCTCGAACTCCGGCTCGGTGTCGGCGGCGGTCAGGTCGGCCCAGGCCAGGGCGCCCTCGGGGGCGGGGGTGCCGAGCAGCGGGATGTGCACGACCGCGCGGAGCGAGGGCAGTTCGGCGCGCAGCTCGGCGACGGTGTCGCGGCGGTCGTGCTCCTTGCCGCCGTAGCGGTAGCCGTCGACGGTGAACAGGACGACGGGCTCGACCTGCTGGAAGCGGTCCAGGACGCTGCGGGCGCCGAAGTCGGGGGCGCAGGAGGTCCAGACGGCGCCGACGGCGGCGGTCGCGAGGAGGGCGGCGACGGCCTCGGGGATGTTGGGCAGGTAGCCGCTGACCCGGTCGCCGGGGCGGACGCCGAGGCGGCGCAGCTCGGCGGCGAGCGAGCCGACCTGGCGGCGGAGTTCGCCCCAGGTCACCGGTGCCGGGTCATGTGTCTCGTCCACATGGAGCAGCGCCGTGTCGTGGGGGCGGTCCTCGGCGGCGCGCAGGGCGTGCTCGGCGTAGTTGAGGGTGGCGCCGGGGAACCAGTCGGCGCCGGGCATGTCACGGCTGCCGAGGACCCGCTCGTACGGGGTGTGGAAGCGCAGGTCGAACCACTCGGCGACGGCGGCCCAGAAGGTCTCCGGCTCGTCGACGGACCAGCGGTGCAGGGCCGGGTAGCCGCCCCCGGCGGGCGCTCCGTGGCGCTCGGCCGCCCAGGCGTGGAAGCGGGTGACGGCCGCCGCGGCGACGCGGTCCTCGTCAGGCTGCCAAAGCGGCTCGGTCTGCGCTGATGTCATTGCGGTGGCTCCCTGGCTGTAACGCGGGGTCTGCGTGTGTCGCGCGCACGTGCGAGGGGTGTGCGCGTGACGCGGCTGACAGGGACGATGCCATGTGGGGCGCGATCGCACCAGGGTTCCCCGCCCATGGTCGGCGGGTTGAACATGTGCTCCCACCACGGGTGAACGGCAGTTGAACGGAGCTCGTTCGCCGTGGTCCGGGTGGCAGGGTGAGCGCCATGGACGGTCGTGAGCTGGTGCGCTCGGTGAAGGTGCTGGGTTCGGTGGGGGGACTGCGGGCGGCGCGGGTGGCGTGGCGGCGGCGGCGCGCCGACGCGCGGGCGCTGCCCCCGAGGAGGGCGGAGCGGGCCCGGGTGCCGGGGCCGATGGGCGAGGTGGAGCCGCTGCCGGGCGGTGGGATCGTCCGGTTCGCCCGCTCCGAGCTGCGGATCTCGGTGTCGGCCGGCGGGACGGTGTTCTGGGGCTGGGACGGGGCGGGCCCGCTGCCCTCGTACGCGCTGGCCGGGCAGGCGCCGGAGCCGGACCCCCGGGCGGTCCTGGAGCCGGACACCGAGGGCGGCTGGCGGGTGGTGTCGGAGCGGGTGACGGTGGCGGTCTCCCGGCACGGGGCGGTGGAGGTGCGCACCCCGGGCGGGGTGGTGCTGCGGCGGGACCTGCCGCCGCGCTGGTGGGAGCCGGTGCGGGGCGGGGCGG
Organism: Streptomyces sp. NPDC048659; assembly: GCF_040650575.1. Classification (NCBI taxonomy): domain Bacteria; kingdom Bacillati; phylum Actinomycetota; class Actinomycetes; order Kitasatosporales; family Streptomycetaceae; genus Streptomyces; species Streptomyces sp. NPDC048659. The sequence continues at coordinate 10,403 of NZ_JBEZHM010000092.1, read as the reverse complement.
CGCGCTGGGTGCAGCGCAGCGAGGTGGCGGCGGACGCGCGGTTCTTCGGGCTCGGCGGGCGGGCGGCCGGGCCGCGGCTGCGGGACGGCTCGTACCGCCTGTGGAACACCGATCCGGGCGGGAGCTTCGGTCCCGGCGACGACCCGCTGTACATCACGATGCCGGTGCAGCTGGTGGTGGCGGACTCGGGGACGCACCTGGCCTTCCACGACAACTCCTGGGACGGGCGGGTGGTGCTTGCGGAGGGCGAGGAGGGGGCCGGTTCGGGACACGACCGGCCCGGGACGAGCGAGCTGCGCGTGGACGGGGGGCCGCTGCGCTGCTGGGTGGTGGTCGGGACACCCGCGCGGGTGCTGCACGGCTGGGCGGCGCTGACCGGGGCGCCGGCGCTGCCGCCGTCCTGGGCGCTGGGGCCGCAGCACGCGCGGTGGGGCTTCGGCAGCGAGCGGGAGGTGCGTCGGGTGGTGGACGGCTACCGGGACCGGGGGCTGCCGCTGTCCGCGCTGCACCTGGACATCGACCACTACGCCGGGCACCGGGTGTTCACGGTGGACCGGGAGCGGTTCCCCGATCTGCCGGGGCTGGCGGCGGAGCTGCGCGGGCGCGGGGTGCGGCTGGTGTCGATCGTGGACCCGGCGGTGCGGGCGGAGCCGGGTGATCCGGTGTACGACGGGGGGCGGGCGGCCGGGGCGTTCGTCCGGGACGCGGGGGGCGAAGAGGTGCGCGGGGTGGTGTGGCCTGGCGAGTGCGCCTATCCGGACTTCACTGACCCGCGCGCGCGGGAGTGGTGGGGCGGGCTGTACGAGGAGCGGCTGCGGCAGGGCTTCTCGGGCGTGTGGCACGACATGAACGAGCCGGTGTCCTTCGCCCCGTTCGGCGAGCGGACGCTGCCCAGGTCGGCGCGGCACGCGCTGGAGGGGCGGGGCGGGGACCACCGGGAGGCGCACAACGTGTACGGGCTGACGATGGCCCGCGCGGGGTACGAGGGGCTGGGGCGGCTGCGGCCGGAGGAGCGGCCGTTCCTGTTCTCGCGCTCCGGGTGGGCGGGGATGCAGCGGTACGGGGGGACCTGGTCGGGCGACGTGTCGTCGGGGTGGCCGGGGCTGCGGGCCTCGCTGGCGCTGGTGCTGGGGCTGGGGCTGTGCGGGGTGCCGTACTCGGGGCCGGACGTGGGCGGTTTCGACGGGAGTCCGTCGCCGGAGCTGTTCCTGCGGTGGTACCAGCTGGGGGCCTGGCTGCCGCTCTTCCGCACCCACGCGGCGATCGACGCGGGGCGGCGCGAGCCGTGGGAGTTCGGGCCCGAGGTCCTGGAGCACGCGCGGGCGGCGCTCCTGGAGCGGGAGCGGCTGCGGCCGTACTTCGTGACCCTGTCCCGGCTCGCGCGGGTGACGGGCGCGCCGTACGTCCGTCCGGTGTGGTGGGGCACCCCGGAGGACCGGGCGCTGCGGGACTGCGAGGACGCGTTCCTGCTCGGCGACGCGCTGCTGGTCGCGCCGGTGCTGGTGCCGGGCACGGACCGGCGCGCGGTGCGGCTTCCGCGCGGGCGGTGGTTCGACACGGCGACCGGGCGCGCGTACGACGGTCCGGGGCAGGTCCTGCTGGACGCGCCGCTGTCCCGGGTGCCGGTGCTCGCCCGCGCGGGGGCCGTGATCCCGGTGCGGGACGAGGACGGCGGGCTGTCGCTGGAGGTCTGGGCCCCGGCCCCGGGCCGCACGGGCGGCGGCCTGGTCGTCCGCGACACCGGCGACGGCTGGCAGCCCTCGGAGCTTGAGCGCTACCAGTCGCGGCTGGTGGACGGGCGGGTGACGGTGGAGCGGGTGACGGAGGGCGGGACGGAGGAGGCCGCGCTGCCGGTGCGGGTGCGGGGGCTGGGCGATGAGGCTGGGCGATGAGCCTGAGGGATGAGGGGGCGCTGAGGGATGGGCGCTGAGCGCTTATCCGTGCGCTCCTGTGTCCCCGTACACCCCCGTGAAGAATCTCCGCACCGCCTCCGTGTGCAGGGGAAAGGCCAGCTCCTGCGGGGTGTGGAGGAGGTGGTGGCCCGTGGTCTCCGGGGTCGGGGCCGGAGGTGGGAGGGCCGTGGCCGGGCGGGGTGGGAGGAGGCCGAAGAGGAGGAGGTGGGCCGGGGAGGAGAGGGCGTCGGCGAGGCGGACGTCCTCGGCGGCGGCCTCGATGCCGGTCTCCTCGCGCAGCTCGCGGACGACGGCAGCGCGCCAGTCCTCGCCGTGGTCGACGAAGCCGCCGGGCAGGGCGACCCCGCCGGCCGCCGGTTCGATGGCGCGGGTGATGACGACGAGTCCGGTGCCGTCGGGGCCGGTCACCGGGAGCAGGGCGACGGCGACGGGCAGCGGGTTGCGGTAGGCGGTGGTGCCGCAGGCGGGGCAGGTGCGGGGCCAGCCGGCGTCGGCCGGGTAGCGGGTGCCGCAGGTGGAGCAGTGGGAGTGCGCGGAGGTGTCGGTCACGGGGCGACCGTACGCGATCTCCCTTTCCCGGAGCGGCCGTTGCTGGTAGACGGGTGCCATGAATCGACCGACTGGACTCGCCTCCGCCGTCCGTGCCCTCGGTGTGCTCGCCGCCGCCGGTCTGCTCGCCGTCACCGCGGGCGCTCCCCCGGCCGGGGCCGTGCCGGAGCCCAAGGCGCCTCGGGAGTTCGTGGCGCTGGACCGGGTGGACCCGACGATCCTCCAGGAGATGCGTTACACCACGGCGCACGACTTCGTGGGCGAGCCGATCGACGGCTACCGGCAGCCCGTGTGCGTCCTGACCCGGCCCGCCGCCGAGGCGCTGCACCGCGCGCAGACGCGGCTGCTCGCGCGCGGGTACACGCTGAAGGTGTACGACTGCTACCGGCCGCAGCGGGCGGTGGACCACTTCGTGCGCTGGGCGAAGGACCTGGGCGACGAGCGGATGAAGAAGGAGTTCTATCCGCTCGTCGACAAGTCGCGGCTGTTCGAGGACGGGTACATCGCCGAGAAGTCCGGGCACAGCAGGGGCTCGACGGTGGACGTGACGATCGTGCGGCTGCCCGCCGCGCCGACCCGGCCGTACGTGCCGGGCGAGCCGCAGGTGGAGTGCTTCCGGCCGCGGGCGGAACGGTTCCCCGACAACTCCGTGGACATGGGGACGGGCTTCGACTGCTTCGACACCCTGTCGCACACCGACGACCCCCGGATCACTGGTGTCCAGCGCGCCAACCGGGACCTGCTCCGGGGCGCGCTGGCGGAGCAGGGCTTCGTGAACCTGCCGGAGGAGTGGTGGCACTTCACCTTCAAGCCGGAGCCGTTCCCGTCGACGTTCTTCGACTTCCCGGTGGCGCGGCGGTCGGTGGCGGGGCACTGACGGCCTCCGCCGTTCGGTCCGGCTCCGCCGCCGGTCCGTCTTCCGCCGCCGGGCACCCCGTGCCACACTTCTGACGGATCGTCAGGTGACGGGAGGTCGGCGCATGGCACGGACGCACAGGCCGGTGGTGGAGGGCTGGTTCACCACCGGGCAGCCGGAGGACGGCGCGGGCGGCGGCGACGGGGACGACGGCGGCTTTCGGCTGCTCGGGACCCGGTGCACCGCGTGCGCCTCGGTGTTCTTCCCCCGCGCGGACGACGCCTGCCGCAATCCCGGCTGCCCCGGCGGCGGCGAGCTGGCCGAGACCCCGCTCTCCCGGCGCGGCCGGATCTGGTCGTTCACCGACGGGCGCTACCGGCCCCCGGCCCCGTACGTCTCCGATCCGGCGGTGCCCTGGGAGCCGTACACGCTCGTCGCGGTGGAGCTGGCCGCCGAGGCCATGGTGGTCCTCGGTCAGGCCGCGCCGGGGGTGCGCACGGCCGATCTCGCCATCGGGGACGAGATGGAGCTGGTGCCCGGTGTCCTCAACGAGGACGAGGAGCACATCTGGACCACCTGGCACTGGCGGCCGGTCGAAGGGTCTGCCGGGGCCGACGGGTTCGACGGGTTCGACGGGTTCGACGGGGAGGAGAAGGCGTGAACGACATCGCCGTGCTCGGGGCCGGGATGCACCCGTGGGGCAAGTGGGGGCGCTCCTTCGTCGGCTACGGGACGCACGCGGCCCGCGCGGCGCTCGCCGACGCGGGGCTGGAGTGGCGGGACGTCGGCTCGGTCGTCGGGGCGAACACGATGCGGTGCGGCTACCCCGGATACGTGTCCGGCGCCACCTTCGCGCAGGCGCTGGGCTGGCAGGGGGCGCGGGTGACCAGCGTCTACGCGGCCTGCGCCTCCGGTGCGCAGGCCGTCAACACCGCGCGGTCGCAGATCCTGGCGGGGCTCGCGGACGTGGTCCTCGTGGTGGGCGCGGACTCGGCGCCGAAGGGCTTCTTCGCCCCGGCGGGCGGCGAGCGGCCGGACGACCCGGACTGGCTGCGCTTCCGGGTGCTCGGCGCGACCAACCCGGCGTACTTCGCGCTCTACGCCCGCCGCCGGATGGCGCTGTACGGGGACACGCCCGAGGACTTCGCGCAGGTCAAGGTGAAGAACGCGGCGGCCGGCGCGCTCAACCCGCTGGCCCGCTACCGCACGCCGGTCAGCGCGGCGGAGGTGGCCGCCTCGGCCGTGGTGGCCGATCCGCTGCGGCTGCTGGACATCTGCGCCACCTCCGACGGGGGCGCGGCGCTGGTGCTGTCGAGCATGGAGTTCGCCCGGCGGCACGGGCACCCGGATCCGGTCCGTATCCGCGCGGTGTCGACGGTCACCCCGACCTACCCGAAGGCGGTCCTGGACCTGCCGGACATCGCGACCGACTCGGCCGTCGCCGTCTCCCCCGCCGCCCACTCCTTCCGGGCGTCGATCGCGCGGGCGGCGTACGAGGAGGCGGGGATCGGCCCGGAGGACCTGTCGCTGGCGGAGGTCTACGACCTGTCCACGGCGCTGGAGCTGGAGTGGTACGAGGACATCGGCCTGTGCGGGGCGGGCGAGGGCGCGAAGCTGCTGCGGGACGGGGTGACCGCGCTCGGCGGGCGGCTCCCGGTCAACACGAGCGGCGGGCTCGCCTCCTTCGGCGAGGCGGTGCCGGCGCAGGCCATCGCGCAGGTCTGCGAGCTGACCTGGCAGCTGCGGGGCACGGCGGGCGCCCGGCAGGTGCCGGGGGCGCGCACGGGGATCACCGCGAACCAGGGGCTGTTCGGGCACGGGTCGGCGGTGGTGGCGGTGCGGTGAGGGGGAGGCGGGGGCCGGGGCGGTCCCGGGGGCGGCGGTGCCGTCCGGGGGGCCGCCCACGCTCTCGGGTCCCCGCTCCCCCGCGTCCTCGTCAGCCGACCGCCGCCGGGCCCCGGTCCGCCAGGACCAGGGCGTGTTCGACGACGGCGACCAGGACGTTCTTCACGGACTCCCGGTCGCGGGCGTCGCACATCAGCAGGTCGACCTCGGGGTCGAGGTCGAGGGCGCCGCGCACGCTCTCGGCCGGGAAGCGGCGGGAGCCCTCGAAGCAGTTGACGGCGACCGTGAAGGGGATGCCGCGCCGCTCGAAGTAGTCGATCGCCGCGAAGCTGTCCTCCAGCCGGCGGGTGTCCGCGAGGACCACCGCGCCGAGGGCGCCCTGCGCCAGCTCGTCCCACAGGAACCAGAAGCGGTCCTGGCCGGGCGTGCCGAACAGGTAGAGGACGAGGTCCTCGCGCAGGGTGATCCGGCCGAAGTCCATGGCGACCGTGGTGGTCGACTTGGTCTCGACGCCGTGCAGGTCGTCGACGGGCCGGCCGGCCTCGCTGAGGATCTCCTCGGTCCGCAGCGGCCGGATCTCGCTGACCGCGCCGACCAGCGTGGTCTTGCCGACTCCGAAGCCGCCCGCGACGAGGATCTTCAGCGTGACCGGTTCGACCGGCGGCGGCTTGCGGCTAGAGCGCCCGAAGGCCATTGATCACCTCGCGAAGGATGCTCACGTCCGGCAGTTCGGCCGGCGGAACGGGGCGGGTCACATGGACGAGCTCGTCGTCGACGAGATCGCCGACGAGGACCCGTACCACCCCTACGGGGAGGTCGAGTCCGGCGGCGAGCTCGGCGATCGACTGCGGCTGCTCGAAGCAGCGCTCGACGATCTCGACGTGCTCGGGGGACAGCGTCTGGTCGCGGCCGGGGTCGTCGGCGGCCGGTTCGGGCACCACCACCGCGATCAGGTCGAGGCGGTGGCGGGTGGCGGCGCTCGTCCGGCCCCGGGTCATGGCGTACGGGCGGACCACGGGGCCCGCCTCGTCGTCGAACCAGTGGCCGGGCGCGTCCTCGTGGGACTGCTCTGCGTCACTCATGCCGTCCCCCTCCGCCTCACGCGCCGTTGGGCAGCCCGGAACGGGGCGCCGTGGCCAGGTGCGCGCCGACCCGCTTGACCATCAGCGTCATCTCGTACGCGATCTGGCCGACGTCCGAGTCGGCGTCGGCGAGCACGGCGAGGCAGCTGCCGTCGCCCGCCGCGGTGACGAAGAGGAAGGCGTCCTCCAGCTCGACGACGGTCTGCCGGACCCTGCCCGCCTCGAAGTGGCGGCCCACGCCCTTGGCGAGGCTGTGGAAGCCGGAGGCGACGGCGGCGAGGTGCTCGCCGTCCTCGCGGGAGAGGTCCTGCGAGGCGCCGGTGGGCAGGCCGTCGCTGGAGAGCACCAGGGCCTTGCGGATGGCGCCGACACGCTGGACGAGTTCGTCGAGGAGCCAGTTCAACTCCCCGTTGCCGTGGGCGGAGCTGTGGGTTGCTGCGGCGTTCGGTGCGGTCATCGACCGTCCCCCTCGGGTGTCGTTCCTGGTGCTGTCGTTTCGGCGTTGTGGCGGCGTCCGCGCTGCCAGCCGCGCTGCATGGAGGCCATGCGGCTGCGCACCTCCTCGGCGTCGCGCTCGAAGGCGTCGGTGTCGTCGGCGGAGGCCGCCGCGCCCGGCTGGTCCTCGGCGCGCCCGGCGCCCTCGCGGAGCTGCGGCGCGAGGCTGGCCTGGCGCACCCGGCGGGGCAGCCCGCCGAACGGAGCGGGGCCTTCCCGCGGTGCTTCCCGCTGCGCCTCTCGCCGTGCTTCCCTCGGTGCCTCTCGCGGTACTTCCTGCGGTACGGGCACGAGCGTGGGCCCCGTGCCGTGTGGCGGCACGGGCTGCGGGACGCGGGCCAGCTCCATCGTGTCGCCGTCCACCGGGGTGCCGGGGGCGGGGTGGGCGCGGCCCGGCTCGTCCAGGCGGCGGCCGTGGTCGACGACGAGGGTGGGCTGGCGGCGGCGGGGCAACCGTACGGGGTCGGCGGGCGGCTCCGCGTCGTCCCGGTCGCGGGAGGCGCCGGTCCGGCCGCCGCTGCGGTCCGGGGCCTGCTGGTGCTGCTCGCCGCGGCGGCGGTGCTCGCGGGCCCGGAAGAGGCTGCCGCGCTCGCTGTCGCTGTCGAGGAGGTCGGCGGCGCCGCCGACCAGGTCGTCGAAGCCGTCGGGGCCGAGCGGGGGCTCCAGTTCGACGGGGCCGTCGAGGAGCGGGGCGGCGGGTTCGAGCGCGGGGTCGGGCACCTTGGTGAGGACCGGGCGGCGCACGGGCAGCCCCGCGCCCTTCGCGGCCCCCGGGCCGGAGGCGGCGCCCGGGACCGCGGCCTCGGCGGACGCGCGGTCGAGGCGGAAGCCGGCGCCCTGGGTCTCGGGGGCGTCGGTGAGCAGCGCGGCCGGGATGAAGACGACTGCGGTGGTCCCGCCGTACGGGGAGGGCTGGAGGGAGACCCGGACGTTCTGGCGCTGGGCGAGGCGGCTGACGACGAAGAGGCCGAGCCGGTCGGTGTCGGAGAGCTCGAAGTCGGGGGTCTCGGCGAGGCGCAGGTTGGCGTCGAGGAGGGCGTCGGGGTTCATGCCGAGGCCGCGGTCGTGGATCTCCAGGGTGAAGCCGTTGGCCACCCGCTCGCCGAGCACCTGCACGGCGGTGTGCGGGGGCGAGAACACCGTGGCGTTCTCCAGGAGTTCCGCGATGAGGTGGGTGAGGTCGGCGACGGCGGGGCCGCCCACGCCGAGCCGGGGCAGCCGGCGGACCTCGATGCGCTCGTAGTCCTCGACCTCGGCGACGGCGGCGCGGACGACGTCCATGAGCTGGACGGGCTTGCGCCACTGGCGGGAGGGGGCGGCGCCGGAGAGGATCACCAGGCCCTCGGCGTGGCGGCGCATCCTGGTCGTCATGTGGTCGAGCCGGAAGAGGTCGGCGAGCTCCTCGGTGTCCTCGGTGCGGCGCTCCATGGTGTCGAGGAGGGTGAGCTGGCGGTGGAGCAGGACCTGGTTGCGGCGGGCGAGGTTGACGAAGACCTCGGAGACGCCGCGGCGCATGTCGGCCTGCTTGACGGCGGCCTCGACGGCGGCGCGCTGAAGGGTGTTGAGGGCCTGGCCGACCTGGCCGACCTCGTCGTCGTCGTACCGCAGGTGGGGCACCTCGGTCCCGACGTCGACGTGTTCGCCGGCGGCGAGGCGGCGCATGACGCTGGGGAGCCGGACGCCGGAGACCTCCTGGGCCTCCTTGCGCAGGCGGCGCAGGTCGCGGACGAGTTCGCGGCCGACGCGGACGGAGACGATGACGGAGACCAGCAGGGCGACGAAGCCGAGGACGCCGGCGACACCGGCCTTGAGGAGCACGCTGTACGCGGCGGGCTGGACGCGGTCCTGGTAGCGGTCGCCCGCGGCGGTGTTGTCGCGGGCCAGGTCGTCGAGGACCGAGGTGGCCTGCTCCGACCAGAGTTCGGGGCTGACGGCGCGGGGGCGGTCGGTGGGCCCGGCGGTGATGACCGCCTCCTCCGCCTTGCGCAGCGGGGCGGTGCGGGGGCTGCGCCAGTACTTCTCGAAGCGCTCGCGCTCGCTGCCGGGGAGCAGTTCGAGGTTGGACTCGTAGTAGACCCCGCGGGCCGCCACCAGGTCGGAGATCGCCCGGACCTCTTCGGCGGTGACCCGCTCGGCTATCAGGGCGGAGAGGACGAGGGCGTCCTCGCGGGAGAGGGCCTCGCGGGCCCGGACGAGGCCGACGAGGGCGCGGCCCTGCTTGTCCATCTCCACGTTCTCCAGGGCGTGGAGCGTGAGGAGGAAGGCGTAGCAGGGGTCGACGAGCCGGTTGTAGAAGTCGAGCGCCTGGAGCCTGCCGATGTCGCGGTTCTCCACGGAGCGGCGCAGCGAAGAGAGGCCGTCGAGGGCTTCGAGGAGGGAGGTGAGGCGCTGGGCGGTCACCGGGTTCATCTCGGAGCGGACGCCGGAGTCGGCGGCGTTGCGGCGGATGAGGTCGAGCTGCCGGTCGGTCGCCTCGCGCTGCTCGCGGAGCCGGGTCAGGGCGTCGGAGGCGCGGGGGTCGGCGAGGTAGACGAGGGACTGGCGGCGCTCCTTCTGGATGACCCGGACGGTGTCCTCCAGGGGGTAGCCGACCTTGTCGACGATGTAGCCGACGTCGAGGAGCTGGCGGGCCTCACGGCCCGTGAGGACGGTGGAGAACCCCCACAGTCCGGTGAGGGAGACGAGCGGCACGAGGAGCAACGCCACGATCTTCCTGCGGATGGACTTCCCGCGAAAGCGCATGGCCTCCCCCACCTCGGCCCCCGCGGCCACGGAGGTCACTCACGTCGTCACGCCCGGCGTCAACACGCGGCGTCAACCTTCAGTTTCAACAAACGGCGGCGCGAGCCTACTACTGCATCACAGCCATCTCGAAGACGCGTCCGGGCGATTTTCAGCCTGTCGAGTGAGTGTTGATCATGAGATGTCCTGGTATTCGGGGAGTTGGGTTCCGGCAGTGTGGCGCAGGACACCTGACAGAACGCCACTTCCCCGGCCTCGACAGATGGCTGGAATTACGCGTTCCGGTCTTGAGGTGGGTGGCGCGGAGGGGACCCCGGCGAAACCTTTACCCTCCCACGTGCGTCATTCTGTACCGGGGGGGTTGTGTCCGCGTAAAGCGGCTCAAGACGGGCAGCCACCCTGAAGACGTCGGTGGTGGGGAGTGACAGCGCTATGGAAGACGAGGCGCGACCGGTTCGGCAGTTGTGGGTGGAGGAGAAGAAGGGGCGCGGGCGGATGCCCGACCCCGTGCGGACGGCCGCCGTCCGCGCGGTGATGCTGACCTCGGTGACACTGATCCAGGCGATGGTCGCCTTCTTCTGTTCGGTCACCGGATCCTGGCTGGCGTTCCCGGTCACGGTCACCACGGTGGCCAGCACGGTGGCGGCGACCTGGAGCGTGCTCGACGTGTGGGTCACGCGCCAGGTGTGGCGCCAGCGCAACGGGGTCGTGTCGGAGCCGAGCAGCACGGCACGGGCGCGGCGCGGCGAGCAGTCGGCCGAACGCCTCTCCGAGGCGGCCTGAGGAACGTACGCACGTACGGCGGAGCCGGGTGGCCCCGGACCCCGAGGGGTCCGGTACCTGGGCCAGGGCAACAGCGCCGGGACCAACTTCCGCGTCACCGACGAGCTCGTCACCCAGGGCCGCGCCTACGGACTGGGC
>NZ_JBEZHM010000091.1:0-20200 GCF_040650575.1 Streptomyces sp. NPDC048659 | reverse complement strand
GGTGGAGGTCGAGGTGGCGACGACGGCGCCCTGGGAGAGGACGTCGTAGCCGGTGACGGGGTGGTCGCCGGGTGCGGCGGGTGTCCAGTCGAGGCGAGGCGCTGGGCATCGGCTCGGTGGTGCCGCAACGGCTCCATCAGCTGGTTCATGCGCTGGAGGAGGGTGGTGTCGTCGTGGTTGGCGGGCAGACCGGCGACGGCGATGGTGTGGAGTGCGAGCCGACGTACGTCGGCCGGGTCGGTAGCCGGGGTGTCGACGAAGCTGGCGAGGGTTCCGTCGATGACCTGGCTGATCCGCTGGGCGAGGGCTGTGTGCCATGTTCTCGCGTCGGTGGCTTCGTTGACGGTGTGGGCGGTGATTTCGCGGATGAGGGGGTGGAGGGTGACGGTTCCCGGGATGGGGCGGCCGTCGGGGGTGGTGGGGACGTCGAGGAGGCCGTAGGTGTGCAGGCCGTTGACGGCCGCCTCGACCGCGGGCACGGTGGCCGGCTCGCCGGAGGCCGTGGTGACGAGTTCGGGGGTGAGGTACGAGAGAGGAACGGGGGCGGGGGCGAGCAGGGCGAGGAGCCTCAGCACGGGGCGGGCCAGGGTGACGCCGTCGGTGGCGAGCTGGTCGAGGGAGAGGTCCCAGGTGTGCGCGACGACGGTGCGTGCCACGTCGGGGTCGTGGCCTTGGGGGTGGGGGGCGCCGAGGAGGAGTCCGAGCTCCTCGCGCAGGGCTTGGTGGTAGGCGGTGAAGGTGCGGTGGCGGCTGCCGGGGGCGGCGAGGTAGAGGGCGGCGGTGTTCAGGGCGAGTGGAAGTCCGCCGAGGCGGTCGGCGAGGTACCGGGCCTCGTCCAGGGTCCCGGCGGCGGGTGCGCTGTCGAGGAGGACCTGGGCGCCGTCGTCTTCTTCGAGCGGGGCCAGTTTGATGAGTTCGGCGTTGCTGCCCCAGACGGCGGGGTCGGTGACCCTGCTCGTGACCAGCAGCAGGCCGGTGCTCCATGGCCGGATCCACCCGCGGTACTCGTGTACCGGCCCGATCTGCCGGCTGAAGCTGCCCGGGTCATCGAGGTTGTCGACGACGATCAGGCACTGTCCTGCCTGTGCGAGGTGGTTCCAGACGGTGTCGGCGAGGCTGACCCGCCCGGCTCGCGCGGCCTCGAGGATGTCCTCGGGCAGTCCGCAGGCGACGGCGATCTGCACCATCCGCTCGGCCAGGTCCGTCTCGCCGAGCCAGGGCACCCAGAACACCGGCAGACCGGACGCGCGGGCACGGTCGGCGAGCGTGGCGGAGACCGTCGTCTTGCCCATGCCCCCCGCTCCGGCGAGCACGGCGAACCCGGCCCGCGAGCGGGATGGCCCTGTCCGCCGCCACCAGCGTCCCTGCCTGATGCCGAGCATCGCCTCCAGCCCGGCGTGCACCTCCTCGCGGCCCCGGACCGGGTGGTGCACGACGGGCGGGCCGAGCGGCGCGGCACCGCCCGCGACGACCCTGCCCAACGCCACCGGCCGACCCGCAAGCCCGCTCTCGGCCGCGTCCAGACGCCGCCCCCACAACTGCAGCACCACCGCCGTCAGGGCGAGGCCGCCGAACACCCCCCACACCCACCACGGGTTGCTCGCCCAGTCCGGCACCGTCGCGGTGACGTAATTCGTGACCACCGCCAGGGCCACCGCCACCACCGCACCACCACCCGCGACGTACGACCCCCGACGCACACCCCGACCACCCACCTGCTCCCCCTCCATACCGACGGCCCCGTGAAGAAGCCCATCATCGCCGGACCCCGTGCCTGCCTGCAGGACCTTCGGCACACCTGCTGCCAAGGCAGAGCAAGCCCGGAACTACTCCCTGCCGGATGGCCCTCGGCCTCCGGCATCGGCTCTCCCACAACAGGCATCGCTGGGTCAGAGGAATCGCGGCGGGACGTCGGTGTCGAGCGCCAGGACTGCGCGCGCGGCGCAGGACAGCCAGGCTCGGTCCTCCGCTCCGGCAAGGGAACGGGATGAGCCGCGGTCGGCCGGGCTGTGCGAAGCATGTGACCACCGGCGTCAGACCGAGGTCCTGATCAGCGAGGCCGGTCTCCTCGCCGCGACCTGGTCGGCCGACCTGAGCGACCAGGTCGCGGTCGCGGCCGTCGCCACCGAGGTCCGTACGGCCATCAATGCCTCCGTCGCCGCCGAGTGGGCGCAGGTTCTGGAGCTCGCTGCCCCGGCTGCTCTGGAAGCGACCAGCCCGCAGGAGCTCGAGGACCCCGCCGCGCACGACGCGCTCCTCACCGCTGGGAACCTGGTCGCGGAGTACTGGGACGAGGCTCTGGTGATGCTCAGCCGCAGCCTGCAGGCCCAGGCCCAGGCCGAGGCCGAGGCCCGCTAGGCGTACGCGACCGAGCTGGCCAAGCCCTGGCACCGGGCCATGCCCGACAGCGACGACGCCCAGCGCGCCGCGACCGAAGCCGCCGCACAGGCGCAGACCCGCACCGCCGTGCATCTGCTCGCCGTGCGGCTGGAGCAGTTGCGCACCCAGGCCCGCCCGGAGCGGTCCGGCTCGCGCCGTGGTTACAGCACTTGCCCGAGCTCGCTGCCCTCCCGCTGGACGGCGAGGCCCTGGAGGTGGCCGCATGAACGCTGTCCCGGAGCTGTCCGGTGTCGACCTCGCCCGCCAGGCCCTGCTCGCGGCCCGGGAGGCGGCGAAGAAGTACGGTGCCCAGACGAAGAAGCCGAAGCGGCGTACCGGCACCGCCGTACGGCGGGACGGCCGCGAGCCGCTCGGGCTCGGTGAGGCGATCGGCATGATGATGACCGAGCGCGGCCTGGTCGCCCCGGCCGCCGGCGGCAGCGTCCTCGCCCGGTTCGACGAAATCCTCGCCGCGGCCGCGCCCGAGCTCGCCGGGCACGCGAAGGCCGTGAGCTTCGACGCGGACAGCCGTTTAAGCAGGCCCGCACCGAGCGCCGTCGCCAGGCCGACGTCTCCCACTTGGCAGCCTGCGCCGGGCCGGTGCGAAGCGCGCGGCAAGGGATGCCTGGACTGGGCGGTGTCGAGTCGGTCTTGCTCGTTGGCGGGATTAGGACTACTGCACCGATGAATCCGCACATAAGTTCGGTCACTTGTCCGTCAAGCCTTCACCTCAGGAGGAACCTTGCGTACAGGACGACTGTCCGTTGCCCTGCTTTCCGTGGCGGGTGCCGTGACGTTCACGCTCAGCGGCGCCGCAGCACAGGCTGACACCCCCGACGACAAGCCACGTCCCACGATCGAGGTCTCCCTCCCGGCTAAGGGAGCCAAGTCTGCTCTTGACCTCGTCAGCTGCCAGTTCACCGCGCAGAAGCCCAACTACAGCGGGAACAAGATGAGCGGGGTGGGGGGGATTTTGAGCTGCACTCCTCACACTCCGCAGGCATGCAACAGCGAGGTCGACGTGGAGTGGTACGCCCCTGGGCCCGGCCAGTGGCTCACGGTCGCCTCGTCGGCACGCCAGTACTCCTGCCCCCCGCCTTACCGGTACACGACTGCGGCATTCACCTGTGAGTACAACGCGTCGGACCCGCTCTACAGCTACAGGACCAGGACACTCGGATCATTCACCGAGGACGGCCAGACGGCCACGGTCACGCCCACGAGCGCGGTGCTGCAGGCGCGCTGTCTGTGAGCGGATCCACCCACGACTTGTGCATTCCCTTCGGCTTAGGCCGAAGGGAATGCACAATCCACTCATGGACCAGTCTGACTTAACCGCCCCGTGGGGCCTGTTGTCCCAGACCGCTGCCGCCCTGATGCGGGAACACGACCGTGATGCCGAAGCTCAGAGCGATCGGTATCGGCGCTTCGACGGGTGGCGAATCCCTCAGGCGACCGGTGACGGCGTCATCCGAGTCCTGCTCGCGCTTGCGCTTCGCTCTCTGATGCACGACGCCGCGCCAGCACGGGCCGGCGGCTGGACGACGACGCTGGCGGAGGTGGAGCTGACCGCTCTCGCCGCCCGCGTCGACCATGAGGCCAAGCACGAACTACTTGCGGGACTCCGCGCAGAAACCTTGGGAGACCAGGATCAACCACTCGTAGATCTGCTCACTCTCCTGATCAGGTCTGCCACCGGCCGCGACGAGCTTTACCTGGAACGTGTAAGCAGGACCGCCCAGCACACTCTCGAAACTCTCCAAAAACAGGGCTTGTCAATGGAAACCGTCGTATCACGCGACAAATAGCGACTGCGTCCTCAGTATCGACGACCGTCCCGTCGCCCCTCGCCCGCGCCCAGATCCATCAGCCCCAGCTCGCCGGGCACGTCTGGGCCGTCGCGTACGACGAGCAGTCCGGTCGCCTGGACATCGTCCCCGACGCCCCTGTGTACGCCACGAAAGCCCGCTGGAGCGCACCGAAGCTGATCGCGGCGGCCAGCCAGGCGGTGCCGGAGGCGCACGTCCGCGCCCTGCGGGTCCTGGCGCACGCACCCGCGAAGTCCAGCGCCACCACGGCGGTGGCCACCCCGGCAGCGCCCGCCTTGCCCGCCGTCCCGGTGGAGCGCCGGCCGCCGCCGGACGGGTACCTGCGCGCGATCGAGGCGCACCGCCAGGCCGCGCGGCCGGTCGAGCAGGCCCGCCTCCAGTGGCGCCGCCAGGTCGACGCCTCCCACGCCGCCGCCCTGCGTCGGGCCCGCGCGGAGCGCGCGGCAGGGGAAGCCTGAGCGGTGGTGGCCTCGGTTCCGCAGCCGGTGCCGCTGGGCAGGGCTGTGTGAAGGGAGGGGGCGGCGGAGCAGAATCCGAAAGGTCCGCCGTCGGCCCCTCCCTCACCCCTACGGTGAGGGCATGACGCACGACCACCCCATCGCGCCCGCCGCGGCGTTGACCGCGCGGGCCGAGTACGACACCGACTGGCACGTCTACGTCGACGACCCGGTCCTGGGCCCGGTCGGCTACTGCACCAGCACCGGCCCGGACGTCCCGTTCGACCCCGAGGCCGCCACCCGGGTCCTGGAGCGGGACGGCTGGCGCGTCACCGGCCCCTGGGCCCCGGCACCCCCGACCGCCGAAGCGCCGTTCACGGCGACGGTCACGAGGACGGCTGACGCATAGCCAGAGCATCAGCCGAGCAGGGTGTCCGGGGCCAGAAGGTGGCGGGGCCGGAATGTGCGTGTGGTCAGCGGCCTTGGCGGGCCGGCCCCGGTCCGTCGCTGTCCTCCTCGGCCTCGTCGTAGCCGTCGTCGAGGACGATGCGGATGGTGGTGCCCTGGTCGGTGACGCCGCTCAGGGCGGTGTCGGCGCGCTGGTAGGCGGTGGTGGCCAGGGCCCAGTCGCCGTCCAGGCCCGACGCCTCCCGGATCTCCCACAGGACGATGAGCAGGGCGATCAGGGAGCGGCCGGAGATGGTGGTCGTGATGCGGCCGTCGGGCAGGTCGTCGATGGCGGGCGGCGTGCGGAAGTGATCGTGGCCGGCGGCGCGGCCGGCGAGCCACTCCCAGGTGTGGCGGTGGGCGATGACCTCAGCCAGGGCGACGCCGGCGGCCCGCAGCAGCAGCACGCCGTGGGCGACCCGCGGGTCCTGCGCCTCGGCGGCCGGGGGCTGGGGGGCAGGGGCGGGCTGGCCGGCCGGGGCGCCGCGGTACGCGGCCTCGACGGCGCGCTTGAGGGCCTGGTCGTTCTCCTCCTGCGAGGGCTGCTCGCCGGGCGTGGGTTCGGTGGTCACGGTGGCTCCCTGCGGGGTGGTGGCGGGGGCGGGCGGCTGTGCGGCGTTGCCGGGCTCGGCGACGGGCGGCGGGTCCTGGGGCGTCTGGGTCGGGACGGCCTGCCCCGCGGCGGGCACCGGCTGCTCGTCGTCGGTGCTCTTCGCCGTCGTCTCCGGGGTGAGGAGGCGGTCGGCAAGGTTTCCCAGGTCGGTGTGCAGGGTCCGCACCAGGCTGGTCAGGGTGGTGATGTCGTCGCGCAGGGTGGGTACCGCGTGGTCGGCACGGGCCAGGTGGTCCGACATGCCCCGGACGTGATCGCGGGTCTCGCGCTGGTCGTCGTGCAGGCCGCGGACGCGTTCGTCGAGTGCGCCGGCGACCTCGCGCCGGGCCGCGTCCACGCGGCTGTCCAGGGCCGCGAACCCGTCCTCCAGCACTCTCCTGAGCTCATTCGCATCGACGCGCGCCACAACTCCCCCACTTCACACCGTAATTACATCGTTTCAGTGCGTAGTGTGGAGTCGTGGGCGGGATCGGCACGCCCATACCGGAGGGCCTGTCTCAAAGATCCCCAGCAGGGACCGAAAACGATCAGGGCCCTTTCGTACGGCCAGGCCGCGCCACCCGGGGTGGCGCGGTGCGATGAGGGCGGGCCCGTGCGTCGTCCGCGAGGGTGAATCCGGTCCGGGCCCATACCGCCGCCAGATCCGGGCCCCGCACGGTGGGCGGCCGGGGCCCGCCGAGATGTCACCGTACCTGACCCAGCACGTCAACGGTTTCGGCGTGTACTCCACCCACGAGCTGGGGATTGCCCCGGAGGACTACGACACCCGTCTCGACGTCGGCGACTTCAGCACGCTGGAGCACGAGCGGGTCCCGGCCGGTTGAACCCTCTGCCGGCCACCGCCAACTGCCCCCCGCGGAACGGGCCCCGCTGGCCCGTCGCCGCCAGGCGCCGCACGGGCGCCCGCCTCATTGGCGGCTGCTGCCGCATCGGCCCGGCCCGGATCACGGACCTCACGGCGGAGTGCGCTGCTGCAAGCATATGACGGTGCATCAACTTCGGTCATTCGTAGATGACTTATGGCCAAAGAGGTCTTCTAAAGAGCCCCCAGAAGCTGACAGGGGCGCTCCGGAAGGTCAGGATGCTCCGACATTCACAGGGGGGGCGTCATGAGCACTGCCGAGAGCGCACCGGTAACCGAACCTCAGGGCGGGGGAGATCCGGATGCCGGAGCGGAACTGGCGCGGCGGGTCTTCACCGGCCAGGAGCGCTGGGGCTGGGAGTTCGTTCAGCCGTCCGCGCCCCCCGCACACCCGGACGCCAAGCATCCGCCGGTCTATTCCGAACCCTCTGGCGACGAGGTCCGCGCCATGGAGATGCGCGCCATGACCGCCCGGAAGAGCAAAGGCACGGGCTGTCTGCTCCTGCTCGCGGGCATCGTCGCCTACGCGGTCGGCGGCCTGGCTGTCGTCGTGGCCGTCGTCGTCCTCATCATCGTTCTCATGGCCGCGGCTTCCCCGGACGCCAGGCTGAGGGCTGCCCGTCGGCGCCTGGACGCCGCCCGCACCAGCGCCCGGCGGGACTACCAGGAGCGCCGGCGTGCCTGGCAGAGCCGGATCGATGCCCACCATGCAGAGCACCTGCGGCACAACGACACGCTGGACACCTGGTTCCCTCTCTCTCTTGCCTCCGGTCCCAGCCGGATCGACGTGTTCGGCGGGACGGGCAACGGCTGGGCCAGCCTGCTCGCCACAGTCGGCGGACCGCTCCTCGGCGGTGGCGCCCCGCTCGTTGTCTTGGACCTCACCCAGCAGGCCGTCGCCCTCGAACTCGCCAGTCTCGCTGCGCGCCGCGACATCGCCGTCGCCCACGTACCCATGCCCGGGGCCTTGCTCGACGCCGATCTGAGCACGGAGTTCACTCCCGAGGAGCTAGCCGAGACCGTGGCGGAGGCGCTGGGCACCATGCGGCCTCCCGGCGCGGACGTGGACCTCCACACCATCGACGTGGACCTCGTGCAGACCGTCGCGGAACTTCTCGAAGGGCCCGTCACCTTCGCCCGGCTCGCCGCCGGGCTGCGCGTGCTGCTCCGCGTCTACGACCCCGCCCCCGGCACGCCCGGGCCGCTCGGCCCCACCGAGGTCGAGTCGATCACCCGGGCCGTCGATCTCCTGGGCCAGGGCGAGCGAGTCCAGAACGAACTGCGCTACGTACGGGCGCAGACGGAGCTGCTCACGTCGAGGGGGCAGGAGGCCGCCGTCCCCGGCGGCGGCCGCGTCGTGGACTGGTGGAGGCCCGGCGGACTAACGATCGTCACGACCGATGACTCCGTGCGCCGCCGCAAGGACCTCACCGACCGCTTCGTCTTCTTCCGGCTGGTTCACGCGCTACGCACCCGCGCCATGGCGCACGGCTCGGGGACCCTCGTCGTCGCCGGAGCCGACCACCTCGGCCGTGACGCCCTGGAATCGATGGCGCGCGAGGCCCGCACGGCCGGTGTCCGGCTCGTGTTCCTGCTCGAACACCTGCGGGAGGGCACCGTCCAGGTCGCCGGCGGATCGGACAGCGCGACGGTGTTCATGCGCATGGGCAACGGCGAGGAGGCCAAGGCGGCCGCGCAGTTCATCGGGCAGGAGCACAAGTTCCTTGTCAACCAGCTGACCCGGCAGGTCGGAGAGACCCTCACCGAGGGCCGCGGCAGCAGCTACGGAGGCCAGCAGGGCGTCTCGGACACGGACGGCTCCAACAGGGGCGGCGGCACCTCCGGCAGCAGCTGGGGCAGCTCCAGGTCCTTCTCGACCTCCCTCTCGCGCAGCTGGCAGGACTCGACCAACACCTCCACCGCCCGGTCCACGACGACCGGCGAGAACCTCAGCCGCGTCTACGAGTTCGCGATCGAGCCCACCCAGCTCCAGGCCCTCCCGGTGACCGGCCTGGTCCTCGTCGAAACCGGGCCGGCGGGCCGCCGCGTCGTGTTCGGGGACTGTAATCCCGGCATCAACTTCCTGCCCCGGCTCTCCGCCCGCCCCCGCGCGAGCCTGACGTGAGCTCCGGTGCCGGGTCTGGGGGCGCGGCCCGGCCCGCCGGACTCGACGCGTACCGCTTCTACCGCCTGATCACCGTGCCCCGGCGGCCCGAGGACGGCCGTACGGAGGACCGTACGGCCGCCCAGCTCACGGCTGCCGTCACGGCGGCCCACGCCGTGCTCTCCGCGCCCTCAGCCGGAGGGGAGCACCGCCCGGCGGGTCTGGCCGCGGCATGGATACGCACGGGCCGGCACCGGCCGCTGCACTTCCTGGTGGGCGGAGCGCCCGGCTTCCCGCCTGCGGGCGACGAGCCCGCCGCGGACGGTGCGCAGCGCCCCCTGCGCTACCCGCCCGGCTCCACCGCCTGCGATGTCCCGGCGGGCGAGACGGTCGCCCTGCTGGAACGGCTGCCGTTCTGGATCCCCTGCCCCGGCTCCCACGACGCCCTGCGCCTGGGCGACGACGACCGCGCCCTGCCGGGTGAACGCCGCGGCTCCTTCGACGACGCGGTCGCCCACCTGCCGGATGCCTTCGCCTGGCTCGTGCTGGCCGAGCCAGTCCCGTACGAGCGACTGGACCAGGAGCGCGCGGCACTCGCCGTCCAGCTGCCCCGGCTGCGCCAGCGCGAGAACTCCGTTGCCGACCGGGTGGCGGCCGACCGGGCCGAGGCCCGCTACCGCGAGCTGACCCGGGCCCTGGCCACCGGGGTGTGGAACGTGCGCGTGCTGGTCGGCGCCGAACAGCCCGAGTCGGCGCTCGCCTCGGCGGCCCTGCTGTGCGGCGCTGGCGACCTCGACGAGCTGCCGTACGTCCTCGTGCCGATGCGGCGGCCGATGCCCTTCGCCGAGGCGCTGACCACCGTCACGCCGCAACCGGCGGCGGCCCCGGCCGCGGGCTCCGCCGGGCCGCCGGGCAGCGTGCCCTTCATCGCCCCTGCCGAACTGGTCGCGGCGCTGGCCCGGCCGCCCGCCCGGGAGCTTCCGGGCATCCGTACGGTGGCCCCGAACCGGTTCGACGTCACCTCCGACGACACGGGACACGACGCCGATGCCTTCCTTATCGGCGACATCCTCGACGAGGCCCTCATGCCCGCCGACCGGCTCCACGTCTCCCGCTCCACCCTCAACCGGCACGCCTTCGTCTGCGGGGCGACCGGCTCGGGCAAGTCCCAGACGGTACGGAGCCTGCTCACCGCCCTGTCCACGCACGACCGGCCGATCCCCTGGCTGGCGGTCGAGCCGGCGAAGGCCGAGTACGCGCGCATCGCGGGCCGCCTCGCCGCGGCGGGGGGACCCGAGCGCGCCCGGAGCGTCACTGTGATCCGGCCCGGTGACGTGGACGTGGCCCCCGCCTCGCTTAACCCGCTGGAGCCGGAGCCGGGCTTTCCGCTGCAGAGCCACGTGGACCTTGTGCGGGCCCTGTTCCTCGCGGCGTTCGAGGGGCACGAGCCCTTCCCGCAGGTGCTGTCGCGGGCCCTGTCCCAGTGCTACACGGCCGCCGGATGGGACCTCGTCACCGGCGAACCGCGCCCGGCCCACAAACCGAAGTACGTCCTGGAGGAGCCGGACGAGCCGCGGACGGCCCGCTACCCGACCCTGGGCGAACTCCAGGCCACCGCCCGGCAGGTCGTCGAGATGATCGGGTACGGCAAGGAGGTCACCGCGGACGTGCGGGGCTTCGTCGACGTCCGGATGGGCTCGCTGCGGGAGGGCGCGCCGGGCCGGTTCTTCGAGGGCGGCCATCCCCTGGACATCGCCGGACTGCTCGCCGGGAACGTGGTCCTCGAACTGGAGACGATCACCAATGACCAGGACAAGGCATTCCTCATCGGCGCGGTGCTCATCCGCCTGGTCGAGCACCTGCGGGTGCACCACGGCGCCGGCGGGGTCCCGCTGCGCCACGTCCTGGTGGTGGAGGAGGCGCACCGGCTCCTGAAGAACGTGGAGGACGGGCCGGCGGCGGCCGCCGTCGAGCTCTTCGCCTCCCTGCTGGCGGAGATCCGGGCGTATGGCGAGGGTGTCGTGATCGTCGAGCAGATCCCCAGCAAGATCCTGCCCGACGTCATCAAGAACAGCGCGCTGAAGATCATGCACCGGCTGCCCGCGGAGGACGACCGGCGGGCGGTCGGCGCGACGATGAACCTCCAGCCCGAGCAGAGCGAGAACGTCGTGGCCCTGCCGCCCGGACGGGCCGCCGTCGCCGCCGACGGCATGGACCGGCCCGTCCTGACGGCGATCCCGCACGGGGAGCACACCGAGAGCGCCGAGGACGCGTCGACGGAGCCGCCGCTGCTGAGCAGCCGCAGCCCGCTGTGCGGGACCTCCTGCCGCCGCGAGCCGTGCACCCTGCGCACGATGAACGACTCCCACCACCGCTCCGTGGGGCCCCTCCACCTGATCTGGACGGACGTGGCGGCCTCGGCCCAGGCGATGGGCAAGGACGCGCCGGGCCCGTCCGACCCGGTCCGGGCCGCGTTGACGGCGCTCCCGGACCGCGACCTGGAATGCACCCTGGTGTACGGGGTGGAACGTGCGGTGTCCGCCCGCGAGTCCCTGATGCGCGACGAGGTCGACCCCGGCGACTTCGCCCGGCGCCTGCACACCGTGCTCCGCGCCGAACTGCTGGGCACCGACCCGCCGGGCGGCGACCCGCGGCGCTACACGTACGCGAACTACCGATTCCGGGACGTGCTCCGGGTCATCCACCAGGCCAGGACATCCGTTCCGGACGGCCCGCACACCTACCCGGACCACGAGGCCGAGTGGGCCTCCCGGGGCCTGGTCCTGACCGGGACTTCGGGGGCGGACCACCGCCTCCAGATCCACGCCCTGCCGGGGTACCGGCAGGAGCGGGTCCATGCCCGGGTCGGCGACGTGGAACGCAGCGGGCTGCGCGACGCGGTAGCGGCGGTGACAGGCGGCACGACGGAGGAACACGTGACGCGGGCCTTCACGATGGCCTGCGCGGCGGGACCCCGCCTGCGCGCGGTGGCGGCGGAGACGGCGGTACGGGTGGCGCTGGAATGCGCCCGCGAGAAGGGGACCCGCCCATGAGCGAACTCGACGGTCCGATCGACGCCCCGCCCCCGCCTCCTCCGCCCCCGGAGCCGCCGATGGACGCGCCCCGGGACGGCGACGAACCGGAGGAGGAGCCGGGGGCGGCGGACGCCGAAGCGGCAACGGACACGAACACCGACTCGGAGACGGGCCCCGTCGCGTACGCCGCCGAACAGCCGTGGGACGGCGACCACGTCCCGGACCCGCCGCCGATGGACGCACCCCAGGAGGCCGAGCCCTGGAACCCGTCCGAAGCGCAGCCGCCCGCAGCCCACCAGGAACCCACCACGCCCGGCACCCCCAAGGACCCGCCCCCGCCCGAAACGGACGGCCTCACCCACGACCAGCCCGAACCCCCCTCCCCGGAGCCGACCGGCACCCCACAGGAAGAACCGGCTCCCGAGGAGCAAACCCCGGAACAGCCGGAACCTCAGAAACAGGAGTCAGAACCCGAGCCGGAACCCGAGCCGGAACCCGAGCCGGAACCCGAGCCGGAACCCGAGCCGGAACCCGAGCCGGAACCCGAGCCGGAACCCGAGAAGCAGCCCGAGCCGGAACCCGAGAAGCAGCCCGAGCAGGAATGGGAGCCGGAGCCTCAGCGGGAAGCGGAGCCCGACACCGAACCGGATCCGGAGTCAGAACCCGAGGCAAAGCCGGAGCCGGAGCTCGAACGCGACCCCGAACTGTTCGAGTCCGAACCGGATCCGGAATCGAAGCGGGTGCCCGACCCTGACCGGGAGCGTAACGCGGACGCCGGACCGGAATCCGAAGCCGAGCCGGAGCCGGCGGCGGAACAGGACCCCGAACCCGAAGGGGAACTCGGACGCGATCACGAACTCCGACCCGACCCCGAACGGGAACCGCACTCCGAGGCCGAGCCCGACGCTGCTCAGGACACGCCCCCGTCCGACTCCGCGACCTCACCCGAAGCGGAACGCACGGACCACGACGACCCGACGGGCGCCGACCAACAGGCCGCGGAGACAGGAGAAGAGCCGGCCCCCGGCAACGAACTCGCCCAAACGGCAGGCACCGTGACCGAAGGTACGGTCAATGCCGTAGCAGCCGCGGCCGGAGCCGGCGTGGCCCTGATCGGGGCCACGGTCGACGCAGCGGACAGGGCCACCGCGGGAGGGGCCGTCGGCGCCCGCGCCGACGAGGTCTCCCAGGGCGTCGACGGCCCGCCGTCGGAGGGACCGGACGAGGCCGGTCTCCCGCAGGAGCCGGAGTCCAGCGAAGCGGCCGACCACGATCCTGACCGCGATGCCGATGGGTTGCCCGACACCGAGTCCATGGACGCGGAGGCTACCGACGCGGAGCCCGACCTGCTTCCCGACGCGGACGCTGCTGATGCCTCAGAGACGGAAGACGAGGGCGGAGAGGGAGGCCGCGTGGACGGCCCCGAACGCGTTGACGGAGGGGGCTGGGATTTGAGCGCGGGTGACAATCCGATGTCTGTCCTCCCGGCTGACGCAATCAATCTCGGCTTCAAGCCCGACCCGGACGGTGGACCGAAGGTCGGAGTCAACTACAAATGGACGGATCCCGAGACAGGAAATACTGCTCGCCTGCGCGTTCACGAGGCCGACGGAACGGCCCCCGAGGGGTCGAATTCGGCGAGCGGGGATATTTACCGCATACAAGTCGGCGGTAAATATCAGGACGAATCGGGAAAACTTTACCACCGGCAAGTTTCCAACCCCGACAGTCCTCATTATGATCCTGCTGCGGCCAATGCGACGCATATACCATGGCCCTCTGGCCACAATCTCCCCTACCCGAGTGAGGGAACCGAAGCATGAGCGTGAAGCCTGCTCAGATGGTGGAGTTGATCCGACAGGTGACAGACCCGGATCCCCGTCGGCGAGAGCTCAGCGCCGACTCGTCGGTGGACTGGCTACGTCATTACTCGCGATCCGATGTCATGCTGCTGGCGGGAGCGCTGTCGATCGCGGCGGCCTGTGAACAGGATCCGGCCGCCCTCGAATCCCAACTGAACGCTCTACTGGAGCTGGGTTCCGGCGGAATGCTGGAGGCTGCCTCCCTCGAGCGCCTCCGTGACATCGACAAAGCCTCGCTTCCGGGAAACCTGGTCGGATATCTGGACGATCTGCTGGAACTCTAGTCTCGATCACGCGTGCGTGCGGGGGACGTGAATGAACGCAGGTGAGGGCCGCTTTGACGCAATAGCGGACGGGGTGTTTCGTGGGGTGGAGTGCTGGGGGTGGGAGTTCGTTGTGCCGGGTGGGGTGGTGGCGCATTCTGATGCGGGGAATCCGCCCCGTACTTTCCCGAGCTGGGCCGCCTGGAGGAGCGGAGCTCCCTGCGGTTGAGCGCCGGCCAGATCGGGGGGTGGTGTTCGCCATCGCCGTGCTCGGGATGACCACCGTCGGCTGGATCTCCTTCGTCCTGGCCGGGTGTTCATCGTCGTCGTGTCCGTCGCCCGTCCCGACCGCGCGCGGGACAGGCGCGCAGCGGCGGACTCGGGCGCGGACTGCACGCAACAGCCAGCAGCCGCGCCCGAGCGCGTCACGCAAGGCTTCGGCACCCTGCCCCTGCCCCAGACCGATAGCCTGCGGAGGCCGTCGCCCTGGGCGCTGCGGGCGCGACGTTTCTGCGGTGAACGAGTTCGCCCGCCCGGACGACAGTTCCGGTGATCGCCGGACACGCAGCAGGCCAGGCCGCTATCCACGTGTTCGTGATCAAGAACATGGCCCGCGGCCTGGCCGCGCTCTCCCTCGCCCTGACCCCGCTCGCCCTTCCGCACACCGCGCTTGCCGCGCCCCAGGCGCCGGGCGCCGTGGTGCTGCCGCTTGCCGAGGCGATCAAGCAGATCCCGGTCGCCGCCGAGTCCCGGGACGGCTACGAGCGGACGAAGTTCAAGCACTGGAACGCCGGTCTGGACCCGGCAGACGGCTGCAACACCCGTGCGGAGGTGCTCCTCGACGAGGCGGTCGAGGCCCCGGTCGTCGAGGCTGGCTGCAAGCTGACCGGCGGCCGGTGGATCTCGTACTACGACGGCCAGGTGGTCACCGACGCGGCGAAGCTGGACATCGACCACATGGTGCCGCTCGCCGAGGCATGGGACTCCGGCGCCAGCACCTGGACTCCCGCGCGCCGTGAGGCGTATGCGAACGACCAGGGTGCCGCCAGCTCGCTCGTTGCGGTGATGGCCCGGTCGAACAGGTCGAAGGCGGACCAGGACCCGGCCCAGTGGATGCCGCCGGCCCCTGAGGCCGCCTGCCGGTACGTCACCGAGTGGACGGAGGACAAGGGCCGCTGGGGCCTGTCTGCGGACCAGGCGGAGATCGACGCCCTGTCGGTGTACGCGGACGGGCCGTGCGAGGACTCCGTCGTCCACTACACCCCGGCGTCGTAGCCGCACCGGCCGGGCCCGGTGGAGGCCGTGATGGCGCTTCGGCCGCGGCCCGGCCGGGATGTGCGTCGCTCGGTAGGGGGACGGTCCGGCCGAGCGACGCCCGTGATGCACGGTAGTCACTACGCTACGTGCCGTGATGTCGAGATGGGTGCCTCTGCTGCTCGCCGCCACAGCCTGCGCGGCCCTGGCCGGCGCCCCGGCCGCGGCCGCGCGTACGGCTGCCGCGGCTGCGTGTGTGGGTGGCGAGACCGAGTCGAGGGGGGACTCCGCCGTCGATGACGGGGAGATCCGATGGACGGACGACACCGGCTACGACGACGCCCGAAAGTTCGCGATCTCGGCGTGGCAGTACTCCGGCTCGAAGATCAAGATCGTGGCCGACTCCGCGCTCACGTCGAACGACGTCGAGTTCAAGGACGCCAACCTCGGGACCCGGGCGACCGACCCGCTCGGCCGGTACGAGCGGCACGGCGGGTTCGGGGCGACCGACTACATCGTCTTCAACAGGCAGAAGCTCGGCGGCGCCTCGAAGGCCCTGCGCCGGTACGTCGCGCTCCACGAGCTCGGGCATGCTCTGGGCCTGTGCCACAAGAGCGACAACGTCGTCTCCCTGATGTGGAAGACGGGCCCGACGCCCGGCTACGAGATCACTTGGATCCCCGACGTCGACAAGACCAGCTACAAGAAGCTCTGGGGCTGAGATGAACAAGATCGTGCTCGGGTCCGCCCTCGCCGTGGCCCTCGCCGCGGCCGGCGTCGGCGCCGCCTACTACCAGCGGGACGACGTGGCCACGGTGGAGTCGCTGTGCGGGGCGACCGTCTCCGACGCGGCCGAGGCGGCCCGTGCGCAGAACCTCGCCCTGGTCGACGTCGTCGAGCGCGGCCAGTTCGTGGCCAAGGGCGACGACGCCGGGCTGCGGACCTTCAAGGTCCGCACCCTGTCCGTGTTCAAGGGCACCCTGCCGGCCGAGGCAGAGATCGGGCTGCCGCAGGGCGCACAAGGCCAGATGCAGGCCGGCGGCCGCTACGAGGTGTCGGTCCTCGGCCCCGACGGCGGGACCTGGCTGGCACGCTTCACCCGGGCTGTTCCGTCAGGCCAGACCTCCGAGGCCGTCGCCGCGCACTGGAAGACCGAGCTCGACAAGCACTTCGTCGAGCCGCCGTGCAACGACACCACGGCGGCGCCCTGAGGCGTATCGACCTCCGACGTGGCGGAGGTGGCGGGGCCGCCCGGGCCGGTCGCCCTCCGGGCGGCCCGGACCGTTATCCGAGGATGCCGAGCTCGCGGTCGGGCCGGCAGATGTCGCAGCCGGGTATCGGGCCTTCGGCCAGGATCCGGCGTGCTTCTTCGGCGCTGATCGCCTTGGCGTTCGTTCCGGCGAGGGTGCAGTCGCCGATGTGGACGGCTGCCGGGACCCGGCGCCCGCGCTCGCGCAGGTACGCGACGACCCACCCCGGGCCCTCGGGGAGGGTCCGCACCGGGCGCATCGCGGCCCGGCGCTTCTCCACCTGCTCCTTCTTGATCAGGATGTCGCGCAGGATGATGCGCTGGAGCAGTTCCAGGGTCTCCAGCTGTTCGAGGTCGTCGGGCAGGTCGAGCACGGTCTCACGCCATCGCGAACGGCGCCGCCGTGGCGCCGGTGACGGCCGGTTTCTTCTGGAGAGCCGGGGAGGTGGCGGCACAGGTCTGGCACAGCGGGCATCCGCCGGACCCGTACCGGTGGCAGTCCCTCTGGCAGATCGCGCAGCGGCCGAGGTACTCCGGCGGGCACATCTGGGCCGCGAGGTTCCTGGGGGCGGCGGCAGGGGTGGTCATGGCGGTCGGCTTTCTCGGGGCGCGGCGCGGCGGGGCAGCGCCAGGGTAGAACTCCCGTTCCCATTCATCGGGGCGCAACGCGCTGGCGCAGATATTCGAACAGGTGTTTCCATAGTGGCATGGCGCGCACGACTTTCCCACCCGACCTCATCGACGCTCAGACCCGCTGGATCACCGTCTACGAGGCGCTCGCCGGGCCCCGCCCGGCGGCACCGGCCGTGCTGCGCCGCCGCCTGATCCGCCTGTCGGCCGAGGTGTGCTCCCACCCGTACTGGAAGCTGCCGACGGCCGGCGGACGCCCAGAGCTCCTGCGGGCGGCGCGCGCCGCCCGCACCACCCGGTCCGACCGGGCCCGTGGGGAGAGGGCCGCGGCATGACGGCCCGCCCCGGTGACCGCGACCGGTTCATCTGGCACGTGCGATGCCGACCCGACACCACCCCCGACGGCCACCGCCGCATCCTCGGCCTGCTGGGCGAGTACACCCCGCTCGTCCAGCCGCTCCCGCCCCTGGCCGCCCTCGCCCAGCTCTCCGGCACCCGGCGCCTGTTCGGCGTGGACGCGGGCGAGCTCGCCCAGCGCGCCCGCGTCCAGGCCCTCGCGCGCTACGGCATCGACGTCCACATCGGCGTCGCCGACACCTGGTCCACCGCCGCGACCGCCTCCGCCCACGTGGACCGGTCCGGCGTCCTCACCCTGCCCGACCGCCAGGCGGCTGAGCGGTTCCTGGCGCCGCTGCCTGTCCAGGCCGTCCACGGCATCGGCCCCGCCCAGGCCGCGAGCCTCCAGCACTACGGCCTGCACACCATCGGCGCGCTCGCCGCGATGGACGAGACCGTCGCCTGCCGCATCCTCGGCGGCAAGGCCGGGCGCACCCTGCGCGACCGCGCCCGCGGGATCGACCCGCGCGGCGTGACCGCGGACCGGATGCCCGAGTCCACGAGCGCCGCGCACGCCTTCGCCGTCGACACCGTCGATCCGGTCCGCGTCCGCGCCGCGCTCCTGGACCTGGCCGTCACCCTCGCCGGCCGGGTCCGCGGCCGCGAGCAGGTCGCCCGCCGCACCACGCTCGCGGTGCGGTTCGCCGACGGCTCCAGCGTCGAGCGGACCCGGGCCCTGCCCCAGCCCTCCGCCCACACCGACGACCTGCGCACGGCCGCGTTCCGGCTCCTCGACGCGATGGCGTTCCAGCGGGCCCGGATCCGCCGCCTCACCCTCACCGCCGAAGACCTCCGCCCCGCCGGCGACGGGCCCGGCACCCAGATCTCCCTCGACCGCGAACGGGAGAACCGGCTGCTGCTGGTACCTCGGGCAGTCCGCCTGGGACTCTTCCGCCGCCGACCGCCGCAGGGTGGTAGAGCGGGCTCGGCTACTCGCTGGGTGGCGTCCTCAGAGGGCGAGCCTGTCTGCGAGGTGCTCGCCGAGGGGCCGTGGGCGACTCGCCCGCGAGAGCTACGGAGCGGTCGGCGGGTCTACGTGCTGGGCTCGGGCCTTGATGTTGTTGGCGGCGCCGATGTCGGCGTGGGTGGCGTGGCCGCAGCGGGTGCAAGTGAACAGGTCGCGGGTGCGGCGACTCTTCGCGTCGACGTGACGACAGCGGTTGCAGGTCTGGGACGTATAGGCCGGATCGACGATGGTGACCCTGGTCCCGTACATCAGCGCCTTGTACTCGACCTGCCTGCGGATCTCCCCGAAGCCGGCGTCGAGGATGGCCCGGTTGAGCCCGGACTTGGCCTTCACGTTGCGGCCGGGCTGCTCGGCGGTGCCGCGGGCGGAGGCGGTCATGTTCTTCACCCTCAGGTCCTCCAGGGCCACGTGGTCGTACTGGGTCACGATCCGCTTGGTGAGCAGATGCTGGGTGGAGGCCCTGCGCGCGGCCGCCAGCGCGTACAGCCGGGCCACCTGGTCCCGCGCTTCCCTCCAGCCATGGGACTGCTCGGCGAAGCTGACCCCACGCACATACCGGCGGGCCATCCGCCGCTGCCATTTCCGCAGCTGCCGCCGGGTGTTCTCCAGATGCCGAGGATTCTCAACCAGATGGGTCTCCTTGCTGTTGATCAGCAGCGGGTCCGAGAGCGCGGCGATCACCTTCACACCCAGATCCACTCCCACCGTTCCCGCCTCGCGCTGCCGCCGAGTCGCCCGCGGCGGCGGACCGGCAGGGACACGGACGTTGAAGGCCACCATCCACCGGTGCCCTTCCCGGGCGACCGTCACCGACTTCGTCTGCCCGCCGCGCGCCAGCAGCAACGCCAGGCGCCGCGCGGACCGGTGCAGCCGCACCGTGAACGCCGGCTGCCCGCCCCGCTCCCCACCGATACGCACATGCCGCAAATCGTCTGAAACAAGCCTGATGCTGAACATACGAAGGGAATCACGGCACTTCCCCCGGCGCTTGAACCGAGGGAAGCCGACCGGCCCGCCCTTACGGCGCGACGAGTTCTTCCAGTTGGCGAAGGCCACGTCCGCGTCCCGGAACGCCTGCTGGCACACCACCGCGTGCACCCCCTTCCACCACGGATACGGACGCGGCCGCTCCTGGCCCTGCAGCAGAGGCCCACACAGGGGCTTGTCCCGCTCGGCGAGAAAGAACTTCTGGATGTCGAATTGCCCTGGGACCCTCACCTTCGGCGCGTTCCGCGCAGCCTCGGCCGGCGTCTGCCCCTCGGCGACGAGCCGGTCACGCCCCCGGCTCCACAACTGCTGCGCCGCCCGCTTGCGCGCGAGGGCGTAGTTGAAGCTATGCCGTGACGCGTCGGCGTACCGCTGCAGGACCAGCGCCTGGGCGGGGGTGGGGTCCAAGGCTTCTTTGACCACGACCGTGGTTGTCTCGCTCATGAAAGGCACCCTTTCAGGCACCACTGACAATTGGTGTATAAAGGTGAACAGCGATTGCAATGCGCCGATTTGATCGCAAGTCGACTTAGAGTCTGAACCGCCCCGCTTCTGCGAGTGAGGGCTCGCCCCCCGGACGGGGGAGTAGAACGCCCGTGGACTGCACCAGCCGCAAGGCAAGGGCAGGAAGCCCCTCCGCCCGATATCGGCCGCGGAGGAAGGAAGCGGGCAGGCGCGACCGGGCAACCAGTCGCCCAGCGCGGCCGGGCAACCGAGCCGCTCGTCCCAATCCACACCTGCGGAATGCGGCTTATGCCGGACAATTCAAAAGTGGCCTCTTGGGCCTTCTCCCCAGGGAGAAAGCCCAGGTCATCGAGAGCGGTCCCCCCGCGCGCAGGGACGATCCCTGGGCGGTCGTGCTGCGGCAGGAGAGCCCGGAGCCCCC
>NZ_JBEZHM010000090.1:0-20897 GCF_040650575.1 Streptomyces sp. NPDC048659 | reverse complement strand
GTCGACTTCAAGGCCAACGTCGAGGGCGCCCAGAAGTCCTTCGAGCTGCTGAAGCCGGTCGCCTCGAAGAACGACCCCCGGCTCGTCGCCGAGCTCGACAAGCAGTTCGCCGCCCTCAACACGCTCCTCGACAAGTACCGCGCGGACAAGACGAGCTACGTCTTCACCTCGTACGAGAAGGTCGGCAAGGAGCAGCGCAAGGAGCTCTCGGACGGCGTCAACGCGCTCGCCGAGCCGCTCTCCAAGCTCGCCGCCGCCGTCGTGAAGTAGGCGGCCGGGAACGCCGTACCACCGACCGCCTCCCCTTCGGAACGGGCTCGGTGGGTTCGGGAGCCGGCTGAGCGGCGTGCCGTGGCTCCCGAACCCACCGTGGCCGCGGCGGTACGGACCGGACAGTGCCACGTACGTCGAGGGAGCAGCAGCGGTGTACGAGCCGAACGAGCCCGAGCCGAGGCCGGCCGACACCCCGCCGGACGCGCGGCGGGCGGCGGAATGGCTCAGGGACGGTGGTGCAGTCGAGCGGATCCTGCAGGACGCGCTGGGCGGCCCGCCCGACGAGCGGGACGTCACGCTGGCGCGGATGGGCGGCGTGCTCCAGGCCACCGCCCAGGGCCTCGGCCCGGCGGCCGCGGCCGTCTGGGCCGGCGTACCCCCGCACGTCCTGGAGGAATGGACCGACCGGGACCCCGCGTTCGCGACCGCCCTGTGCGCGGCCCGTGCCCTCGCCGCCGCGCACGGAGTCCGCGCGGGGGAGCAGCACACGCCCGCGATGCTCAGGGTCCTGCTGGTCGCCCTGGGCAACGGCAGCACCGACAGCGAGGCCGTCCGGCTGGCGGGCTTCCGGCCGCAGCGCTTCCGCGCCCTGCACCGTGCGTCTGCGGCGCTCCAGGCCCTCGTCGCCGCCGCGCGAGCACTGAGGACATCGCGGCGCGTCGGCTACGTGCCCAGCGCGTACCGGCCGCGCCGGCCGGGCCGGAAGCCCCCGGCGGACCGGAGTTTCCGGCTGGTCCGCCGGGCCGCCCCCACCGGCGACGACGCCTCCGAGTAGCGGACGGGTGGGCGCGGGGCGGTCCTTAACGCCGGGGCGGCGGCGGGCGGTGCTACGCGGGCACCAGGCGGTCCGAGGGCCCGCTGCCCGTGATCCTGCCGCCGTCGAGGACATGGACGACGTCGGCGTAGCGGGCGACGAGGTGCTGCTGGTGGGAGACCGTCACCAGGGTCATGCCGCGTTCGTCGCGCAGCCGCGTCAGCAGGTCCATGACGCCGGTCGCGGTGTCGGCGTCGAGGGCCGAGGTGACCTCGTCGCAGAGCAGGACGTCGGGGTCGCAGGCGAGGGCGCGGGCGATGGAGACGCGTTGGCGCTGGCCGCCGGACAGCTCGCCCGGGTAGCGGTCGGCGAAGTCGGCGGGGAGACCGACCTGGTCGAGGAGCTCGGCGACCCGGCCCGCCCGCGCCCGCTTCGGCAGATCGGCGTGCAGGACCAGGGGACGGGTGAGCTGCTGGGCCACCGTACGGAGGGGGTTGAGCGTGTCGAGGGGGTTCTGCGGCACGAGCTGGATGCGGCGCCGCTGGTCCCGTGTGCGGCGCCGGGTGCCGGGGGCCAGGGGGACGCCGTCGAGGGTGAGCCGCCCGGTGTGCGCAGGGTGGAGGCCGGCCAGGACCCTCAGCAGCGTGGTCTTGCCCGAGCCCGACGGGCCGACGACGGCGCAGGAGGAGCCGGGCCGCGCGGTGAGCGACGCACCGGTGAGGAGGATGCGCCGCCCCCGGCCGGCGGGCGCGAAGGCGTCCACCCCCACGACCGCGAGCGTCCCTCGGGCGGCCGGTTCGGGTCTCCCGGCGTGCGCGGGGGGCGACTCGGCGGCGGTACGGGTACGGGGCGCGCTCGCCGTCGTGGGGCTGAGGGGCGGCCGGGCGCCCGGGGCGGTGAGACGGACGACGCCGTCGGCGTACGCCTCGGCGAGGCGGGGGTCGTGGGTGGCGACGACGACGGCCAGGTCCCGGCCGAGGGCCAGGTCGCGGAGCAGCCGCCCGATCTCGTCGCGCAGGGTGGCGTCCAGCCCGGCGGTCGGTTCGTCGAGGAGGAGGATCTCCGGGCCGCGGGCGAGCGCGCGGGCGAGCGCGACGCGGCGCTGCTGGCCGCCCGAGAGGGCGCCGGGGCGCCGGTCCAGGAGGCCGCCGCCGGCCGGGAGGCGGCATTCGGCCAGCAAGGCGGCGACCCCGTCCTCGGTCGGCCGGGGGCTGAGCTCGGCCACCAGACGGCGCACGGACATTCGGGGGTTGAGCGCGGATCCGGGGTCCTGCCCGACGTAGGCGACGGCGCCCCGGCGCAAGGCGCGCAACGCGTCCGCGGGCAGCTCGTGCGGGACGTGGCCGAGGACGTCCAGGGTGCCGCCGGTGACGGCGGCGCCGAGGGGGAGGTGCCCGACGAGGGCGCGTAGCAAGGTCGTCTTGCCCGATCCGGAGGCGCCCATGAGGGCGGTGACCCGGCCGGCGGGTATCCGCGCGCTGGTGGCGGGGAGCAGGACGGGTCCGTGGGGGAGGCGTATCTCCAGGCCGGTGAGGGTGATGACGGGATGTCGGTCGCCGGGGGAGGCCGGGGTGGGGCCGCTCATGAGCGGGTCACCGCCTTCGCTGGGCTGTCGGGGGACAGGGAGTGGGTGACCAGGCTGACGGTGACGGCCAGCAGGGCGATGGCGGTGCTGGGCGCGATCACGGCCCAGGGATTGAGGAGGATGCCGGAGGCGTTCTCGCGGACCATCAACGACCAGTCGGAGGCGGGGGGCTGGGGGCCGATCTGGAGGAATCCGGCCATGGAGATCACGTAGACGGCTTCGACGAACCGGAGCCCGAACAGGGTGAGGACGGTGGCGCGGAGGTTGGGCAGGATCTCGCGCAGGGCGATGTACGGGGTGGACTCGCCGCGGGCGAGGGCCGCTTCGACGTACCCGGCGGAGGCCGACGGGGCCGCGGCGGCGGCCACGATCCGGACCGCGTACGGCACCCCGAGGGCGATGGCCGCGACGATCACGGCCCACCGGCCGCCGCCGGGCCAGGCCAGGGCGATCAGCATGATGCCCAGCAGGGACGGGAGGAGGATCGCGACGTCCGCGCAGCGCTCGACCAGCCGGCCCAGCGCCGGCCGCAGCACCGCGACGCATCCGACGAGCGCGGCGGTGGCGGTGGTGACGACGGCGACGAGGAGCGCGCCGAGGATCAGGCGGGTGCCGCCGTGCAGCACGCGGCTGAGGACGTCGCGGCCCAGTTGGTCCCCGCCCAGCGGGGCGCCGCCGCCGGGCGCGGCGAACGGGGCGGTGACCGGGGTGTCGAGGGAGTGGGGGGCGAGGAGCGGCCCGGCGAGCGACACCAGCAGCGGGAGGGCCGCCAGCGCCACCAGCGCGAGGGTCCTCGCGCGGCGCGAGGGGCGGCGTACGGCCGCGGGCGGGGCGGCGGTCATGCGCGGGCTCCCAGGGTGGCGTGGCGGACGAGGTCGGCCGCCAGGAGGACGAGGCTGATGACGGCGCCGGTGCAGACGACCACCCCGGCGATCAGCGGGGTGTCGCGTGCGGCGACCGCGCCGGCGAGGACGGTGCCGATGCCGGGGTAGTTGAACAGGGTCTCCACCACGACCGCCCCGCCGAACAGCAGCCCTGTGGAGGTGGCGATGCCGGTGGCGATCGCGGGTACCGCGCCCGGGAGCTGATGGCGGAGCAGGACCTGCCGCAGGGGCAGCCCGTCGAGGTGGGCGGCCGCCACGTGCGGAGCGGCGGCCTGGTCGGCGAGGGCGCCGCGCACGACCCGGGTGTTCCAGCCGGTCTGCGGGATGACGAGGGCGAGGACCGGCATGATCAGCATGGTCCAGGTCGCGGGCCGGCCGTCGCCGCCGGTGACGGTGACGGCCGGGAGCCAGCCCGTCCACAGCGACAGGACGAGCAGCAGGGCGGCCGAGACGACGAACTCGGGGACCGCGAACGCGGCGGTGGAGGCGTGGGAGACGACCCGGTCGGCCGCTCCGCCCGGCCGGCTCGCCGCCCAGCAGCCCAGCAGCAGGGCCAGGACCGTGGTGATCCCGAACGCGGTCAGCGCGAGGACCAGCGTGTTGGGCAGCGGGTCGGCGAGCAGCTCCGTGACCCGCTGCCCCCGGGCGGAGGTGCCGAGGTCGCCGGTGGGCAGCGCGGCCATCCAGTCGCCGAACCGCTCCCACACCGGCCGGTCCAGGCCCAGCAGCCGCCTGCGCTCGGCCAGGTCCGCGGCGCTCTCCCCGCGCTCGGCCGACGCGGTCGCCGCGTCGCCGGGCAGGACCTCGACGGCGGCGAACACCACGGCGAGCAGCACCGCCAGCATCAGCGCCCGGCGTGCGACGGCGCCCCCGACGGCCAGTACGGTACGGCCGCGTCGCCGCGGGACGGCGACCGCCCCGTCGGCGGGGGAGGGGGAGGGGGCGGCCACCGGCGCCGGGGCCGCCCCCGCGCCGGTCCCGGCCTTCCGGCTCAACGCAGCCACACGCCTTCGAGCTGGACGCGCCCGTAGCCGGCCAGCTTCGGCAGGTTCCGTACCTTGGCCGCCGCCAGGTCGATGCCGTCGGCCATGCCCCAGAGCAGGTAGCCGGAGCGGTCGTACTCGATCCGCTGGAGCTCCTTCAGCGACGCGGCGCGCCGGGCGGGGTCGGCGGTGCCGATGACCTCGCGGTAGGCGGCGTCGAAACCGGGGTCCTGCCAGCCGGCCTCGTTCTGCCCGGCCTCGCCGACCATGGTCTTGGAGGCGAAGAAGACGACCGAGTCGTTGGTGCCCCAGTACGTGGTGTAGAAGTCGCCGGTCTTCCAGGTCTTCTCCCAGAACGCGCCGGACTCCTGCTTGACCACCTTGATCTTGATCCCCGCCTCGCGGGCCTGGTTCGCGAAGAGCGTCGCGGAGTCGGCGAGCCCGGCGATGTCCTCGGTGGTGACCAGCTCGTACGTCCGGCCCAGGTCGAACCCGGCGTCGGCGAGCAGGCGCCGGGCCTTGGCCAGGTCGCGGGTGCGCTGGGGGATGCCCGTGGCGTAGGCCGGGTCGCCGGTGCCGAGGATGTCGTTGGCGACGGTGCCGTAGCCGGACAGGACCTGCTTGACCATCGCGTCGCGGTCGACGACCAGGCGCATCGCCTCGCGTACCCGTACGTCGGCGAAGGGGCTGCCCTTGGCGGTGCGCATGACGATCGGCATCGCCATGTCGTCGGGGCGGCGCAGGATCTGGATGTCCTTGCGGGTCCCGGCGGTGCGGGCGGCCACCGCTCCGGCGTTGGAGGCGAGGTCGATCTGGCCGGCGAGCAGGGCGTTGGCCATGGCCTGGGGTGTCTCGAACATGGTCACCTCGATCGCGTCGAGGTGCACGGCCCCGCCGTGCCACCGGTCGTTGCGCACGAGACGGGCGTTGCCGCCGCGGAACCAGTCGAGCTTGAACGGTCCCGTGCCGGGCGCCTTGTCCAGCTCGGAGTCCTTGGTGCCCTTCTTCATCACGAAGGTGGCGAACCGGGTCAGCAGCGGGAACTCGGCGTTGGCGTAGTCGGAGAGCAGCACGACGGTATCGGTGCCCTCGGCGCTGATGTTCTCGGCCTGGATGCCGGGCAGCCGGGCCGCGCCGGAGGGAGTGCCGCGCAGCCGCCGGAGGGACCACACGACGTCCTCGGCGGTCACGGGGGTGCCGTCGTGGAAGACCGCGTTCTTCGCGATCGTGAACTTCCAGGTCTTGAGGTCCGGCGACGACTGCCACGAAGCGGCCAGCCGCGGCGCCGTGTTGGAGGTCGCCCCGGGGACGGTCAGCGTGTCGAAGACCAGGGCGAGCACGAGATAGTCGCTCTCGTTGGCCTGAGTGCCGTGCGGGTCGCGGGTGGTGGCACTCGCCCGCCCCAGCGCGCCGACCCGAAGCGTGCCCCCGGAGCGGGGCTTGTCCCCGGCGGCACCGGGAGACGCGGAGCCCGCGGAGTCCTGGCCGCCGCCGCAGGCGGCGACAAGTCCCGCCGCTCCGATGCCGGTTCCGGCCCACAGCAGCTGTCGTCTGGTGACGCCCACGTCAGGTCCTTCTCTCACACTCAATCTCGGGTTTGCTTAGGCTTACCTAACCGAACTCGGCCATCCTGCGCAACCGCGTCCCACTCCCCGCGAGGTCACCCGCCCGGCATGATGTGCCGACAAAACCGCTGGTCGGTAAGGGATGTGACGGATCGTCCGATGTCTCGACCGTGACCGAAATTCGACTACGTTGATGTAGTCCACCTGTCGGGTTAGGGTTGCCTAACTTAAGTGGTGGGGCTACGTTCCTGGTGTCCGGCAGCGCTCCGAGCCGCTCTGCCGTGACCACTCCCCGCCTCCTCCCGCCGCTTTCGAGCCGGTGCGGCACCGCCGCACGCCCGCGCTCGGCTCCGCCCCGCTCCGGAAGGTGCCACCGTGCCCACCTGCCCTGCCCCCGTGCGCCCTCTCGACCCCGCCACCGCCGCCGAGTTGACCGCCGCCGCGGCCCGACTCCTGGCCGAACACGGCTCGGCGACCTCCCCCGAACTGCTGGCGGCCCTCCCCGGCACCCGCGCCCGGCTCGCCGAAGCCCTCGGCACGGCCCTGCGCCCGGTCGACACCGCCGACGGCCTGTTCGTCCTGCGCGGCCTGCGCCCCGACGACACCGAACTCGGCCCCACACCCGCGCACTGGTCGACCGCCGCCGGCTCCGGCGCGCTGTGGGACGTCGTCCTGCTGCTCGTCTCGGCCCTGATGGGCACTCCGATCGCCTGGGACGGCCAGCAGGACGGCCGCTTCGTCCACAACATCGTGCCCTCGCCCGGACACGAGAACGAGCAGACCGGCGCCTCCAGCGACGTGCTCCTCACCCCGCACACCGAGGACGCCTTCCACCCCGGGCGCGCCCACCTGCTGCTCCTCGCCTGCATGCGCAACCACGACGCCATCGCCACCACCGCCGCCAGCATCCGCCGCACCCGGCTCGCGGACGAGGACATCGCACAGCTCAAGCGCCGCGTGGTGCCGATCCTGCCCGACGACGCCTACGAGCAGGCGCGCCGGTTCGCCGGCCGCCCCGCGCCCGTGCCCACCCTCTTCGACGGCGGCGAGGGCCTGACCATGCGCTTCGACCCCGCCTACACCCCGTACGACGAGGCCGACGAGGCATGGCGGGCGGCGTACGGGCGGCTGGAGGACGAACTGGCCCGCGTGTCCGTCGCGGTGAGCCTGCGCCCCGGCGACGTCCTGGTCGTCGACAACGACGTCGTCGTCCACGGCCGGGTGCCGTTCCAGGCCCGCTACGACGGCACCGACCGCTGGCTCAAGCGCGCCTCCGTCCGCGTCGAAGGACGCCCCACCCGCCCGCCGGCCGAGCACGACGAGCACGGCTACGGCCAGGCCGCGCTCACCGCCTGGACCGCCTGACCCGCACCCGCTCCCCGCTGCCCCAGCCCCTCGAAAGGACTCCCGCATGGACCGGGACGACACCACCCTGCGCGTACTGTCCGCCTCCGACATCGCCGGCCTGGACATCGGCCTCGCCGACGTCGTCGACACCGTCGAACAGGCGTACCGCACCCTCGCCGCGGGCCGCTCCGACAACCCGCGCAAGCTCACCGTCAAGCCCGCCGACGGCCACTCCGTCTCCTACGCCATGCTCGGCCGCGACGGCGCCCGCGAGGTCGTCGCCATCAAGACCTCCTACAAGCACGGCCTGCACGAGAGCCGCGACAAGCAGCACTACTACACGACCCTCACCCTCTACGACGACGTCACCGGCCTGCCGGTCGCCCTGATGGACTGCGCCCGCGTCGGCTCCCTGCGCACCCCGGCGGTCTCCGCCCTGCTGGCCCGCGAGTGCGCCGCCCCCGGCGCCACCACCGCGCTCGTGATCGGCACCGGCACCCAGGGCCGCCTCGCCCTGCCCTTCCTCGTCACCACCCTGCCGCACCTGGACCGGCTGCTGCTGTCCGGCACCCATCCCGACGGCATAGCCGCCGTCCGCGCCGAACTCGCCCGCCACTTCCCCGACCGGGACATCGAACTCGTCACCGACCTCGGCCGCGCCGCCCGCGACGCCGACGTCATCGTCGCCACCGCCGGCCCCCACACGCCCGCCGCCGTCGAGGCCGACGCGCTCAAGCCCGGCGCCACCGCGATCCTCGTCGGCCACGGCCTCGCGCCCTCCACCCTCCACCGGGCCGACCGGGTCATCGCCACCAGCGAAGCCCAGATGCGCGTCACCGGCACCGACATGGCCGACCCCGAGGGCGGCTTCCCGCCCGTCGACCTGGAACTCCCCGCCGCCCTCTCCGGCGCCGCCCGGGCCCGCACCGCACCCGGGCAGCGGATCTTCGCGTACAACAGCGGCCTCGTCGTCACCGACATAGCCCTCGGCCACCGCTTCGCCCAGCTCGCCGCCGAGCAGCGCCTCGGAACCGAGGTGGCCCTGTGGCGCTGACCCTGCCGGTCCACCCCGACCCCCTCGCCGACCGCCTCCACTCCGGCGGCCTGCTCACCGAACTCGCCCACGGCCTCGGCGGGCCCTTCCACTACCTGCTGCCGCACCGCTTCGACGCCAACCTGGCCGCCTTCCACGCCGCCCTCGCCGACGCCGGAGTGCGAGGCCGCGTCTACTACGCCAAGAAGGCCAACAAGGCGGGCGTGTTCACCGAACGCTGCGCCGCCCTCGGCGCGGGAGTCGACGTCGCCTCCCTCGGCGAACTCCGCGCCGCCCTCGGCCAGGGAGTCCGCGGCGAGGACCTCGTCGTCACCGGCCCGTCCAAGAGCCCCGAACTGCTGCGCGTCGCCGCCCGGCAGGGCGCGCTCATCGCCGTCGACGCCCTCGACGAACTCGACCGCGTCCTCACCCCGCCCCGGACCCGGCCACCCCGCGTACTGCTGCGCGTCCACCCCCCGTCCCAGCCCGACAGCCGCTTCGGCCTCGACGAGGAGGACCTGGAGGCCGCCCTCCGCGACTGCGCCGAGGCCGGCGACCGGATCCGCATGGAAGGCTTCTCCTTCCACCTGTCGGGCTACGACCCCCAGCAGCGCACCGACCTCGCGGGGGAGTTGGTCGAACGCTGCGTCAAGGCCCGTGCCCGGGGGCTGCGCGCCGACCGGATCAGCATCGGCGGCGGCTTCGCCGTCGACTACGTCCCCGCGGGCCCCTGGACGGACTTCCTCGACCGCCAGAACCCCGGCGACTACCACGGGGGAAAGACCTTCACGAAGAACGACTTCTACCCCTACCACTCACCCGTCGCCGGCGCCGACGCCCTGGCCGCCGTCCTGTCCGGCCGCCCGGCCGGCCGGCACGCGAGCCTCGCCGAGCTCCTGCGGCAGGCCGGGGTGACGCTGCTGATCGAACCCGGGCGCGCGCTCCTGGACCGGGCGGGCTCCTCTGTCTTCACCGTCCAGGGGGTCAAGGACCGCGAGGGGTACGGCATCGTCACCGTCGACGGCACCAGCCTGAGCCTGTCCGAGCAGTGGTTCGCCAGCGAGTACCTCCCCGACCCGCAGCTGATCCCCGCCCATGCCCCCGTCCCCGTCCCCGCCCGCGCGTCCGCCAGGCCCGCCGCCCCCGAGCCCTACCGGGCCTGCGTCGGCGGGGCCAGCTGCCTGGACTCCGACCTGCTGACCTGGCGCAAGATCACCTTCCCCGTACGCCCGCGCGTCGGCGACCTGATCGTCTACCCGAACACCGCCGGCTACCAGATGGACTCCAACGAGTCGCCCTTCCACGAACTGCCGCTGCCGCCGAAGGTCGTCATCGACCACCCCGACGACACCCCCCGGCCCCGCTGGCGCCTCGACCGCTGACCCCCCTCACCCCCACCCCGGAGCCGCCCGCCATGACCGACGCCCTCACCCGCCCGCCCGTGGTCACCCGCGTCACCGACCTCATCGGCCGCACCCCGCTCTTCGAACTCGCCCGCACCGACAACGGCGCCCGCCTCCTGCTCAAGCTGGAGATGTTCAACCCCACCGGCAGCGCCAAGATCCGCATGGCCCGCCAGATGATCGACGACGCCGAACACCGCGGCGACCTGCGCGACGGCGGCCACATCATCGAGTCCACCTCCGGCAACACCGGCCTCGGCCTCGCCGTCATCGCCGCCGAACGCGGCTACCGCTTCACCGCCGTCGTCGACAACCACGCCGCCGCCGACAAACTCCGCGGCATGAAGGCCATGGGCACCGAACTCGTCCACGTGGACGCCGCCGACGCCGACGGGGACGAACTCCACACCGCCGCGCGCGAGGAACTCGCCGAGTCCATGGCCCGCGGCAAGGACAACACCTACTTCACCGAGCAGCACAACAACCCCAGCAACGCCGTCGGCTACCACGAGGTCGGCCGCGAGATAGCGCAGGCCCTCGACCACCGCGTCGACGTCCTCATCGGCGCCGTCGGCACCGGCGGCGGCCTGTGCGGCACCGCCCGCGAACTGAAGCGGACCGTCCCCGGCCTGACGGTGATCGGCGTCGAACCCAAGGGCTCCATCGCCTTCGGCCCGCCCGCCCACGACTACTACCAGTCCGGCACCGGCACCCCCGAAGGCGCCACCATCGGGCTCCTCGTCGACTACGACCTCATCGACGAGGGCGCCAAGGTCGGCGATATCGAGGCGTTCGCCACCGCCCGGGCCGTCGCCCGCCACTGCGGCCTGCTCATCGGCGGCTCCGCCGGCGGCGTCGTACACGAGGCCCTGGCCCGACTGCCCCACCTCGCCCCCGATAGCGTGATGGTCGCCTTCATCAACGACGGCGGCGAAAAGTACCTGGACACCGTCTTCGACGACGACTGGATGACCGCCCGCGCCCTGCTCGACCCGGCCGTCGAGGCCGAGGCCGAGGAGGCCCTCACCAAACTCCGCAGGAACTGACACCCGATGCAGCAGCTCGCCACCCTCGTCCGCGACAGCCGCGCCCTGGCCGTCCTCGCCGTCCCGCTCGCCCTCACCCAGCTCGCCCAGGTCGCGCTCACCACCACCGACACGATCATGATGGGCCTGCTCGGCACCACCGAACTCGCCGCCGGCGGCCTCGCCATCGTCCTCTTCAACCAGATCCGCACCATGGGCGTCGGACTCGTCACCTCCGTCGGCAACCAGATCGCCGCGGCGGCGGCCCGCGCGGAGAAGGACGACAAGGACGACACGGGCGGATCGGACCAGGCCGCACCGCGCGAGGAGATCCGCGGCATCGTCCGCGCCGGCCTCGCTGTCGCCACCCTCGCCGGCCTCGTCGGCGCCCTCGTCATGATCGCCATCGGGCACCTGCTGACCTGGCTCGGACAGGACGCCGCCGTCGTCGGCCTCACCCGGACGATGATCTACGCCCTCGCGCCCGGCCTGCTGCCCTGCCTGTGGTTCCAGGTCATCCGCCAGTTCACCGTGGGAATGCGCCGCCCCCAGGCCCTGTTGCGGATCACCCTCGCCTCCATCGCCGTCAACGCGGCCATCAACTGGGTCCTCATCCACGGGACCTTCGGTTTGCCGCGCCTCGGCCTGACCGGCGTCGGCATCGCCACCTCCACCGTCTACCTGCTGTCCTTCCTCGCCCTGTACCTCGCCGCGAAGAAGGACCCCGCACTCGCCCCCCATCTCAGCCTCGACCCCCGCGCCGACACAGCCACCGTCAGGCGTCTGATCGGCCTCGGCGTCCCCATCGCCGCCACCTACGGATCCGAAGCGGGCTTCTTCTCCGTCACCGCCCTCATGGCCGGCTCCTTCGGACCCGACGCGCTCGCCGCCCACACCGCGGTCAACCAGCTCGTCTACATCGTCTTCCAGGTCGCCGTCGGCCTGTCCCACGCCGCGTCCATCAACGTCAGCCGCGAACTCGCCCTGGGCGACCACGACGCCGCCCGCCGCATCAAGAACACCGCCCTGGCCTGCGCCGGAGCCATCATGACCCTCGTCGGCACCGTCTACCTCACCCTCCCGCGCATCGTCCTGGCACCCTTCCTCGACACGGGATCCGACGGGGCCCTCACGATCGCCACCCACCTCCTGATCGTCACCGCGGTCCTGCAGTTCTTCGACTGCACCCAGAACATCGGCATCGGACTCCTCCGGGGCCTCGACGACACCAGGAGCGGCTTCCGCATCACCCTCATCGGCTACTGGGCCGTCGGCCTGCCCGCCACCGCCCTCTTCGCCTACGCCCTCGACCTCGGCACCCTCGGCATCTGGCTC
The DNA here is from genome assembly GCF_040650575.1 of Streptomyces sp. NPDC048659. Classification (NCBI taxonomy): domain Bacteria; kingdom Bacillati; phylum Actinomycetota; class Actinomycetes; order Kitasatosporales; family Streptomycetaceae; genus Streptomyces; species Streptomyces sp. NPDC048659. The sequence continues at coordinate 8,710 of NZ_JBEZHM010000090.1, read as the reverse complement.
GGCCTCCTCACCGGCCTCGCCGCCACAGCCCTGCTCCTGCTGCGCCGCTACGACACCGCCCTCGCCGCCACGAGATCCCGCCCGGCCACCGCCACGGCGACCTGACCCCGAGGAGAGCCGGCCCGCCCGTACCGCCTACCCGCCGAACAGCGACTCCATCACGCTCCACAGGCCCGAGCAGCCGGACGGGACCCCGAGCAGCCGGCCCGCCGCGTACTCCACGTACTCGTGCAGCGCGTACGCCAGGGCGAGCGAACCGAACGCCACCGCGGCGACCGTCCCCGCCATCCCCAGCACCCCCGCGCGCCGCGCACCTCCACGCGGCGGCGCCGGTGCGGGCGACAGCAGGGCCCGCACCCGCTGCGGCACCGGACCGCTCGCGGCCGACAGCAACGGGTACCCGTCCGCACGCCCCCGGGACGCACCGGCGAGCGCCGCCCGGGCGATGGCGGCCGCGGCGACCCGCCGGTCACCCACGACCGACGCGGCGGCCTCGTCCGCCCACCGCTCCAGATGGAAGACCAGCGCCGCACGCAGACTCCGCAGGGCGGGGTGCACCACGGCGGCCAGATCGACGACGGCGGACAGCAGGTGGTGCCGCCCCGCCAGATGAGCCCGCTCATGGGCCAGCAGGACCTCCCGCTCGCCCTCCTTCAGGACGCGCACCATCCCGGACGTCACGACGACCCGGCCGCGCCGCCCCCGGTACCCGGGCAGCGCGAACGCGTCGACGTCGGAGCCCGGGACCACCAGCACATCGCCGTCCCCGGTTCCGTCCGCCGCGGCCTCCCAGGCCCGCCTTAGCAAGGAACGATGCGTGAGCCACCGCCGCACCAGCAGCACCGACTGCACCAGGAGCGTCACCCCCGCCGCACCGGCGAACGGAACGGCCGCCGGCCACACCTCCAGCACCCGCCGCAGCGGCAGCCGCTCCAAAGACGCGAGGAACGGTACGTGGAACAGCCCCACCAGCACCGCGACCGTACCGCCGGCCAACAGCACCGCCGCACCGGTCAGCACCCAGCACGCCCAGCGCGGCGGCAGCAGCGCGGCGCACCGCCTGGCGACCGCCGCCCCGCCCCACGGAAGGAGGAGGACCAGCAGCACCAGAACCAGCACCAGCGTCACGCCGGACCGCCCTCCGCCTCCAGCAGCAGGCGGCGCAGCGTCTCCTCGTCGTCCTCGGACAGCGACGACACGAAGCGCCTCAGCACCAGATCACGCTGTGGCTCGCTCTCCAGCTCCCGCCGCATCCGCCCGGCCACGAGCCCCGCCGCGTCCTCCACCGGCTCGTACGCGAAGCCCCGCCCGGCCGGCACCCGGCGCAGGGTGCCCTTCTCGTGCAGACGGGTCAGGATCGTGGCCATCGTCGTCCGCGCCAGCCCCGTACCGAGGGCGGCGTTCACCTCGTGCGCCGTCATCGGCCGCCCCGACTCCCACAGCACCGCCAGCACATCCGCGACCAGCTCCCCGTGCGGCCGCCGCTGCTCCTGGCCTCTGCCCGACATGCTTTCCCCAACCTTCCGCCGCACCGGCACGCATTCCTTAGGCAGACCTAATCTACCCCCGCGTAGAAAACCCTCCGGGGCCGCACGGCAGGTCGAAGGGGTGCGACGCCCCGGCGCGAACGAACGCGCCTCCGGACCGGCCCGTTCGCCCGTGCCCCGCCCCGCCCAAGTGGCGGCGCGAATCGCCACGCCGATTGCTGCGGGTGGCCCAGCCCGGTCACTCGTTGGCCGGGCGCCCCGGACGCCCGGCACGCGCGCCGGACCGGTCCGGCCGACGATGGCGGTACCGTCCGGCGGCGCCGCCGCCGGCCCTTCCTCCGAGGAACGCCATGGCACTGCACAAAGCCGACCACGTCCCAGGCGATGGCGGAGGCGAGGACGTGTACGCCTTGCCGATCAGCCAGGTGACCCTTCCGAAGTACCGGATGCCGGACTCCACCTCGCAGCCGACCGCGGTACGGCAGCTGATCTTCGACGAGCTGGCACTGGACGGCAACGCCTCGCAGAACCTCGCGACCTTCTGCACGACCTGGTCCGAGCCCGAGGTGCACGAGCTCATGGACGAGTGCCTCAACAAGAACATGATCGACAAGGACGAGTACCCGCAGACCGCCGCGATCGAGAACCGCTGCGTGCACATCCTCGCCGACCTGTGGAACTCGCCGGACGGCGAGACCGCCATGGGCTGTTCCACGACCGGGTCGAGCGAGGCCGCGATGCTGGGCGGCCTGGCCCTGAAGTGGCGCTGGCGCGAGAGCCGCCAGGCCGCCGGCGAACCCGCCGACAAGCCCAACATCGTCGCCGGACCGGTCCAGGTCTGCTGGGAGAAGTTCGCCCGCTACTTCGACGTCGAGCTGCGCCAGGTCCCGCTGGAGGCGGACGCGATCGGCATGCGCGCCCACCAGCTGAAGGACTACGTCGACGAGAACACCATCGGCGTCGTCGGCATCCTCGGCGTTACCTACACCTGCGCGTACGAGCCGATCGCGGAGATCTGCGCCGAACTGGACCGCATCCAGGCCGAGAAGGGCTGGGACATCCCGGTCCACGTGGACGCCGCGTCCGGCGGCTTCATCGCCCCCTTCCTGCAGCCCGACCTCGTCTGGGACTTCCAGCTCCCGCGCGTGGCCTCGATCAACGCGTCCGGCCACAAGTACGGCATGGCACCGCTCGGGGTCGGCTGGGTGGTGTGGCGCACGCCGGACCTGCTGCCCGAGGGCCTGGTCTTCCGGGTGTCCTACCTGGGCGGCGACATGCCGACCTTCGCCCTGAACTTCTCCCGCCCCGGCGGCGAGATCGTCGCGCAGTACTACAACCTGCTGCGGCTCGGCCGCGAGGGCTACCGCCATGTGTACGAAGCCTGCGCCAAGACCGCGCAGGCACTCGCCAAGGAGATCGGCGACATGGGGCCCTTCGAGGTCCTGTACGACGGCGAGGGCGCGCTGCCGGCGGTGTCGTGGAAGCTCGCCGACCCGGAGAACTCCCCGTTCACGCTGTACGACCTCACGGACCAGCTGCGAGGGCGCGGCTGGCAGGTCCCGGCCTACCCGCTGCCCTCCCACCGCGACCAGACGGTGATCCAGCGGGTCCTGATCCGGCACGGCACGGGCTACGACAAGATCTCGCTGCTGGTCGACGACATCCGTACCGCGATCGGGCGCCTGTCGACGGCCCGGGACCACGTGGCCGAGCAGCCCGGCTTCCACCACTGATGGCCGCCGGAACGCAGCCCGCAGGCGCGGCATCAGGCTCCGGCTCACCATCGGGCTCTCGCGGCGGAGCGAAGCGCGTCGCCGGACTGACCGCGAGCACCCTCGGCCTGATGACCGCCGCGAGCGTGGTCACGAGCCTGCGCGGCCTGCCGTCGATGGCCGAGGAAGAACTCACCATGTTCTTCTACATCGGCTTCGCCACCCTGCTCTTCCTGATCCCCGCCGGACTGGTGGCGGCCGAGCTGGGCGGCGCGTTCGCGAACCGTACCGGCGGTGTCTACACCTGGGTCGGCGAGGCGTTCGGGCAGCGCTGGGGCTTCCTGGCCATCTGGCTCCAGTGGATCCAGAACGTCGTCTGGTACCCCACCGGCCTCTCGTTCGCCGCCGCCGGTGTGGCGTACACCTTCAACGACAGCAAGCTGGCCTCGAACAACGTCTACACCGGCCTGTTCTGCATCGGCATCTACTGGGTTGCCACCCTCATCGCCCTCACCGGCACGAGCCTGCTGGCCAAGGTCACCCGCGCGGGCTTCCTCCTGGGCACCGCCCTGCCCGGCGTGATCCTCCTCGCCCTGTTCGTGTGGTGGTGGGCCGCGGGCCACCCGCTGGGCTGGGAGACCGCGGACAACTCGGCCGTCTCCGTGGTCAAGGACGGCCACGACAGTCCGCGCTGGGCGCCCTACCTGACCGGTCTCGGCTCGCTGGCCTTCCTCGGCGCGATCCTGCTCAACTTCGCCGGGGTCGAGTCGCAGGCGGTGCACATCAAGGAGATGCAGGACCCCAAGCGCCAGTTCCCCCGCGCGATCTTCATCGCGGCGGGCATCTCGTTCGCCGTCTTCACCCTCGGCTCGCTGGCCGTCGCGGGCATCCTCCCGTACAGCGAGATGAACCAGCAGACCGGCGTCTTCGTCACCCTGCAACGGGCCTTCGACACCCTCATGGGCGTCCAGTGGCCCACGTACATCCTCGCCCTGCTCATCGGCTACGGCGCGCTCGGCGGCGCACTCGCCTGGCTCTCCGGCCCGAGCAAGGGCCTGCTGGCGACCGCACACGACGGGATGCTGCCGCCGCTGATGCAGAAGACGAACAAGACGGGGGTGCAGCGCAACATCCTGCTGATCCAGGGCGTCATCGTCACCGCGATCTCGTCCATCTACCTCTTCACCAAGGACGTCAGCACGGTCTTCTTCATGATCTCGTCGATGACGATCACCCTCTACATCATCATGTACATGATGATGTACGCGGCGGTGATCAGACTCCGCAAGACCCGGCCCGACCTCCCGCGCAGCTTCGTCATCCCCGGCGGCACACCGGGCCTGTGGGCCTTCGCGGGCGCCGGCTTCCTCGCGGTCGCCTTCGCGTTCGTGGTCTCGTTCGTACCCCCCAGCCAGCTCCCCATCGGCAGCCCGGCCAGCTACGTCCTCACGGTCGCCGCCGGAACGGTCGTCTTCACCATCGCCCCGATGATCATCTACGCCAAGCGCAAGCCCACCTGGCGCAGCGGAGGCGAAAACACCCACAGCAGCTTCGAGAAACCCACCCCACAACCGGCAACGGCGACCGACCCCTGAAACCCACCGCCGAGCCCGCCACCCTCATGGCCCGGCAAGGCGCCTGAACGAAAACGGTCCAGGCGAGCACGTCGTTCACCCCGCCCGCGCGATGGACATAGTCGACCGCACACAGCAAGGCACCCGCGACCGCGCACGGATAGACCACGCGAACGCCACCGGCCATGACAACGGGGACCGGCGGGCAGCCCCTTCCGATGCGCAGGCCCATGGCGGAGCGCTCGCGGGCAAAGCCGCCGCCCGGCCCGCCGACGACTCCTCCGCCCAGATCGGGAATCCGCCCCGCCCCCACGCCCGCCCCCCTGCCCCCGGGCGCCACGCTCCTCCTGTACACGGACGGCCTGACCAAGGCTCGCGACGCCGACGGCAGGTTCTACCCGCTGGCCCGGCGAGCGGCGAACCTCCCCTCGCCGGTTCTGACACCCTGGTCCGCCGCCTGGTGCCGGACGTCATGACCTGGACACCCCGGCTCAGCGACGACAACGCCGTCATCGCCCTCACCCCCACCACGGGGCGCGACACCCCCTCCGCGACCCGTCCCGCTGACGGGTCGCCTTCCACGAGCAGCCGACACAGCGGGTGTGCGGGGCGAGCGCGACGAAGCGGACGAGTGGCACAGTTCAGGCCATTTGAACCCGTTCGAAATGCCTTTCGGCGCAGAGGGAGCCCCTGTTACGATCATGCTCTCGGACGGGAAGCGCTTGAGGGGGCCGCGCGGAGCACGCGCGGACGAAGGCCACCCGTCCGCTGCCTGATCAGGCTTTCGGAGGGGATCTCTCGTGACCGTATCCACCCACGCCCGCGTCCGCATGCGCAGAACGCTTGCCACCGCGACCGCCCTCGGCATCACGGCCGGCCTGGCCGCGACGGCCACGGGCCCGGCCGCGGCGTCGCCGAACGCCGCCGCCACGGCCTCGGACGAGGTCGTGGTCCCGGACCCGGGACGGTTCAAGCCGCGCGCCGACAGGCTCCTCCAGGTCGGCACCACCGGCTACCTGCACCAGCAGGAGGGGACGAAGGGCACGCTCTGGACGGACCTGGCCACGGGCGCGACGAAGCCCGTGGCGTACGCCGATACCGACCTGAGCCACTCCGGGCTCCGCGCCGTCCCGGTCGAGGGCGGTATGAACATCACGGACATCGCCACGGGCGGAACGACCCTGGTCCCCGTCCCCTCCGGCCGCGTCCCGTCCGACATGTTCACCGCCGACACCGTGGTGGCCGTTCCCGGACTGGACATCACCACCACGCTCTCGCTGATCTCGGTCGAGAACGGCGCACCCGTCGAGCGGGCGGTGACCGGCATCCCCGCAGGCGGCGTCGATCCGAGTCCGCTCGCCCAGGACTCCCGGGGCGCGATCATGCCGGGCGAGACCTCGGTCTACTACCTCGACTACGCGACCGCCACCCTCACCGAGCTGGTGGGGTCCGTCTTTTCGCGCGACCACTTCCGGCTCTCAGGGGGGCACGTCCTGCGCTGGGCCGGGGGGACGGGCACCGTCTACACGGTGCCCCGCGCGACCCCCTCGGCCGCGCCCGTGACCACGCAGGTCGTGCCCCCCGCCGAGGGCCTGGTCTCCATGGAGTTCGCCGTGGTCGGGGACCGGGTCGTCGCGAGCCGCGACACGCGGTACGAAAGGGAGCCCTACGTCCTCGGCGAGGCGCTGGTGGCGGTGCCCATCGGCGGCGGCACCGCCGAGGTCCTGCTGCCCGGTGCGGAGGCCGAGCTGGGCGTCGCCCCCGACGGCGGCGTCTACGCGGTCGGCGGCAGCAGCTCCACCGACTGGGCCGTGCGCCGCGTCACCCTCGGCGAGGACGGCTCCCTCTCGACGGCCACCGTACGCACGGTGCCGGAGGTCCCCGCGACGTACACCGGCCTGGCGCTCGGCGCCGGGCGGCTGAGCTACCTCAGCAACTCCTGGGGAGGCGACCACCCGGGGCTCTACGACGTCGACACCGACCTGACGGGCACCCCCTCCGCGAGCAAGGCCACTCTGCGCCACCGCCTCCTCGGGGCATTGTCGTACGGCCCGATCGGGCTCCAGTCGCTCGGCGACGGGGACTCGGTCCTCCCCGCCCCGGGCACCGGCGCGCTCATGTCGCCCTTCAGCACCTCCGGCTTCCGCAAGGCCACCCCGGCCGGGCCGCCCACGATCGCGGACGCCGCCGGCCGCTACGTCATCACCACGGACGGCAGCCGGCGCGAGGTCCTGAACCTCGACAACGACGACCACCAGGGCCGCGAGCTCACCGTCGACGGGGCCGCCGCCGTCTGGGCCGGCAAGGTCTGGAAGAACGCCGCCGCCGTCGGCCAGGTCAACTCCTACGACCTCGCCACCAGGACCACCTCCGCCCCCGTCAGCCTCGGCTCCGGCTGCGCTCCGTCCGAGCTCCAGGCCCTCGACCGGTGGATCTACTGGGCCTGCGGGCCCGCGGGGAAGGCCGGCGTCTACGACCTCACGCTGAAGAAGAGCGTGCCGGTCCCGACCGGCGAGGCCCTCCTCGGCGACGGCTACCTCGTCCGGCACATGGGGGCCGAGCTCCTGCTGACGAACGCCGCCACCGGCGCCACGTCGGCCTTCGCCGAACTGCCGGCGGCCTCCTCCGGCAAGAGCCGAGGCGTCACGTGGACCGTGGACAAGTTCGGCGGCGGCGTCGCGTTCATCGACTCCGCCAACGACATCCACGTCAAGCGCGTGGACCTGGCCCGCCAGGACCTGGCCCCGCTCGACCGGACCGTCCCGGAAGGCGACTTCAAGGGTCTCGGCGCCGAGTCCTCGGACGGTCCCTGGTCCCCCGTCTGGCGCTTCTCGCGGCCCGTGGGCTCCTGGGAGCTGCGCATCGCCAAGGGCAACGGCGAGGGCGTCCGCACCTTCACGGGAACGAGCGGCACCGGCGCCTCCGTCCGCGTGCGGTGGGACGGGAAGGACGGCCTCGGCCGAGGCATCGAATCCGGCCAGTACCGCTGGGAGCTGATCGCCCGTCCGCTGGACGGCGTCGGCCGCTCGTACGGTGCGTCCGGGGCGTTCAACGTCACCGGCACCTCCCTCACCACCCTCCCCGGCACCTACACCCCCGTCACCCCCGGCCGCCTCATGGACACCCGCTCCGGCCTCGGCGTCCCCAAGGCCAAGGTCGGTCCCGGCGGGACGGTCGCCCTGAAGGTGGCCGGGACGGCCGGAGTGCCCGCCGAGGGGGTCAGCGCGGTCGTACTGAACGTGACCGCGACCAACACCACCTCGGGCGGCTTCGTCTCCGCCTACCCGCACGACACACGGCGCACCTCCGCCTCCAACCTCAACTTCAAGGCGGGCCAGACCAGCGCCAACCTGGTCACCGTGCCCGTCGTCGACGGCTGGGTGGAGTTCTACAACCACTCCGGCTCGGTCGACCTGCTCGCCGACGTCGCGGGCTACTACGCCGAGGGCACGGCCGGTTCGCACTACCAGCCCGTCACGCCGAAGCGGCTGATGGACACCCGCAACGGCACCGGTGTCGCCCAGGCCAAGGTCGACGCCAACGGGACCGTCACGCTGCCGGTCACCGAGCCGGACGTGACGGCCGTGGTCATGAACGTGACCGCGACCAACCCGACCGCGGCCGGCTTCGTCTCGGTCTACCCGTACGGGACGCCCCGCACGGCCGCGTCGAACCTCAATTTCGTCGCGGGCCAGACCGTCCCGAACCTGGTCGTCGTGCCCGTCAAGGACGGCAAGGTCACCTTCTACAACCGCGCCGGCACCGTCGACCTCCTCGCCGACGTCGCGGGCTACTTCAAGAAGGACACCGGCTCCGTCTTCACCGGCATGCAGCCCAAGCGGCTCATGGACACCCGGGACGGCACCGGTGTCACCCGGGGCAAGGTCGGCGCGGGCAAGACCGTCAGCCTGACGGTCGGGACGAAGTACTCCGCCGT
>NZ_JBEZHM010000089.1:0-22347 GCF_040650575.1 Streptomyces sp. NPDC048659 | reverse complement strand
GGCACATCCCGCCAGGCCGTCCCGGTCCGGAACTTCCACACGATCCCGTTCAGCACCCGGCGGTCGTCCAGCCGCTTCCGCCCCCGCAACGACTCGGGCAGCAACGGCCGCACGAACTCCCACTCGGCATCCGACAGTTCATGACGACGTATCACGACACCATGATCCACCAATGGTGATCATTTGAAGACACCGCCTAGTACAGCGGCCCGGCGCACTCGTGGTGGTGTCGGGCCGGTGCCGGCGAGCCGGAGCCGATAGAGGGTTGGTGTGCACGGCTGTTTCCGGCCGGGGGCCGTGGTTGAGCCGGGGAGCGGGGACGGCCGGTTGATGTCCTCCCCCCCTGGATTTCATGACCCTCCGCCTGGAGCTGCGGGGCTCGTGAGGACGGTTGTCTCCGGGGCTTTGTGCGGCGACATCCCCAGCAAGATCATTTTCGTGTCGTGCCGAAGGAGCAGGTCATGTCCCCTCGTGTTTCGCCCCGGGCGCTTGTGTCCGTCGGCCGACGGCGTCCGATGCCACCACCATCCGGCGCCGGCCGCGTGCCGTGCCACTGCGTGGCAGGCGGTGCCCGATGAGTGCCCGGCTTGTCGAGTCCCCGGTCTTCATCCTCTCCGCGGTCCGGTCGGGCTCCACCCTGCTGCGCTGCGTCCTGGACTCGCACTCGCGGGTGCACGCCCCTCACGAGCTGCACCTCACCCACCTCGGCGTCCGAGCACGGCCGCCGTTCGCCGACGCGGTGCTCGACGCCCTGGGGCTGAGCGAGCACGAGGTCGAGCACCTGCTGTGGGACAGGATCCTGCACGAGCAACTCCGCCGAAGCGGCAAGGAAGTGATCGTGGAGAAGTCCCCCACCAACATCCTCGACTGGCGGCGCATCGCCGCGTGCTGGCCCCGGGCCCGGTACATCTTCCTGCTCCGCCGTCCCGAGCACATCCTGGGCTCCATGCTGGACGCCGCGAAGGGCCCCTCGGGCCGGGAGCTGCGCCGCACCGGACGTACCGAGCACGAGCACTGGGGCAGTCTGGCGTCCGCGGTGGCCGATCTGCGGCCCGCGTTGCGGGGACTCGTCGAGGCCCGTGCCGCGCTGCCGGGCCTGACCGTGCGCTACGAGGACCTCGTCGCCGACCCCGCGTCGGTCACCCGCGGCATCTGCGGCCACCTCGATCTGCCGTGGGAGCCGGACATGCTCCACTACGGACGCCACGACCACGGCCCCTTCAAGGTGTTCCTGGGCGACATGGGCGAACGGATCGGATCCGGCGAGATCCTCACCCCGCGGGAACACCACCTGCCGGCCGACGCAGCCGCCGCCACCGAACTGCAGGAGTTCCACCTGCCGCTCGGCTACCAGCCCGCACCGGACCACACGTGGTGACGTGCCCCTGCCACCGGCGAGGCAGGCATGCCGGACAAGGCCCGGCCCCCGCAGGCCGCCACCGGCAACCGACAACCGACAACCGACAACACCAAGGAGTCAGCGTGACCCTGCGCGTCGTGGGCGCCGGCTTTCCCCGCACCGGCACCACCTCCCTGAAAACCGCGCTGGAACGACTGCTCGGCGCACCCTGCTACCACACCACCGAACTCCTGCGTCATTTCGATCACGCTCCGGCCTGGCGCGACGCCTTCAAGGGAGTCACCCCGGACTGGAACGACCTGCTCCACGGATATGTCGCAGGCGTCGACTGGCCGTTCTCCCGGTTCTGGCGCGAACTGGCCGCCGCCAACCCCGACGCGCTCGTGCTGCTCTCCCGGCGCGACACCCCGGAGAGCTGGTACCGCAGCATGGACCGCACCATCCTCCCCGCCGCCCGCATGAGCCCCCGGGCACGTGCGGCCCGGTTCACCGTCGGCCACGACGCCCAGCTCCCCGAGCTCGTGGGCGCCACCCAGCACCAACTGGGCGCCATCAACGAGATGTTCTTCCTCAAAGGCCGCGAAATCCTCACCCGCCCCGACGGCCGCGCCGGCGCCATCGCCGCCTACGAACGACACCTCGCGGAGGTACGAACCGAGATCCCCGCAGGCCGCCTCCTTGAATGGGAACCCTCCGACGGCTGGGAACCCCTCTGCGCCGCACTCGCCGTCCCCGTCCCCGTCCCCGCCGAACCGTTCCCCCACAAGAACACAGCCGACGAATGGCCCATCGGACCGGCCGAAGGCGATCACGCCGGGCCGCCAGCAGACCGGACGACCTGAGTGAGACCGGCGGCGGGCAGGGCACGCCGTCGCATGGAACAAGAGGGACCGCGCCCGCGCCGAATGGGCTGGGAAGCGTCGTGTGCCGGCGCGCCAGGATCCTGCGATTCCTCTTCCTCCGTTCGGTTCTGCCCTACCGGTGGGTTCGGGGCCTCACCGGGCTGCGATCTCCCGCCGAATGCCGCTTCTCCGGCCCTGGCCGGTGCGGGTCACCCGGCCGAGGCCGTGCGGTCAGGTACCTGCCATGCCTCCCGGCAGCGGGGGCTTGGTCTGAGGGTTCCTGACTGTCCGCAACGGGGCACCATGGGTGGCCGCCCGTCTGTGGGCGATGTGTCAGCCGAGGTACGGGCCGTTGGTGCCGCTCGTCGCCCAGACGGTCTGCGTGTGGGGTGTGACGGTCATGCCGAAGTCCCACAACTCCGGCCTGCCGCGTTCACGCCACAGTCGGTGGCCGTCCTTCAGGGCGCGCCACAGGTCCGTCCCGTCGCCGAGGAGCGAGATGCCGCTGTCGGTGCGATCGGCGCGCGCGGAGCGGTCGGTGGTGTCGCGCAGGGTGAGGGACGGTGTTCCGCCGGAGCGGTCGATGGTCACGACGATGTGCGGGTGTGACACGCGTACGGCGAACAGTGCGTGGCCGTCGAGGAGGTCGTCGAACAGTTCCTCGTCCGTTGTGTCGGCGGCGTCGGTGGGTGGCGCGGTGAAGGGCGGTGGTGTGGTCTGGGGGGCGTTGCGGTCGGGCATGAACAGGGCCAGGCCCTGGAGCCAGCCTGTCGCGGCGTGTCCGTCGTCGGTGACGGTGAGCGCGAAGTGCCCCATCCGTCCCCAGGGGAAGACCAGGCGGCCTCCGGGTCTGATCTGCTGGATCCATGTCCAGGGCACTGTGTCGACGGCGTACCTGGCGATCATCCGGTCGTAGGGGCCGGAGTCCGGCGCGCCGGTGGTGCCGTCGCCGGTGCGGATGTCCACGTCGGCGCTGGCCTGTTCCAGGCGGTGCCCGGCGGCCGCGGCCAGGGCGGGGTCGGTCTCGACGGAGACCACGCGGCCGTCCGGGCCCGCCCGGTGTGCGAGGAGCGCGGCGTTCCAGCCGGTGCCCGTGCCGAGTTCGAGTACCCGGTGGCCGGGCTCCAGGGCGAGTGAGTCGAGCATGTCGGCGACGACCGACACGCAGGACAGGCTGGAGGTGGGCAGGCCGTCGGTGACCTGGGTGACGGTCGAGTCCTCGGGCCCGGGGTAGACGAGGTCGGCCCAGCGCCTGGGCTGTTCCGTCCGGTGGACCGGCCGCCAGGTGTGCCCGTCCCAGGACCAGACGAGGTCGGGGGCGAACCGGTGCCGGACCGCGTGCGTCATCATCGCGGGGCGGACCCAAGGGCTTTCGGCCTGCGGCCACATGCCTCTCGCATCCATGGCCGCGTCCATCCGGCCGAGTCCGGACACCAGCGGGTCGGCGGCGCTCATAGTCACCTTCGGCGCTTGCCCGATCCGGATCCCGAGACGGGAACCTGACCGTCGGAGATTCCGGGCGGCGGGGTCCCGCCGGACAGCGGCGGGTCCTCTTTACGGTGCTGTCCCAGCCCGCCGCTCTCGTCCTTGCCGTCCTTGCCCGCCATCACAGTGTCCTGTCTTCGTCTGCAAGCCGGTGCTGCCCGCGACCGTAGCGAGAACACCTCCCGCCGGCCAGGGACCGATCCAGCCGGACCGGCCGATTCACACATACCGGGCACCCTGCGGTCGAACTTCCGTGCACAGAGTGGATCGGTTGTGCGTCTGGGGGGCGCGCACCTCGCCCCTGGTCCTCCTCGCGGGCCCTGGCTGGCTCGGCCGGCCACCCGTGTCCGGCACGGTGCGCCCCGCCGGTCTACGCGAGGCCCTCGCCCTGATCTCCCGGATGTACGGGGAGGGCGAGGGAGAGGGAGCTGAGTGGGGCACGGGGCCTTCGGGGCCGGTGCCTGACGCCGTCCCCGGGCGCGCTCAGGGGCGGGGCGCGCCCGGCCGGAGCGGGCGGGGCGGCAGGGGGACGAAGCCGCTCGTGCGGGCCCGGTACTCCGCGTAGCCCGGCCGGTCCCGCATGTGGGCCTCCAGGAGCCGTTTGCCGCTGCCCCAGATGAGGAGGCCGCTCATGACGAGCGGGGAGACCAGGGTGAGCAGGGCGGTCTGCCAGCCGGCGCAGGCCGTCAGGTACAGGCCCCACCAGACCAGGAAGTCGCCGAAGTAGTTCGGGTGGCGGGTCCAGCTCCACAGCCCCCGGTCCATGACACGCCCCCGGTTGGCCGGGTCCGCCTTGAAGCGGGCGAGCTGGTGGTCCCCCACCGCCTCGCAAGCGAGTCCGGCCGCCCAGACGGCGAGCCCGAGGTACAGGGTCGCGTCCGGTGGGCGGGGCGTCAGGACTGCGAACTGGACAGGCAGCGAGACCAGCCAGACGAGGGCGCCCTGGAGCAGGTACACCTTCCCCAGGGCGTACAGGGCGGGGTTGCCCCGGGCGCGGGCGAGCATGCGCGCGTACCGGGGGTCCTCCCCGTGGCCGCGCCCCCGGCGGGCGATGTGGGCGGCGAGCCGCAGTCCCCAGACGGCGGTCGCGAGCGCGACGAGGCTCCGCCGGGCGTCGTCGCCGTGACCGTCGGCGAGGAACCAGGACACCGCCGCGACGGCCGCGAAGGCGATGCCCCAGGCGACGTCCACGATCCGGTGCAGCCGCCGGGCGGTGCCGACGGCGAAGGCCACCAGCATGACGGCGAGGGCCGCGGCGGCCGAGGCGGCGGGGACGGAGCCGAGCGCCGTGGTGTCGACGGGGCTCACGGCGTCTCCCCGTACCGGCCGGCCGGGAAGGAGGCTCCCGTGGCCGTGCCGTCGGCGGTGAGCCGGAGCTGGCGGACGTCGAGGTAGTGGGCGCGGAAGCCGGCTTCGGACCAGGCGAGGTAGAACTCCCACATGCGGCGGAAGACGTGGTCGAAGCCGAGGGCCTCGACGGCCGCCTCCTCGTGCCGGAAGCGGGCCCGCCACTGGCGGAGGGTTTCCGCGTAGTGGCCGCCGAACCCGGTGTCGTGGGTGATGCGCAGTCCGGCGGCGGCGGACTCGCGGGCGAGGGTCTCGGGCGAGGGGATGAGGCCGCCGGGGAAGACGTACTTGCTGATCCAGGTGTGGGTGCGGGCGGTCGCGAGCATCCGCTCGTGCGGCATCGTGATGGCCTGGAGCGCGACCCGGCCGCCGGGGGCGAGGAGGCGGCGGAGCGCGGCGAAGTAGTCGGGCCAGAACTCGGCGCCGACCGCCTCGATCATCTCCACGCTGACGACGGCGTCGTACCGGCCGCGTACGGCGCGGTAGTCGAGGAGTTCGACGGTGACGCGGTCGGCGACGCCGGCCCGGGCGACGCGGTCCCGCGCGAGGGCGAGCTGCTCCTCGGAGAGGGTGACGGTGCGGACGCGGGCGCCACGGGCCGCGGCGCGGATCGCGAGTTCGCCCCAGCCGGTGCCGATCTCCAGGAGCTCGGTACCCGGGCCGGTCTCCGCCAGGTCGAGGAGCCGGTCGATCTTGCGGTGCTGGGCGGCGGTGAAGGCCGCGTCGGGGAGGATCCCGGAGGTGCAGGGGGCATCGGGGAGGGGGTCGAAGACGGCCGACGAGTAGCTGAGTCCGGGGTCGAGGAAGAGGGCGAAGAGCGCGTTGGAGAGGTCGTAGTGACGGCGGATGTTCGCGCGGGACCCGTCGGGGGTGTTGAGGTCGGCGCGCGGCCTGCGCCGTACCCACGCGCCCCGGAAGCGGTGCAGCGGGGCGGGGACGAGGTCGTCGACGTGACGGGCGAGGACGGTGAGGATCCCCACGAGGTCGTCGGCGTCCCACTCGCCGGCCATGTACGACTCTCCGAAGCCGATCAGCCCGTCGGAGGCGATCCGCCGGTGGAAGGCCCCGGGCTCGTGGAGCGTGAGCGTCGGTACGGCGTCGGCGGCGGCGTCCGCGTCGCCGAAGCGCGGCGCCGGGACGGCGGTCGCGCCGGGCGTCGCTATCCGCAGGGGCAGCCGGCTGAACGCGCGTCCGATGATGAGGCGCGCCACGGCCGTGCGGACGGCGGAGGCGTGCGGGGCGCGGGCGACGTCCGGCCAGCGGTCCGGGTCGGCCTCGACATGGCCCCCGTGGATCTCGTGGGTGGCGGGGGGTGGAGACGAGAGGGTCACGGGGTGCCTTCCTGCGGGGTGGGGGTGGTGCGGGGCCGGACGCGGAGGCCCTTGAGGTAGAGGTGGACGCCGTGGCGGCGGATGCCGAGGGAGACGGCCGCGGTCGACCAGGGGTGGCGGAGCGCGGCCATCAGGAGACCCCGGGGGCCGGCGGGCCTCCGGGTGCCGCGGACGGTGGCGGTCAGGGGGCGGCTGCCGTCGGTGTGGCGGAGCTGCACGGTGAGGTCGAGGCGGTCGCCGGGGAGCGGCAGCCGCATCCGGTAGGTGCCCGCGACGTCCAGGAACGGCGAGACGTAGAAGTCCTTGGGCGTCTCGGCGTGGCCTCGCTCGTCGGTGCGCAGCAGGTACGTGTGGCGTCCGCCGTACGTGTTGTGCACCTCGGCGACGACGCAGACGGGCCGGCCCGCCCGGTCGTGGCACCAGTAGAGGGTGAGCGGGTTGAAGACGTGCCCGAGGACCCGCGCGTGGGCGAGCATCAGGACCCGGCCGTCCGCGTCGTGGACGCCGTGCGCGGCCAGGCGGGCGTCGAGCCCGGCCCGGAGCGAAGGGGCGTCGCCGTCGAAGTGGTCGGCCGGGTCGAAGCGGGCGAGCGGCCGGAGCGGACGCGGCAGCACCGGCAGGTCGTCGAGGTCGACCAGCCACATGTAGGTGCGGTGCCTGAGGCTGTGCCGGAGCGGGGTGACGCGAGTGTGCGCGATCTCCGTCTCGTACAGGGCCGGTACGGGGGGCGGTATCGGGGCGGCCGTCCTCATGTCCGGGCTCCCAGGTGACGGGCGGCCTCGACGCCCGAGCGGCAGCCGTCCTCGTGGAAGCCCCAGCCGTGGTACGCGCCGGCGTAGGTGGTGACGGGCGTGCGCAGGGTCGGCAGGAGCCGTTGGGCGGCCACCGACTCCGGGGTGTAGACGGGGTGTTCGTACGTCATGCGGGCCAGCACCGTCGAGGGGTCGACGCGGTTGCCGGGGTTGAGGGTGACCACGTGCGGTTCGCGGGTGCCGAGCCGCTGGAGCCGGTTCATGTCGTAGCTGACCTGCACGGAGCCCGGGCGCGCGGTGCAGGACGGCAGGAGGTAGTTCCAGGAGGCGCGGGCGTGGGGCGAGCGCGGCAGCAGGCTCGTGTCGCGGTGCAGGACGGTCGGATTGCGGGAGTACGTGAACGCGCCGAGGACCCGCCGTTCCTGCTCGGTGGGGTCGGCGAGCAGCCGCAGGGCCTGGTCGGGGTGGACCGCCAGCACCAGGCCGGCGTGTTCGGCCGACGCGCCGTCGGCGGTGACGACCGTGGCGCGGCCGTCTCCCCGGACCACGGCGCGCACCGCGGTGTCGGTCCGCACGGAGGGGATCGACTTGGCGAGTCGTTCGACATAGGCGGCGGATCCTCCGGTGACGGTCCTCCACTGCGGGGATCCGGTCACGGACAGGAGCCCGTGGTGGTCGAGGAAGCGGAAGAGGTACACGGCCGGGTAGCGCAGCGCCGTGTCGGGGGCGCAGGACCAGACGGCGGAGACGAGCGGGATCGCGAAGTGGCTGACGAAGTGGGCGGAGAAGCGGTGGGCGCGGAGGAATCCGCCGAGGGTGAGGGTCATGTCGTCGGCGGCGAGCAGGCCGCGGGCGGCGCGGTGGAACCGGGGCACGTGGGCGAGGGTCAGCAGGTGCTTGCGCCGCCGGACGTTGCCCCCGCCGAGCAGGCCGCGGAGACCGCGCGCGCCCGCGTACTCCAGTCCACAGCCGTCGCAGCGCACGGACATGCTCATCTCGGCGTCCTGAGTGGGGACGTCCAGCTCGTGGAAGAGGCGGAGGAGGTGGGGGTAGGTGCGCTCGTTGTGGACGATGAATCCGGTGTCCACGCGGAGCGTCCCGCCCTCGGCGGCGGGCAGTTCGTGGGTGTGCGCGTGGCCGCCGAGCCGGTCGTCCGCCTCGTACAGCACCACGTCGCGCGTCCGGGACAGGTAATGAGCGGCGGTGAGGCCCGCCACCCCCGCCCCCACCACGGCGACGCTGCCTCGTCCGTTCATCGTGTCCCATCCCCTTGTTCGCGCCGCCCCGTGCGGGGGGGCGCTGCTGTGTCGTGTGTGGTGCCCGTTCGTGGTGCGGTCGGGCCGTAAAGGGGTTCGGAGCGGTCGGCCGCCCGGACTGGTCGGCCCCGAGCGGATCCGGGACCGGGTACGGGGCCGGGTCGAGCGGGCCGTCGGTCGGTCAGCGGCCCATGCCGGCGCCGGCCAGTTCGAGGCTGCGCCGCATGCGCTGCAGGCCGCGGCGGGCGTGGCTCTTGACCGTGCCGAGCGGCATACCCGTCCGGTGGGCGATCTGGGTCTGGGTCAGGTCCGCGAAGAAGGAGAGTTCCAGGACGTCCCGCTGGACGTGCGGCAGCCGGGACAGCTCCTCGGTCACGACCAGCCGGTCGAGGACCCGCGCTGGCTCGTCGTGCACCGTGCCTTCGCGCTCCAGGGACGCCCCGAGGCTCGCCGCGATTCCGATGCGGCGGGTGCGGGCGGTCAGTGCGTCGGCGATCTTGCGTCGGGTGACACCGCTGAGCCAGGCGGGCAGACTGCCGCGTTCGGGGCGGAAGTTGGCCCGGCCGCGCCAGGCGGCGACGAACACCTGCTGGGTGACGTCCTCCGCCTCCCGGGGGTCGCCGAGGGCGCGGGCCGCGAGGGTCTGCACCAGGCGGCCCCAGCGCTGGTAGGCGATGGCCAGGCAGTGCTCGTCGCCATCGACCAGGCCCCGGGCGATCCGGTCGTCGGTGGCGGTCTCGTCGACGGTGGTGCCGCCGGTGGCGGTGTCCCCCTGGACGGCTTCCGCGTCGGGCGCGGCGGGGGCAGGGGCTCCGGTCGGCCGTGGTGCGGTCATGACGCTTCCTCCTCCAGGTTGGTGGCACGGGCGTCCACCGGGAATGCCGCGTGCGCCGCGCGAGCGGCGGGTCCGGGACCTCGATGACCCCGTGCGCATCACGTTCCGCCCGACACCTCCACAACTCGCATCATTTACGCATCGGAATTGCTGGCGTTCTCGATGCACGCGAGGGAACGGCGCCGCTCAGGGGGCGTCCCCCGACAGGATCGCGGCCTGCGAACCCCGAGGAACTTCCCGCACGCTCATCAAAAGCCGGCGGGCCCCGCTTCCGGCGCTCAGCGCACCTGCGCGCGACGGCTCCCGGCGGCCCCGGCCCGCCAGGAGCTGGGGAATCTCCCGGCGGGAGAGCAGGTCCACCGCGCCGGGGAAGAACGGCCGCCCGGCCTGGGCGAGCCGCAGCCAGGCAGGGGCGCAGACAGAGGCGCGACGTCGCTCGATGCCCCACACCAGCCAGGACGCGACCTGCTCCACCGGATACACCCGGCGGGCGCGTGCCCCCACCCGACGGCCGCACACCCCGACCTCGCCACCAGGCTCGACGACCTCACGGCCCGGCAGGCGGGCCCGCCCGCGATCACGCGGTAGCGGCCCGCAGGGTGAGTCCGAGCCCTACGAGGACGACCAGGACGGAGGTGCCCACGGGGCCCAGCCGAGCCAGCCGCCGCACGAGGTGCCGGGCGCGGTGGGTGCGCAGGCGGGTGTGCAGTCGGTGTTTGACATGCAGGAGGAGCAGGCCGGCGAGGGTAAGGGTGGTGGCCATGCCCAGGCCGTAGGCGATCACGAGGAGGACGCCGAAGGCCGTACGGCCCAGGGCGACCGCGCCGAGGAGGACGACGAGGGCGGAGGGGCTGGGGACGAGGCCCCCCGCGATGCCCAGGCCGATCAGCCCGGTGGACCTCTGCCGGTCGCGACCGCCGCCGTGGGTGTGGTGCCGGCCGGCGAGGGTGGTCGGCTCGGGCATGGCCCGTGTGATCACGGCACCCGCGCCTGACGGGGCCGGGGTGTGCGCCTCGCTGTCGCGGGCCCCGGGGAGTCCGGCGGGGGGCCGGCCGGACGCGCTGGTCCTGGCAGGGGGGCGGTGGCCTTGGCCGTCGTCATGATCGTGCGCGTGCCCGCGGTCATGGTCATGGTCATGGTCATGGTCCTGGTGGTGATGGCCTGCGTGGTGGTGATGGTGGTGGTGTCCGTGGGCGGGTTTGTCGCGCAGGGCCGCGGTCAGCAGCCACAGGCCGATGGCGGTGACGATGAGTCCGCTGGCGCCGCCGAGCCAGGTCAGGACGGTTTCGCCGGCGAGGTGGGTGGCTGCGGGGAGGGCGAGGCCGAGGACCAGGACACCGGCGGTGTGGGTGAGGGTGACGGTCGCGCCGACCGTGACGGCATCGCGGCGGGTGCCGCGGCGTCCGGCGAGGGAGGCGGCCATGATCGTCTTGCCGTGCCCGGGCAGCAGCGCGTGGGAGGCGCCGAGGACGAGGGCGAGCAGGAGCGCGAGAAGGCCGACGGGAACCGTGAGTTCACGCCGGGCGATCAGGGAGTCGAACCAGCCCGCGACCCGGTCCGTGGCCTGCCCGACCGGAGTGCCGGTTGCGGGCACGGTGTCGGCGGCGGTGTCGGGGGCGGGCGCGGCGTGCAGTTCGGCGGTGCGCTGGTCCAAGGGGGCGGCGAGCGGGTCCGCGGGATAGTGGCGGAGTTCACCGGTGGGTGAGGTGGCCGGCAGCGTCGTGCCGGTGATACGCAGTCCGATGCCTTTGACGGTGATCTCGTGCCAGCCGATGCGGGTGGTGTCGTAGGCCGTGCGGGCGGTGATGTCGCCGCCGTGCCGGAGGGCGGCCGGGGCGGAGTAGGTACAGGTGAGGCGGCTGGTTTTCAGGCCCGCTTCGCCCCGCTCCCAGGTCAGGACAGCAGCCTTTGGGTTCCAGCGGGCGGGGCCTGCGGCGGTGCGCAGGTGGAGTTGGCCGGCGAGTGCGGCGCACCGCGTTCGGGAGTACCGGCTGGTTTCGGCGTCGGTGACGATGTTGTCGTGGTCGGTGTCGATGGCGGGGCGTTCTTGGAGGGCGGCGATCTCCGCACGGTCGACGACGATGGTGGCATCGATGCCGTCGGGGCGCATGACGAGGCCGGTGTGGTAGTTGACGGTGAAGTTGCCCAGGGGATGGGCGGGTGCCGCGGCAGCGGCGGTGGGGCAGCCGAGGGCGGCGAGGAGGCCGGCGGCCGCGATTGCGGTGCGTGGCGGTGTCATGGGCGGGTGCCGATTCGTTCGAGCAGGTCACGCGCGTGGCGGGCGTGCAGGGGATGGAGTGCGGGGGCGGCGTCGAGGTCCGTTCGCGCTGCGGCGTCGTCGCCCAGTGCGTGGTGGATGGCGGCGCGGTGGTAGTGCCACAGGGCCTGGCGGGTGCCGAGGGCGAGGGCCTGGTCGGCTTGGACGAGGGCCTCCTCGTCGCGGCCGGCGCGGTGCAGGGCCCAGGCGTACGCGTCGTGGACGGCGACGAACGGCCGGCTCCGCAGGGCTTGTTCGGCCAGGGCCACGGCGCGGGCGGGACTGCCGTGGTCGGCCTCCAAGAGGATCCCGTCGGTGTCGGGCGGACTGCCCGCGGAAGCCCGCACGGTGTCCTGAGCCTTCAGCAGGGCGTACTGGGCCTCGGCCTGCGGCCGGTGCCCGAGTGTCTGGTGCATCTCGCCGAGGGCGAGAACCAGGTGGGGCAGCGGCACGATGTCGACGGCGCGCTGCCAGTCGGCGAGTGCTTGCGCGGTTCGGCCCAGGGCCGCCAGGGCGCGGGCCCTTGTGTCCAGGAGGGCGGGATCGGCCGGGCCGGCGCGCAGCCCCTGTTCGGCCTCCTTCAGGGCGGTGCGCGCGTCACCGTCTTCGAGGGCGAGCGTGGACAGGCAGGTGTGGGCGAAGGCGCGCGCGCTGTCGGTGGTGGCCGCGGTCAGCGAGCGGCGCATGAGTTCGGCCGCGCGCACGGTGTCGCCGCGTAGTTCGAAGCTGTAGGAGGCGCGGGCGAGGGAGGCGGCGTCGGGGCGCAGGTCGTTCATCTTCTGCACCGCGGCTTCGGCGTCCTGGTAGTGGCCGAGCTGGGTGTGAGCATCGGCCAGGACACCGTAGGCGGCCGCGTTGTAGGGGTCGCTGCTGACGGCCTTGGTCGCCCAGGTGAGGGCGCCGGTGAAGTCGTGGCGTGCGGCGGCGAGTGCGGCCATGCCGGCTTCGGCGCCGGTGTTGCCGTGGGCCTGGAGGGCGAGGGAGCGGCGCAGGGCCTGTTCCGCCTTGGCGTACGTGGCGGGGTCGGCGCTGGTGCGGGCCTGTTCGATGGAGGCCATGGCAAGGGCCGACCAGGTGTTCCAGTCGCCCGGCAGCCGTTCCAGCCGTGCGGTCAGGGCCTGGAGGCTGCCGGCGGGCCTGGCCCCGGCGGCCGCGGAGGCGGTGGCGGGTGGGCTTGGGTTGCCGGGTTCGACGAGGACGGCGCCTGCGGCGAACACCGCGGTGCCCAGTGCCAGGGTGACGGCGACGGTTCTCAACCGGCGGTGACTGTGCGGAGGCCGGTGCGGAGGTGTGCGCGGATCAGGGTGCATCGGAGAAGGGGGTGCCTGTTCTGCGTGAGGTGACGGGCTCTGGGGCCGGATATGGTCCGGCCCCAGAGCCTTCGATGGAACGGTGACGTCACATCAGGCGCGGTTGCGGCGGCGCATCCGCCATCCGGCCGCCGCCAGCAGCGCGGCTCCCGCTCCGCCGAGGGAAGCCGCGGACTTCTCCTTGGACGTGGCCCTCCCGGACGGTCCGCTGTTGACGGACTTGGTGTGCGGCAGGGCCAGGTACGGGAAGGAGGCGCCGAAGGGGACCTCGTTGGCGTTGACCTTGTCACCGTCCGCGAGGGCCGGTACCAGCTGTCCGGTCTGGGCGGCGCCTTCGACGGCCTGCAGGGAGATGTCGATGACGTCGTCGGTCAGACGGCGCCCGTTGGGGAATCCGGCCAGGTCTCCGGCGAGAACCCCGTAGCGGTTCGGGTTCGCGGCCGGGGGTACGGCCATGTTCAGGCGCAGTTCCTCCGCGGGGACGATCGTGCGGAGGTTGGCGTCGCGGTTGAGGCGGTGGGCGTTGAGGTCGGCCTTGATGGGCCCGCACGCCTTGCAGATCCCGGTGAGGTAGATCTCCACCAGGTCGTTGCGGGGGGCGGCCGGCGCGGGGACGCCGTAGACCTTCTGGATCAGCTTGGGCAGGATCGGGTCGAGGACCTTGTCGACGACCGGCTGGACGGTGCGGTCCTGGTCGGGGTTGAGCGTGTTGAAGGCGTCCTTGTACTGAAGCGGGACGACGACCTCGTTCACGAGGGGGTTGCCCAGCCGGGAGACCTGCTTCCACTGGTCGCCGTGCTTGTCGCGGGAGTCGGAGACCTGCACGCCCTTGCGGTCGGTCGTCGACCAGATTCCCACGACCGGGTTCCGCGACGGGGTGTAGTTCAGGGCCAGGTACTTCTTGGGGATCTGCAGGGCGACGGAGTTGACGTTGTAGCCGGCCAGGGTGTCGCGCCCGCGCTCGGAGAGGTCTCCGCCGTAGAGGAGGTCGAAGACCCGCAGGTCGGCGAAGAACGGGTCTTCGGCCTGTCCGGCGAACGTCTTCCCGCCGCCCGGCAGGCTCCGTACCGCCTGGGCGCGCAAGGCGCCGTAGTCGGGCATCGAGGCCGGGCCGACCCGGGAGGGTGCGGCGGGCACGTCGGAGAGCAGGACCTTGGTCTTGCCGCCGCGGGTTTCGACGAGGTCGTAGACCTGGCGGAAGTTCAGGTCCGGGTCGTCCAGGGTGGTCACCTGGCCGGTGTTGTAGAGGAACTGGTCGGCTGTGTCGCGGATCAGGTTCCTGAACCGCCAGGTGTAGGTGACGTCGGCGTTCCCGTCACCGGTGTTGTCGATCTTGATGTTGTAGCGGAGGTCCTCGCCGAAGGCGTAGAAGTTCGGTCCGCCGTTGGGCTCCTCGAAGGGGATCCAGTTGGCCAGCAGGGTGACGGTGTCACTCTTGTCGGGGCTGGTGAACGCGTAGACGTCGGTGTTGTCGGCGCGCGGATCGCCCGCGATGAGCGGGGCCTCGCGGTGGCTGGAGGCGGAGCTGACGCCGGGGCCGAGGGTGAGGACGGCCAGGGCGGTCGCGAGGGCGCCGGAGCCGAGGACGAGCAGGGAGTGGTCCAGCAGCCGGCGCCGGCCGGACGCCGCGGGTGTTGCCTTCACGAGAGGGGGTTTCCTTCCCAGCAAGGTGCGCACCGGGCGCTGCTCTCGGGCAGGGCACGGCGGCACGGGGGTCTCGGTGGCGGTCGGCACCGCGGCGAACGGGGGTTCGCACCATCCGGGCCGGGTCAGGAAAGGCAACGGGGACTGACCGGGCTCGGACACACCATCACGCAAGGCTGCGCACGCCGTAGGAAACCACGGAGCGTGGGCGTTTCGTGGCCCTCAGCACGCCCCTAGCCTCCTTCCCCACCTCCACGGAACAGAGAATGCGCAGGTAAGAGCGGTGACAACGAAGATGACGGCCGATCGCAAAGAACGGCGACACGTTGCCCTGAGTTAGCCCGATCGGTACCACACCGCATCAATCGCCCATGGTGTGCCCACCCGGCGGCACGGATGGGGAAGTGGTACTGCGGGTGGCTGTGCCGACAGCCACCCGCAGCCGACCCGCCCGGCACGGGAGCCGGACACAGCGTCCCCTGGGCCACGTCAGGCGCCCGTGCGGGGCCGGGTCACCGGTCGGCGCCTCCCCGTCTTGACGGCGCATGACCGGAGCTGTTCACTCCGTGGGCGGTCAGGCGTTGACGCAGGTGTTCCCGAACGCCGGGTTCAGCAGGCCGATGACGCTGACGGTGTTGCCGCAGGCGTTGACGGGGATGTGGACGGGCACCTGGATGAGGTTGCCCGATCCCACGCCCGGCGAGCCCGCGGCCACGCCCTGAGCGCCGGCATCGGCCGAGGCCACCGACGCGCCGCCCGCCAGCATCGCGCCGGCCGCCACGGCCACGGCCAGACCTCGTCGCACATCAACCATGTTTTCGTACCTCCAGTGAGGGTGTCCGGCCGCGCGGAGGTCCCGCACGGCCCGCGAGAGATCCTCGGAACGCCTCGGTGCTCTCACACCCGTCCTTCGCCACAGCCCTCCGAGCGGCTTGCCCGGACCTGCCGGGTTCCCTCCAACGGATGAGTTCCGGCTGTGCGCCGGTGACAAAACCTCCTCCCCCGTCCGCAGGGCCTTGGACTGCTCAAACGAAAGCGTCACCGGTGGCGCGCTGATGCCGCCTCGGCATCAGCACCTGTGCGGGCTACTGCTCTTGAGGATCAGCCGCCGCCCAGCATGGCTGTGGCCAATCTGGCGAACTCCTCCAGCTCCGGCATGGTGCGATGCTTGCTGTAGGCCAGCCGCCATGCGGGGCTCGATGTCGGCGGCGTGCAGGAAGCTGATGTCGGGACGCTGGTAGAAGCCGGCGACACCGGCGGGCAGCACGAAGGTTCCCTGGCCGAGCGCAACCCGTTCGAGTTGTTCCTCGACCGTGGGGTGCCGCCGCCGGCCGGGCGGTGGCCACTGGTCGGCGACGGCCCCGCGCCACCGCGGTACCTCGGCACGGTCCTGTAGCAGCGGCAGATCCAGCAGGTCGTTCACCTCCACGGACGGCAGCGCGGCCAGCGGGTGCGAGGCGGGCACGGCCGCCGCGGACTGCGACTCGGGGAAGAGCGGGAGCGCCGTGAACGCGTCGTTATCCAGGGGCAGTCGGACGAAGCAGACGTCCACCCGCCCATCGACCAGGAAGGGCAGCTGGTCGGTGATCGAGGGGTGCACCACGTCCACGGTCAGGTGGGGCACTCGGGCGCAGAACGTCCGGATGATCGGGGTGGCATGCACTCCCGGCATGAACCCGACGGTGAACCGGCCGGCGCCCCGGCCGGCCAGCCGGGCCCGCCGCTCCAGTGCCGCCGAGGAGTCGAGCAGCGGTACGGCGTCCTCAAGGAGCTGGCGGCCGGCGGCCGTCAGCTCCGTGCCACGCCGGTCCCGCTCGAACAGCCGGGCGCCCAGGCCGTGCTCCAGCGCGGCGATCTGCCGGCTGAGCGCGGGCTGTGTCATGTGCAGCAGACGCGCCTTGCGCACGAAACTCGGTTCTTCGGCGACGGTCACGAAGTAGCGCAGTCGCCGCAGGTCCAGCGGAAGCTGTCGTCGGCGTTGGGCGCCGGTGGTGCGCGGACGCGTGCCGGATCCGGTGCGGCAGGTCACGACGAGATCGAGGTGTCACGGAGCATGGCGGGCGGACGAGAGCTCGGCAGATGCAGCCCACGTGGTGCGTGCGGCAGAGCTGAAGAAGCGGTACGAGGAGGGGAGTCCATCAGGGAGCCGGCCGCTGACACCGGCCGCAGCTACGGCTACGTCCACCGGTTCTGGTGGAGAGCGGCGTCGTCCTGCGTGGCGGGGAGAGCCCGAGGGCCGCGTGCGAGGACGCGGAACGACGACGAGTGGCGGCCCGGCCGGGGAGCTCCCGCGGAGGACCGGAGCTCCCCGGCCGGGCGCCGCCTCTGAAGCTCGCCGGATGCGGCTTCGGTGCGGGTGGTAGCCCGTAAGTCGATGACGTCCAGGACCTTGCCCTCCTGGACGACCAGGTGGCCCTGGCCCTCGGCCGGGACCTCGTTGGTGCGTACTCGCCGCTGACAGGCTTCTCTTCCCGCCCGCCCTCCGGCACCCCCGGTCTCCTCCTTGGCCTTGGACTCGGCCGCCTTCTTCTTCACCGCCGGGATCTCCGCAACCAACCTCCGATGACGATCGACTCAACGAAGGTGACGCACAGCCACCAAGACTCAAATCACGTGACGCAGTGAACTGCGGAACCGCCGGCGGTACCGAAGGCTGCGCTGCGGCGCGCTTTTATGCGTGATCGCTCCGGTTGTTCGCACGGTATCGCCACAGGCCGGAGGGCCTGTGGTCGTGCTCCGAGAACACGTCGAGTGGTCCGACCCGCGCGTACGCCTCCTCGGTCCGCGGGTGGTCACGGCGGGCGAGTGCCCAAGCCGCCTCCAGACGCAGATCGTTGTCCTCCTCGTCGAGGAGCGCGAGGAAGGCGTCCAGGACGGCGGCACTCCGGTCGTCGTATCCGGCGAGGGACGCTGCGGCGGGGCGCCGCACCCAGAGGCACTCGTCGCGAACCAGGACGAGCAGGGCGTCACGGACCGCCGGCTCGAGTGGCCCGTCAGGTGTGTACCGCGAGGAGAAGGCCGCGGTAACGGTGGCCCGGACCTCGGGGTCGGGGTCATCGGCGAGCCCGAGGAGCGCCGATGCGGCCCGTTCCCTGCTCACGCAGTACACGGCTGCGCTGCGTACGCGCGGATCGGCGTGGCTGATGTACCGAAGGCCGATGGCTTCCTGTTCCGGGTGCCCATGACCGGTGTAGACGTCCAGGATGACGGCGAGGACCTGCCCGTCGGACTCCTCCTGCGCCCAGGACGCCAGGAAGTCGACATCCTGGGCGAGGTCCGGTGGGCGCTTTACCGGCGCGAAGAGATTCCGGTGCCAGATGACCTGGGCGAGAAAACGCCGGTGTACGGGGTCGGGGTGCTGCCGCAGGGCGGTGAGCTCGGACCAGACGCGCGGGCCGCGGCGCCGGCCCAGAAAGTAGGTGCCCGCGAACCAGTTGCTGTCCCCGTCCTGAGCGTGCGGTAGGGCCCGTGCCATCACTTCGTCGATTGGCGAGAACACCCTGAAGGCCCATTCGAGGTGGGTGAGAATGGCCCCGTGGCCGTCGCGGACGGTGTACCCACCGAGGGAATACTCATCGATCGTGTCGCCGTCAAGCTCATCGATCCGACGTTCGACCGCTGGTTCCGCGCTTCCGGTCCGCCTGCGCAGTTCCTCGACCACACCCGTCTCATACCAGTGCCGGGCCAGGTCGAGCAGTTCCCGCCGGGACGCCTCCGGCAGACGCAGCCGGGGGTCGCGTCCGAGCACCGCGGAGACCAGCGTGGGGGAGCCCGTATCGACGGCCCGCAGCAGAGGAGTGCCGCCGTCCGGAAGCTGGTGGTCCGGGTCGGCTCCCATGTCGACCAGGACCTCAGCCGTGAGGTGATCGCAGCCCGCTACGGCGGTGCAGAGCACGGGCAGTCCGTCAGAGTCCATGGTGTCCGGATCTGCCCCCTGTTCCAGACAGGTCCGCACCGTGTCGGTGTCCCCGGCGGTCACGGCACTGACCATCCGGCCGGCCAGGTCCAACGACAGATCCGTCAATGCTCCCCCTGATGGTGTGTCCCAGGTCAGCAACGTACCCGAAGCAACAAGCGGGCGCAGAGGCTTATTCACCGGCGAGGCAGCGCTCGGCCGAACGGGACAGTAGACGTCGCTGAGGGGAGCCCGTCGGTCCCACCTGTGACGCCCCAGCGTGTGAGTTCCAGCCGATGGTCAGCCGCAGATCTGCGGACCTGCGCGCCTTGCGCCCAGGCGGTCCGACCAGCCGCGCACGGCAGCTCACCGGCGCACGACCTTCGATTCCTGGCTCGACCGAACATCACGACGGCCTTTAGAGACAGGTAGCAAGGGCGCCCAGCCCAAGGTCCGCCGCCGCGGTGCGAGCCGCGCCGACTACGTTGTGAAGACGGTCTTCGCGGCCATGCGGGCCCGGTCCACGATCGCCCAGTACAGTTCCGGCTCCGTGATGGGGGCGGCGTACTGCTGCGCGAGCGCGTACGTCTCCGACAGGATTAGCTCGGACACGTCCCGGCAGCCGAGGACCTGCGCGAGGCGCACTACCATCGCGAGGGGGTGGACCCCGAGCACGCCTATCCGCTGGTCGCGCACCTCGTAACCGGGGCAGTAGGGGCAGAAGTGGATGTCCCCACCTCACAGCTCCCGCCCTCCGGGGATGTCGGGCGGCTGGTCGCGCAGCCCGGTGGCGGGCATGACGTCCGCGTGTCGAGTGCGGCACCGCCGTCGAGCCGCACCACGAAGCCGCGCTTGTCACGCGCTCCTCGACTCGCACGGCCTCGTAGCGCGCGATCTCGGCCCGCCCGGTCTTGAGCACGGTCGGCGGCGACGCTCCGTCACGGGAGAAGAAGGTGTGCATAGGGGCCGAGGGAGCGTTGCGGGGCTCCCCGGCATCGGCGACGGCCACGCTGCGCCGCGCCTGGACGAGCACGAGCGCGCCGTTGAGCCCGCCCGTCCCTCCGCCTGCGACGATCACGTCCTACGAGGTTGGGACACTGCTTCCTCGTGAGCGCCGGTCAGGCGATCATCCCCGCGGCCAGGGTGCGGCCCGACCGGCGTGCGCGCGTACGGGCCGGGGCGCCCGGTCGGAAGGAACCCGCGCAGGCCGGGCGGCCTGGCCGGAGGGCTGTAATTCCCGAGTAACGGCGGCTGTCTAGCGTCCGGGCTCCCCGAAACTTCCCCGAGGAGCATCCCGATGCACCTGCCACGATCGCCCCTGCGTAGATCCGTCGCCTGGGCGGCGGCCGCTCTCCTCTCCGCAGCCGTACTGACCGGCCCGCCCGCCGTCGCGGCCGACGCCGCGCCGTCCGCCACGGTGGACGCCGCCCTGCTGGACGCCGTGGGCGAGGGCGGTGAGGCGTCGTTCTTCGTCGTCCTCAAGGACCAGGCCGACCTGTCCGGCGTCAAGAAGCAGCGGACGCACGCGGCGAAAGCCAAGGCCGCGTACAAGGAGCTGCGCGCGCACGCGGACTCCGCCCAGAGGTCGTTGACGGCCTTCCTCGACCGGGAGAAGCTCGGACACGAGCTCCTGGCCGCCGTCAAGGTGCACGGCGGCCAGGAGCTCGTGGAGCGGCTCGCGAAGCGCTCGGACGTCGCCTCGATCGTCAAGGAGCAGCATTACGCGCTCGACGACGTCGAGGCCGCCGACGGCCGGGTCACCGGGGCGCGTACGGAGTCCTCCGGCACAGCCGCCGCCGCAGCAGCCGTCACCCCGGAGTGGGGCGTCGCCGACATCAACGCCGACGACGTCTGGAACGGGTACGACGACCGCGGCGAGGGCATCGTCATCGCCAATGTCGACTCGGGCGTGCAGTACAACCACCCGGACCTGGTCGCCCAGTACCGCGGCAACAACGGCAACGGCGGCTTCACGCACGACTACAACTGGTACGACCCGACCGGCCAGTGCGGCACCGGCGGCGTTCCCTGTGACAACAACGGCCACGGCACCCACACCATGGGCACGATGGTCGGCGCGAACGGCATCGGTGTCGCTCCGAACGCCAAGTGGATCGCCGCGAAGGGCTGCGAGTCGTCCTCCTGCTCGGACGAGTCGCTCCTCGCCGCCGGCCAGTGGATCCTCGCACCGACCGACCGCAACGGCCAGAACCCGCGTCCGGACCTCGCGCCGAACATCGTCAACAACTCCTGGGGCGGCGGCAACACGACGTTCTACCAGGACATCGTCGAAGCGTGGAACGCCGCGGGCATCTTCGAGGCATTCGCCGCCGGCAACGACGGTGACGGCAAGACCTGCTCCACCGCCCGCGCCCCCGGCGCGCAGGCCCCGGCCTACGGCGTCGGCGCGTACGACGTCTCCGGGAAGATCGCGAACTTCTCCGGCTTCGGTCCGTCCCTCGTCGACGGGTCGATGAAGCCGGACATCTCGGCGCCGGGTGTCAACATCCGCTCCACCTGGCCGGGTTCGTCGTACAACACCATCAACGGTACGTCGATGGCGACGCCGCACGTCGCGGGCGCGGTCGCGCTGCTCTGGTCGGCGGCCCCCTCGCTCATCGGGGACATCGACGCGACCCGCGCGCTCCTGAACCAGGGCGCCCGCGATGTCGACGACACCCACTGCGGCGGCACCGCCGGCACGAACAACGTCTGGGGCGAGGGCAAGCTCGACATCCTCGCCTCCGTCGAGAAGGCCCCTCACACCGCCGTCACGGTCTCCGGCAAGGTCACCGACCAGGACACCGGCGCCGCCGTCTCCGGCGTCACCGTCAAGGCCACGAGCATCGCCACCGGAGCGCGTTCGGTCGGCACCGGCTCCGACGGCGCGTACCGCCTCTCCCTGGCCCCCGGCACGTACGACTTCGCGCTCAGCGGCTACGGCTACGCGCCCCGTACGGTCACCGGAGTCCAGCTCACCACCGGCACGCCGCTCACCCAGGACATCGCCCTGACCGCGGCCCCCTCGCACCAGGTCACCGGGACCGTCCTCGACGTCACCGGCAAAGCGCTGCCGGGGGCGACGGTCGAGCTGAACGGCTCGCCGCTCGCCGCCGTCACCACCGACGCCAAGGGCGCGTACGGCTTCGCCAAGGTCGCCGAGGGCTCCTACAGCCTGATCGTGAGGCCCGCCGCGCCGGTTCTGTGCAACGGCGTCCACGTCGGCACCGTGACCGTCGGCACCACCGACCTGCGGCAGAACGTCCAGGTCCCGAACCGCACGGACGACTCCGGCAACAGCTGCGCCCCGGCGGCGTACTCCTGGATCGCCGGTTCCAAGAAGGTCGCGCTCACCGGTGACGAGGACTCCGCCAAGATCACCCTGCCCTTCCCGGTGAAGCACTACGGCGTCTCGTACACCTCCGCTTCGGTCACCACCGACGGCCTGCTCAACTTCCTCTCCCCGCGCGTCGGCGACTACGACAACACCGCCCTGCCGACGCCCGGCACCAACGGCGTCAAGGGCATCGTCGCCCCGCTGTGGGACGACCTGACGCTGGACAGGAAGTCGTCCGTGCAGACGGCCACCACCGGCACCACGGGCAACCGCAGGTTCGCCGTCGTCTGGAACGACGCCGCCTACGCCGCCGGCCCATCGGGCCGCTCCACCTTCGAGATCGTCTTCGAGGAGGCCACCGGCGCGGTGACCCTCCAGTACAAGGCGGTAGCGGACAAGGGAGCGGGCGCCACCGTCGGCATCTCCGACCAGTCCGGCGCCGACGCCCTCCAGTACACGTACAACCAGCCCGTCCTCACCGCGGGCACCGCCGTCTGCTTCTCGCAGGGAGCCAAGTGATGAGAACCCCCCTCTCGCGGCGGGGCCTCCGGCTCGCCTCCGCCCTGGTCGCGGCGGGCCTGTGCCTGAGCATCGCCCCGACGGCCCTGGCCGCCACCGACGACAGCGGCCCGGCGATGAAGCTGAGCGGCACCGAGGCCGAGTCGCTGGCCGCCCACGCCGCGCTCGACCCGTACG
>NZ_JBEZHM010000088.1:0-22722 GCF_040650575.1 Streptomyces sp. NPDC048659 | reverse complement strand
GAGGTGTAGGTGCCGCCGGTGGCCTCGGCGATGCACATCAGCTGGCGGCGGGACTTGACGTCGGGGTCCATTGGAAACGGCAGACAAGCAGAACGCCAAAAACGCCCTAAAACAGAAAAAGCCCTGCCCCGGGCGTCCGGGGCAGGGCTTCACTGGGAACGGGTCGCTTTCATCGGAGGGGCTGGCGTACAGCTATGCCTTGGTCTTCAGCACGATCACGGTGGCGTCGTCCCGGTAGCCGGTCTTGTCCGGCTGCGCGGCGGCGACGATCGCGTCCGCCAGGGCGCGGGGGCTGTCGGCGTGTTCCCGGGTCAGGTCTTCCATGACCTGGTGGGGGATCTGTCCGTGGGCGCCGTCGCTCGTGAGGATCACGAGCGGGTCTTCGATGAAGCAGAGGGGGATGGTGTCGATGCTGCACCTTCCCAGCGTCGAGCGCGCCAGGTCGTCCAGCACGAGGGCTCCCTGTTCCGCTGGCACGGTCTCGTCGGGGCCGTTCTGGGGGTGGAGGGTGACGGCCGTGCCGCCCCAGGCCCGCAGCCATGTGCCCATGGTCTGCACGGTGGAGCGGCGTACCAGCGCCTCACCGGTCCAGCCGGAGATGAGGGCGTCGCCGGTCCAGGCGATGGCGGTGCGGCGGTTCGGGGCGGCGACGGCTGCGGCGGCGACTCCGTCTTCCGGGACCCTCATCCCGGGGGGAGTGGAGTTGAGGGCGGCGCCGTGGAGGATGCCGAGGAGGGGGTCGCGGCGGAGGGAGACGCGGGCGATGCAGTCGGCGGCGAGGCGGGAGAACGCGGCCTTCCTCGCGGTGTTGCCGATGCCGTCCACGATGACGGCGGCGACCATGTCGGTGCCGGGGGCCCGGTGGACGCGGGCGGCGTCGCAGTTGTATGTGCGGGTGCCCTTCCGGGTGGCGATAGCGGTGGCGATTCGGGCCTGGGCCATGAACGACTCCTCCTGCGTGGGTGTGGTGTGGGGGCTCCGGGGGCCGTCGCTGGCGCTGGACCGCGGCGGCCGCGGACGCCGGTGGTCGTCCGTCTCCTAGCCGTGCGTGAGGGCGTCGGTCAGGAGGGCGGTGACGTCGGCGAGGTACGGGTCGGTGTAGCTCTCGTGGTCGCTGACGTCGAACAGCGCGTCCTTCGCGGTGACCGTGAACCCGGGGATGGCGGTGGCCGCCCGGCCCGCGAGCGCGGTGTTGAGGTGGTCTGCGTCGCGGGAGGCGCGACCCAGGTCTGGAAGTACGGCCCGAGGCGCAGCAGCGTGTGGCCGGTGCCGTCGGGTCGGCGGGCTTCGACGTGGACGCCGTAGCGGGCGGGGGCCATGCCGACGTCGTCGGGGAGGGGGAGGTTCGCGGCGGCGTGGGTGAGCATCGCGTAGACCGGCTGTCAGGCGCCGAGGATCGCGGTCGTCTCGCAGCGCAGCCAGCCCCAGCCGTTGTAGCCGAGGTCGTGGCCGTGGCGGTGGGCCGCGGCGTTCGGGGCGTCGGGGTGGACCAGGGCGACGGCGAGCATCTCGGTGCCGTGGCCGTCGCCGGGGCGGGGGCGGGCGCGCTCGATGAACGGGCCGATGCGCACGGCGCCCTCCCGGCTGCTGCCGGGTGTCCACGGTTCCGGGGAGCGTACGGCGGCGAGCATCGCGCGGAACTCATCGACGACGGCCTGGTTCTCGGGGGCGAGGGCGCCGGGGGAGTGGCCGCAGCGGCGGAAGCGTCGAATCATCAGACGATCTCCTGCCCGGCCACGGTGGGCGCCTTGAGGACGCGCGGCAGGTGAACGTGCAGGTGCTCGATGACGACCTCGCGGCCGCGGGCCCGCAGTTCGCGGCCGAGGATTTCCGTCAGGCCGGATGCCCTGTGCCTGCCTCCTGCACAGCCGATCGCGATGCGGCTGGGGCCGGCCGGGAGGTCCGCGTAGTCCGCGAGGTTGGCGAGCAGCTCGCGGGCGCCGGGCGTCGCGAGGACGACGTCCTGGACGCGGGGGTTGAGGCCGTCGAGGTCGAGGATGTCGCGGGCGGCGGCGGGGTCGCGGAGCCGGTCGCGGACGTCTTCGATCCGGTCGGCGGCGGGCGGAACGGGGGAGCCGTCAGGGCCGGTGGGCAGGTGGAGGTAGCCGAACGAGGTGAGGCAGATCGGGCGCAAGGGGGCCTCCAGGTTGGTGGTGGGGAGCAGAGCGGAGGGGCGGCGCCCCGGGCCGGGAGGCTGGGGCGGCGCCCCGGGAGGGGCTCGTCAGGAGTTGGGGATCGTGGCCGCGCGGATGATGTCGGCGTGGTCGAAGGCCAGCTGCTCGGGCAGCTCGTCCAGGGGCCACCAGCGGGCGGTGCGGGCGTCGTCGCCGGCGGTGGCCTGCGTGCCGTCGGGGACGACGGCCATGTAGGCGAAGTTGACGTAGTGGCCGCGCGGGTCCCGGTCGAGCTGGTCCCAGACGCCAATCTGGTGCAGGGCGCCGGCGGACAGGTGGACGTCGGTCTCCTCGGCGAGCTCGCGGGCCGCGGCCACGTATGGCGCTTCCCCGGCGCCGACGTATCCGCCCGGAAGCGCCCAGGCGCCCTCGAAGGGCGGCCCGCCGCGCTCGATCAGCAGGACGTGGCGGCTCGGGGTCACGGCGACGACGTCGGCCGTGTACTGGATGGCAGGGTCGATCTTGCTCTCGCTCATGTTCGCCTCTCGGTCAGGGGTGAGCGGTGTCGGTGACGACGAGGAACTGGTCGCTGGCGAGGTCCATGACCACGCGGGCGTCGGTGCCCTGGGGGCGCTGCGCGGCGGCGTACTTGTTGGCAGGCCACGATCCGCGGGGGTGGCTGGCGGGGAACCGCTCCGGGGCGGCCATCAGGCGTCACCGCCGTTCACGCGCTCGTGGATGTCAATGAGGGTGGTGATGGCGTCGGGGTTGTCCGCCAGGCCGACCCACTGCCCGAGCGCGGTGAAGACGGGGACCTGGTCGTGGTCGGTGTCGAAGATAACGACGTAGTCGCCGTACCGGTCGAGGACCGTGTCCCGCAAGACCGGGATCGGTGAGGTGTCCAGGACCTCCAGGCCGTTGACGACGAGCAGAGCGCGCTCGCCGGGCGCCGGCGGGGGGACCAGGGTGCCGGTCGCGCGCAGCAGGTCGCCGGGCTGGATGCCGGTCAGCAGCTCGTGGACGATCCTCGGGTCGCCGCTGGTGCAGGTGACGACCGTGTCGTGGATGTCTTCTTCGACGGCGTCGAGGTCGGTGGGGACGATCAGGTCGAAGACGGCGGTGTCGCGCGGGCCCAGGGAGGGGATCGCGTCGACCCAGCCGTCGATGACGCAGTGCCGGGTGTCCATCAGCTGGCCTCCGCCAGGGTCTCGGTGGTGCGAGGGGAGCGGGGTCGGGGGCGGTGTTGGGCGAGTACGAGGAGTTCGCGGTTGTGCTGGCGCTGTGCGTCGGTGAGCGGGCGGGCCTTCGTGCCGTGGCGGTGCCAGAGCGGGGAGGCCGGCGGCTCGGGGTAGGCGAGGGTGTGGTCGACGTCGCGGTCGGTGCTGCTCATGGGGGCCTCCAGGTGGAGGAGAGGTCAGGCATGGTCGGTCGTCGCGCCGCCCCTGGGCGGGTCGGAGACGAACCGCATTTCGCCGGGGTGTGCCGCGTTCCAGAGCTCCGCGCAGACCTTGTGCACGGGCTCTTTGGTGTGGGACCTCAGCGGGGTGGTGGTGCCGCACAGCACGCACGGGGCGGGCTGGCCGAAGTGCTGTCCGTCGCGCCAGTTCAGGAGCTGAACCGGCGCCGCGGGCTGCTCCGGCTGTGCGGGCACCGCGCGCAGGTGGCGGCGCCGGGCGGTCACGGCCGCAGGTGCGGGAGCTGCTGGAGGACCTGGGCGACCAGGTCCTCGGTGGGCCGCCAGGGGCCGAGCTGCCCGCGCGCCGGGGCCGGCAGGGCGAGGTCCTGGACGTCGCCGAGCTCCAGGTGCCACGCCCTGGGCTGCGCCCACTCGGTGCAGGGCGGGGAGCCGTCCGGGTCCTGGTGGCAGCCGGTCAGCCGGGCGACGCCAATGACCGCGCCGGTCGGCAGCTCCCGGCCGCGGACCGTGTGGGCGATCAGCGGCACCCGCAGGGCGGGGCGGTCGATCTGCTGGCTCGTGTGCAGGAGCAGCCAGCCGCGCCACGACCACACCCGGGGCCTGTTCTCGATCGTCTTGGCCCCGGCGAGGATGCAGGCGGAGCGCGGCTGCTTGACGCTGATGCCGCGGATCCAGTCGCCCGCCGGCGGAAGGGTCGGGGTGCTCATGCCGCTCGCCCCCACGCGGCCGTGCCGGGCCTGCCCGCGCGGCGCCCGTTGACGGAGGGCACGGAGGCGTGCGCGGTGGTCGCCAGGACCGCACGGCCGGTGTGCTTGCCGTCGTAAAGGGCGGCGTCGGCGGCCCTCTGAAGGAGTGACAGGTCTCGGCTGCCGACGGCGGCCGGGGTGGCGGCGCCGACCGACGCGGCGACGTCGACGGTGCGGCCGTCGTCCAGGACGACCGGGGTGTGGAGCATCCGGACCAGCTGCTCCAGGCGGAGAGCGCGGCGGGCGGCGGGCAGCTGGAGGACGACGGCGAACTCGTCGCCTCCGAGCCTGCCGACGGACGCGCGCGGGCCGGCCCAGGCGGTGAGGCGGGCGCCGAACGCGGTGAGGACGGTGTCGCCCGCCGCGTGCCCAAGCCGGTCGTTGATCTCCTTGAACCGGTCGGCGTCGACCATGACCACGGCCACGTCGTCGTGGCGGGCCAGGAACCGGCGGGCGCGGTTGGTGTAGGCGTCGCGGCGCAGCAGGCCGGTGAGTGGGTCACGGCGGGTGGCGGCGATCTGCCGGTGCAGGGCGACGGCGTGGACGGCCCAGCCGGTCAACGGCAGGGCGGCGGTCGTCAGTAAGAGGGTGCGCTGGCCGAACCGGCTTCCAGCGCGCGGAAGGAGCGACATACTGGGTTCTCCGTCTCGTCTCGTACGGGATCGGTAGCCCGGGACAGGCGAACTGGTTTGGACGCCGAGGTGCGCCTGTCCCGGGGCGGAGCTACAGCACGAAGTCGTTGCGGGTGGAGCTGAACGGGTTGTGCCAGCGGCCGGCCTTGGCGGCCGTCCACTCCAGCTCCCAGCCGGGCCGGATCCCGGACGCTCCCCAGCCGTCCGGCTGCCTGCCGGGGCCCTCGAGGCCCGCCGTGCGCGCGGCGAGCGCGGCGTCGTAGACCTCGTGGGCGCGGCGCAGGGCCGTGGTGGGGGAGTCCGCGATGCCGGTGAAGACGTGCCGGCCTTTGAGGGCGGGGTTGGTGGTGTCGTGTATCGGGACGTCGACCTCGTAGAACTCGGTGTGCGGCATGACGCCCGTCTCCTCTCCGTGTAGTGGTTGAAGGGCCACCGCTACCGTCCCGGCCTCCGCAGCGGGGCGGGGCCGGGGCGGTACGGAGGGCCGTCAACGTCAGAGCACGGTGAGCTCTTCGAGCGGGACCTCGTAGACGTCGATCACGTCCTCGCCACCGGACCAGGTGTCAGGGGCGCAGCGGATGTAGACGATGCGGAGCGGGGAGCCATCACGGGCGGGGATGTCGTACTCGTGGACGAGGTGCTTCTTGCGGGCGGAGCGGACCGTCGGGGCCACGGAGCGGATGGGCGTCCGGGACGGGAACGGCAGGAAGCGGGCGCCGTTGACGGTGGTGTACTGCAGGGCCTCGCGCGGCCAGAGGCGGGCGGCGTCGCGCCGTGCTCTCGCAGGGCCTGGGTGTGAGCGGCGTAGTACGCCTGCGTGGCGTCGGAGACGGGCATGGGCAGGGCTCCTTGGGTGTGGGGGCGGTCTTAGAACTCCTAACGGAATGACTCTTTGGGGTCGGCTGCGCGGCGTGAGGTGCTGTCGGGCAGCATGGGGCGATGGACTTCGAACAGCCGCTGCCGCGCGAGGTGAAGGTCATCGATTCGGCGTCGTTGTTCAGGCTGGAGGAGCGGGCGGGTGACCTCGGCCTGAGTCAGCGGTTGGACCCGGTGTGGGTGCGGGCGAATGCGGCCCCCGACGGAACCCACTACCTGTGGCCAGCCCTGTGGCACACCCTGTCCCACCGCCCGGACGTTCCCGATCACGTGCGGTGGGAGCTACTGATCGCTCTGCGTACGGGAGACCGGGTGGTGAGCTTGCTGGACGTGCTTCCGGACGACTTCACCCCGCTGTCGCGGGTGATCTCGCGCGAAGAGGGGATGCAGGTCAGGCGGCTCTTTGACCATTCTCCTTCGGTCCGGGAATGGCTACTGCGGGAGGGCGAGGGCTCGGGTCGGCTGTGACAGGCGTCGCCAGCAGATGAGCGCGCATCCCAGGGTGAGGAAGGCTTCGTGGATGTCGTCGCGGATCTCCCAGCGGATCCGCAGGCGGCGGAACCAGTGAAGGTGGGCGAAGGTGCGCTCGACAACCCAGCGTTGGATTCCGAGTCCGGATCCGTGTTCCGTGCCGCGTCGCGCGAT
Source organism: Streptomyces sp. NPDC048659 (assembly GCF_040650575.1). NCBI lineage: Bacteria > Bacillati > Actinomycetota > Actinomycetes > Kitasatosporales > Streptomycetaceae > Streptomyces > Streptomyces sp. NPDC048659. Next base: position 16,292 of record NZ_JBEZHM010000088.1, on the reverse strand, counting down.
CAGTGGCTTCACGCCGAGCGCACGGACGAGGCGGCGGTACTTGTCGTGGTCGTAGCCGCGGTCACCGAGTACGACGTCGGGACGGCGCCGGGGTCGGCCGCGCTTTCCCCGCACAGGGGGCACGGCTTGGAGCAGTGGGATGAGCTGGGTGACGTCGTTGCGGTTGCCGCCGGTCAGGGTGACGGCAAGCGGGATGCCGGTGGCATCCGTGATCAGGTGGTGCTTGCTGCCCGTCCTGCCCCGGTCGACAGGGCTTCGTCCCGTCTTGAGTCCCCTTTTAACGCCCGGATGTGGGAGCCGTCGACCGCCGCCCGGGAGAAGTCCAGGGCGTCCGCGCTGCGGAGCTTGGCCAAGAGTGCTTCGTGGAGCCGGGGCCACACACCGGCCTGGGTCCATTCGGCCAGGCGCCGCCAGCACGTCATGCCCGACCCGAAGCCGAGCTCCTGCGGCAGGTGTTCCCAGGCAATCCCGGTATGCAGCACGAACAGGATGCCCTGAAACACCTGCCGGTCCGGATGCCGCTTCCGCCCTGGATACCGGACTCGACGCTCAACCTTCGGCAGCAGCGGCTCGATCACCGCCCACAGCTCGTCCTCAACATCTCACGGCTTCCGCCGAGCCACCCCGCACCCCCAGATCAACGCTCCCGGAGCGATCCAAACACCTCGAAGATCATTTTGTTAGGAGTTCTTAGCCGTGGGTGGCGTGCAGGGTGCTGGTGGGAGCCTGGAGTTCGGAGATGAGGTGCACTGCGGTGAAGCCCTCGTGCTGGAGCTGGTCGGCGGCGGGAAGCAGTTGGTGGTGCTCGCGTACTACGGCGGCCGGGACCACTCGGCGGCGGCCGGCGTTCCGGGCCAGCACCGTGGGCAGCGGGACGTCGAACAGGACGGCCACGATCGGCCGCTGCCAGTAGCGGGCACGGGCGAGCAGCCCGGCCCGGACGTGTGGGAAGACGTTGGTGGAGTCGACCAGGACGGTCAGGCCCCGGGAGAGGCGGGCGTCCAGGAGGAGGTTCTGGATCTCGGCGGCGACGGGGGTCGCGGACTGGTCGGCCTCGGAGTCGGTGGCCAGGCGCCGGTAGGCGTCCAGGCAGACGCGCCAGCTGTCCGGGTAGCGGGCGGCGAAGGTGGATTTGCCGGAGCCCGGCGGGCCGACGAGGGCGCACAAGGCGCCGTCGGGAAGGTGCAGGGGCAGGGGGGCGAGCATGGGCTAACTCCTTCTGATCGGGGCTGGCGGTCCATCCGGCGGGCGTGACTGCGGCCGGAAGCTGAGCGGGTGCGGTGAAGGGCTTCCGCGCCGCCCCCGGCCTTTAGAGGCCGGAAGCTGAGCGGAAGCCCGTCGCGGTCGAGACGGTGCGGGAAGGGAGGCCGTCAGCGGACGATCATGTGGTCGGGGTGGCCGTGAACCATGTGGTCCACGCACTCCGGGCAGTCCTCACGCGGACCGAGTCGGGCGTGGGCCTCGCGGCTGGCGTACGCGTGGTACCAGCACTGGGTGCACTCGCCGCGGGGCGGGTTCATCGCGATCGTGCTCGCCATCTCAGGTGTCTCCTTGCGGGTGAAGGGCGCGGGCCGCCCAGGGCGCATCCCGGCGTTGTAGGTGATCAGGGCGGCGGCCTCGTACAGGGAGCGGGAGGCGACGCCGTCGCGGTAGGACTCGTGCTGCTCCGCCCGACGGGCGGCGGTGGTGACGATCTGGGCGGGCGTGAGGAAGAGGCCGCCGGGGTGGTCGATGTCCTCCTGGAGCTCGCGCAGGATCGCGGCGAGCTCCGGGGCGTCGATGTCGTCGGCGGTCAGGTCGCCGGCGATCTACTACAGGGCGAGCTGGACGATGCCCAGCTCGGCGTGCCTCTGGTCAACGCGCGTGCGGGGGTGTGCTGTCATCGGCTGGTCGCCCCGATGGTGGCGACCAGAGCGGCGGCCGTCTCCCAGCCGTGGTGCCAGGCGCTGTCCAGGCAGTACGCGCCGTTGATGCCGTGCGAGGCGAGGTGCCAGAAGCTGCCGTTTCCGGTCTTCGTGGCGAGCGTCTCCAGGAGCCCGCCGGGCTTGCGGCGGTCCGCGGCATAGTGCGTGACGAACGACAGGGCGAGCCCGGCCGCTGCGGCGCCAGGGTGCAGCCGGATGCCCAGGACGCGGGCGCCGGCCCCGACCGCGAGGGCGTGGGTGGCGGTGTAGGTCAGGCAGTGCCAGGCGCATGCCTTGATGCCGTCCTTGGTGCCGTGGACGGTCTGCTCGGCGTCGGGGTCGTCGGTGGTGAGGACGACGGGCTTGTCGTCGGTGGCGCCCTTGACCCGGGCGCAGTAGTCGCTCTGGACCCAGTGGTCGCCGACGTTGGACCCGGCGCGGCCCAGGGCGAGGACGGCGGCGAAGAACGCGGGGCGGTGCGTCATGGTGGAGGTGGTCATGTCGGTCCCCTTCTGGCCGGGCTGTCCGGCTCCCCGTCACCACCCGGTCCGCGCGCGGCGGTACGGGTGGATCAGGCAACCGTCAGGTCTTGTCGGTGGTGCGCCCGTCGACCGGAGCTGTCAGCTGGTCGTCTGCTGGGTGGCGGCGGAGGCAGCGGCTTCGAAGTCGTCCTGCCACTTCTGGGCGTCGAATCCGGCGGCGGTCGCGGCGTCGTAGGCGAAGGCGCCGATCTCGCCGCTGTCGAGCTGCTCGGCGACGTCGGCGACGATCTCGGCGGCGAGCCGGGGGTCGGCGCGGTGCAGCGCTTCGAGGTAGCGGTAGGCGCTCCAGGCCATGACGCCCGCGGTCACGTGAGCGGCGAAGGCATTGCGGGAGGTGCCGTCGTCCTCGAAGAGGTCGTGGGTGGAGCGCATCGTCTGCCGCAGGAGCTCCTTGGCGGTCGCGGATGTGGTGTGGGGGGCGACGCCGGTACGCCGGGTCATGGGCACTGCGGCGAGTTCCTGGCCGGTGGGGGGCGTGGTCAGGGAGTCGGTCCAGAGCGTGCGGGCCTCGTCGAGGCTGTCGGCGAGGCCGGGGCCGAAGCCGTCGGGGCGGGCGCGCAGCGGCATCTGCGCGCCGATGAAGTCCAGGCCGATCAGGAGCGCGGCCCCGGGATTGGTCCAGACGCGGAGGTGTACGTCGGCGGCGGCGAAGCGGGCCAGGAGGCGGGTGTCGAGTGCGGGGAAGGCCCGCTCGGTGGTCTGGGCGGTCTCGCGGATCACGTCGAGGAACTTGTCGCGCCAGGCGATGTAGCTCTGGTTGGCGTCGACGGCGGCGGTCATCTCGCCGTGGGGGGGCAGTGAAGTGGATGCGGCCGTCGGAGAGGGTCACTGTGACCGGGTCGCTGCCCGGCTGGTCCTGCAGCCACCGGCGGAGCGCGGGCAGCGCGCGGGCCGGCAGAGTGCGGGCGAGCGGCGTTCCGTCCAGGCCGTTGTGGGCGTAGCGGGCGGCGGCCAGGGTGTACCGGTCGCTGGCGACGGCGTAGAGGTAGGTGCTGTCGGCTTCCAGGCGGATCCCGTGCAGGACCGGGAGGGTTGCGTCGCCGATGTGGTCGGCGACGCGCGTGATGAGGCGGTCGAGCTGGTGGGCATTCAGGGTCACGGGCATGTGGAGCTCCTTGGGATGGAGTTGGGGTTTGGGGTGGTGTCGTCGTTGTCGATGGCCGGCGGTGTCACGGGGCGCTCCGGCCGGCCCGCAGGGTGCGGGTTGGGCGGCCTCTCGGGTCACGCGGCGAGCCGGTGGTCCAGTGCCGGGGGAGCGGTGTAGGAGGTGGGGTCGGCGGGCTCCTGGCCGCCGGGGCGCAGGCTCATCTCGCGCAGCTGGCGGCGGGTCGCGAGCCGGGGGCCGGCCTGGCGCCACCGGAAGACCGGCAGCGAGCCGTCGCCGGGGTCGTGCGGGTCGACGTCGACCAGGTCCTCGTCCTGGCCGGCCATCACCTGGTCCAGGCGCCGGGCAGCCGGGAGGGGCGCTGCGGGTGACGGGGTCCGGGGCGCTGCGGGCGGGGCCGGCCGGTCCGGCGGCGCGGGCGGGGGATGAGCACGAGCGGTCTCCTCCAGTCGTCGGGCGGGCAGCGCTGCGCCCCGCCGACGGGTGCGGGTGTCGGCGGGGCGCGGCGGGTGATGCGGCTGGGCTATGCGGCGCGGCCGTGAGCCGTGCAGGTGGAGTGCTCAGCGGCGGCGGGCGTGCTGTGGCCGGGCCGGGGCGGGGCCGGCTGCTCGGGGGCACCTGTCAGGTGGGTGCCGATCAGGTAGCCGATGAGCAGCCCGCCGATGCCGAAGACCTTGTGGCGGTTGGCTTTCCACCAGGTCGGTGCCGGGGGCTCGGTGAGTACTCCTATGACGGTTGGCGCGTTCGCCAAGTCGGTGTCTCCTTCTCTCGCGGGTGGGGTGGTGCGTGTGGCCGGGCGGCCTGTCCGGTCCTCGCCCGACCCCGTGCGGGGTCGGGCGAGGACCAGGCGGGGCGTCAGGTCAGCGGGCGCGGGGTGTGCATCGTCAGTTCGGTTCGGCGGGCGGGGGTTCAGAGCTGGGGCGGGTTGGTGTTGTTCGGTTCGTCGCCGGGCAGGGCGGGGGCGGGCAGGGTGGTGTGCAGGTGCAGGGCGGGGCTGAACTGGGGCTGGAACTGCGGTGGGTGGTTGTGGACGATCGGCCGCAGGGTCAGGCCGCGCAGGGCGAAGATGCTGGCGAGGGCCCACATGAGGGCGGCCAGGCCGGTGGCGGCGGCGCGGCCTCCGGCCGGGGTGGTGGACCAGATCATGGCGAGGGAGCCTGAGCCGAACAGCAGCCAGGCGATGCGGGCGCCCGCGTTGCCGAAGAACCCGCCGACCAGGCCCACCAGGCCGGTCAGCTGCCAGAACGCGTACAGCGCGGCCGGGGCGACCGGCAGGTGCGCGGCCTGGTCGGCGAGGAACACCCGGATCGGGTGGTCGACCGTGCCCCACAGGCCGCTGCCGTCCCCGGCGCTTGCGGCCGGGACGTCGGACAGGCCCTTGAGCGTGGCGGAGGCGATGTCGCCGGCGGCGTCGAGCATCAGCACGATGAGGCTGAGCCCGCCGAACAGGAGGGCGGCCTTGATCCAGCTGGCGATCTCGTACCAGCTGACGTGGCGGGCCTGGCCGACCTCCTCCCACCGCTCGTAGAGGAAGCCGCCCTCCTGCCAGGACGCCTTCCACGCGGCGCGCAGCCACGCGAGCCGCCCGGGGCCGTTCGGTTCGGGGGCCGGCGGCACGGGCGACAGCTGGTTGAACAGTTCGAAGAAGTTCAGGTTGTGCTGGCCGTTGGTGGGCTTGTCGTCGGACTGCATGGCGGGCGACTCCCTCGTTCGGGTTCGTGGGGTGGGTGGTGGTGCGCAGGCCGGACGGCCTGGCCCGCGCCCGACCGCGAGGGGTTCGGGTGCGAGGCAGGTGGTCCGGAGCGGGGGTCAGAGGCCGCGGGCGTCGGCGAGGCTGACGGCCTGGTCGAGCATGCGCATCGGGACGCGGCCGGAGCCGTGGGCGTCGTTGAAGGACGGCACGGAGTCGACGTGCTCGCCGAAGCTGCGGCGGATCGCGTCCAGGAGCACGGAGGAGGCGTCGGCTTCCAGGCCGCTGTCGCCGCCGGCCTCGGCGCGGATGGCTCCGAGCACGCAGTGGGCGCCGTCTTCGTCGGTCAGGGCGCCGGAGCACCAGCCGCCGGTGAGCAGGCGGTGGTGGGCGCGCTGCAGAAGGGCCGCGACCGGGGTCGGGTAGGAGGAGGCTGGTGGCGGCTGGAGCGTCGGGATCAGCGGGAGGGTGACGACGTCGGCCAGGTCCACGGGCTCGGTGGGGATGTGCGCGGTGTTGACCGCGTGGGCGAGGGCCGCTTCGTTCAGGCGCGCGGTCATCTCCATGTTCACGAGGGTGAGGCGTTCCTCGAGGGTCAGTGCTGCCGGCGGCGCGTTGGCTGCCTGGCGGGTGGTCGGAGCGGGCGGGTGTATCGCGGGGGAGCGGGCGGCGTCGGGCATGGGGGCTCCAGGCGGGAACGCAAGGGCGCCGCCGGGGTCGTTCTGGCGGCGCCCTTCGGCGGTGTGCAGCGGTGGTTTGTGGCTGGCGGGTGGGTAGTCACCGCCCGGCGCCCCGGGCATCCTCGATCCGGCTGGTGCGCGGTGGAGGGAATCGGGTGGAGTTCGTCTTCGATTGCGGTTGGTGCGGCGCGGAGAACTTCTTCGTCGGCAAGCAGGTCGGCTGGTGGTCTGACAGGTGGGAGATTCCGTCGGAATGGGACTGCCACCTCTGTGACGGGCTCAACTCCACGCCCGACCCGCCGTGGACCGAGGCGTAGGTCAGAAGCTGGCGAGCAGTCCGGCGAGCAGCGCGGCGGCGGAGACGGACAGGGCCACGGCGGAGGTGCTCCTTCGCGAAGAACGGGGGGCCGGCAGCCGTTCGGACGGGCCGGCCCCGGGTGAGGGGTGGGTGGTTCAGGCGTCGGTGAGGTTCCTGATGGCCTCCAGTGCCTGGCGGGGCGAGGTGACTTTCGGTTCGGTGCGGCGGGTGCTCCTGGAGCCGCGCCCGCCTCCGCCCTTGGCGCCGCCTCCGCGGCGGCGGGGCTTGCCGTCGCCGTCGTCGTCCTCGTCGGGCTCGGGCCAGAACTCGCCGGGCCGCGGCTCGGGCTCGCTCCAGTCGAACCACAGGCCGAGCTCGGTCAGCTCGCTGATCTCGTAGTCGGTGAGGCGGTGGACCTCGCTGGGGAACAGGCCGGAGAGGTCGTGGTCGAAGTCCACGTACAGGGCCTTCATCAGGACGGCCCGCCCGTTGTCGAGGACGACGACAGCGACGCCGCCGGTGGAGACACCGTTCTCCGGTTCGGCCTCGCCGGCCATGGCCCGCTCGATCGCGCTGCCTTCCTTGGGGGCGTAGCGGGCGGGGATGGTCGGGACGTCGTAGGCGTTCTCCATGGTTCCCTCGGCCGCCTTGCGGGTGGCGCCGGGCGAGCCCATGTTGAAGATGACGGGGCGGGAGTTCTGCCGGAGGTTGTCCTTCATCTCCGTGGAGAAGCCGTTGTGCGCGAAGGGGCTCTGGCCGGCGGGGTTGAATCCGATGCCGTACTTGAGGCCCATGACGGTCAGGGCGTCGCCGTCGGCCTGGATGAACTCGCCGTACTCGGGGTCCTGGCTCGCGGTCATGAACTCGTCCGCGTAGACGTTGAGCTGCTTGTAGGGGCAGCGCGGGTCGCCGGGCTTGTAGTCGTGCGGTTTGCCGTCGTGTGCCCACGGCATCTCGGCGCGGATCTGGCACAGGGCCTTGGCCGCGCGCAGCTGGCGGGCCATGTAGAGCGGGGTGATGCCCTGGCGGTCGATGTACTCGCCGAGGGCGGTCGTCTTCTCGTCCTTGAAGCAGGACGAGAGCCACACGATCTGTCCGGCGTTGGACTCGGCGACCATGGTGACGGCGAAGAACTGGGTCTTGCCGCCGCGGGTGACGCCGAGGACCAGGCCGTGCTTGGCGGCGTTCTTGTCGTGCTGGAAGACGAAGTTGTGCACGGGCTGGCCGGTGATGCTGAACCCGCACACGTACATGCCGGTCTTCGTGTCCGGGGTGAGCAGCTCGCGGGTGGCCGGGAACGTCGGGGACAGTGGCGGGGTGTCGAAGACGCTGATCAGGAACTCGGCTCCTTCGACCAGTACGAAGACGCGGCTGTCGTCGTCGGGCAGGCCCAGGCCGCGGCAGATCTTGGGCAGGTCGAGGTTCGGGGTGTCGGTGGGGTCGGCCATCTTCGCCCGGTAGAACGTCACGCCGCGTTCGTTGTCGCGGGTGGTGTGGACGAGCTGGGAGCCGGGGGCGCCGCCCTTGGGGCTGGCGACCTTGTCGGTCCACTTCTCCAAGTTGGTCGGCTTGGTGCGGCGTCGCTGGTTGGCGTCGGGGGTGATGTGGGCCTCCATCCAGCCGGGGCCGCCTTGGCGGCCGGGCTGGATGGCGACCTCGGAGAGCACGACGTCGCTGGAGGGCACCGCGAAGGGTGCGGCGACCGCGGCCTCCGACAGGCCGGTGATGGGCCGTCCGGTCTCCGAGGCGCGTAGCAGGATCGTCAGGTCGTGCCGCTGCCCGGGGTGCCGGGTGGCCTTGACGACGTGGGTGCGGCCGGGCATCCCGGCGTTCTCCCACAGCAGCCGCACCTCGCGGGTGAGCAGGTCCGCGCCGTCGTCGGCCACCGCCGGGGCCACCGGCTCCTCGTAGACCTCGGCGGGCGCCGGCTGCGGGGCGGGGGCGGCGAGGGCGGGACGGTGGTGGCGGCGGGTGTGCCGGGAGTAGGGCAGTACCAGCAGGCCGGCGGCCGCCCATCCGGCGGCGAGGAGGCCGTCGAGCCCGTACGGGCCCCAGCCGGTGGTCGTCTTGGCGGCGACGTCGACGGCGGCGGCCAGGACCAGCGGCGTCCAGCGCAGGATCCTGCGTCCGGCGCCGGGCTCGTCGCTCTTGGCGGCGAGGACCCAGCCGCCGATCCCGGCGGCGCCGGCGAGCTGCACGACCTGGTGGAGGGGGCTGTCGGGGTAGAGGTTCGGGGCCACGGCCAGCACGGGCGCGGCGAGGGTGTAGGCGAGGCGTTCGAGCGTGACACTGCGCGGCGTGGCCACCGGCTTCTCCTTCAGGGGCGAACGGGCACGGGCGGCCCCGCTGGTGTGCGGGGCCGCCTGTGGCGGGTGGGGGAGTGGAGGGGTCAGCGGCTGAAGAAGCCCGGCTTGGGCGTCCTCTCGCGCCGGCCCGAGCGGATGTCGTCGAGCGCGCCGTAGAGCCGGGCGTGCGCGTGCCGGGTCCGGTGGGTGAGGTCGGCGGTCTCCTGCGCGGTGTCGCACAGCGTGCGGACCTCGCGGGCGGCGCCGTCCAGGGCGGTCTCCACGGCGTTGGTGAGCTGTACGAACTTCGCGTCGAGCTGGGCGTTGGCGATGTCCTGCGCCATGTCGCCGGCGGCGCCGGCGTTGGCCCGCATGCTGCGGCGCAGCCCCTCCAGCTCGAGGGTGGCGTCGTCCATCGCCGCGCCGAGCTGCTGCAGCTTGGCCTGGACGGCCTTGTACCGGTTGTCGCCGTCGGTCGGGGCGGGCACCGCACTGGTGCGGGGCGTGAGGTCGCTCATCGGCGGGATTCCTCCTGGTCGTTCTAGTCGTGGTGGGCTGCGGCCGACGCGTGCGTGAGGCCGGCGTCCTCCTTGGCGGCCATGTCCTGGCCGTACACGCGGGCGACTTCCCGGGCGGACAGCGCCGCGGCCTCTTTGGCGAAGCCGCACTGCTCGGCGCACCGCTCGGCCTGCGTCTTCATGCGGGCGGCGGAGTCGGCCAGGTCCGCGATCAGGTCGGTGACGGCGGTGGAGACGTTGTGGTCGCCGACCAGGTCGGCGGCCATCTCCCGCAGCGCGTCCGCGACCTGGGCCAGTGCCTCCATCAGGGCCTCGGCGCGTTCCTGGTCCGAGGCGGCCTTGATGGCGATGTTCGCCATCCCCATCAGGTACTCGTCGAACGTGATGTCGGTCCGGTGCTGGGCACTGAGGTTGCCCTGCCCGGACGGCCTGGTGACCTGCGAGCTGCTCACGCCGTCCCCTTCCGTGCTGGTCGGCCTGGTGGTGCCGGGCCGTTCGGTGTATTTCTCCGGTGCGGGCGGCAGACCCCGCACGCCCGTCGTGACGGCCGCGGGGGCGTCGGGGACGATGTCGGCGTCGACGATGTCGTCCTGGCCGCTCTTGGTGCCGGTGCGCGGCGGGCGGGCGGGCCGGTCGGGCCACTCCACCGTCGGCGTGGAGTCCTCCGCGCCGAACGGGCTGTCCGCCGGGCGGCCGGAGCGACGGGAGCGGCCCGTACGACCGCGGCCCGCGCGGGCGGTGCGGCGTTTCCGGCGTCCCCGCCGCCTGGTCCGGCCCGTCCCGGCGGTGCGCCGCCGCCGGAACCGGCGGCGCTTCTTCGCCCCGTCACCGGCCTTGGCGTCCTTGTCCGGCCCGTCGCCCGCCTCGCCGTCCTTCGCGGCGCCGGACGCCCCGTCAGGGCCGTCCTCGGCCGGCTTGGAGCCCTTCCCGTCGGTGCCCTTCTTGACCAGGCTGACCTTCTGCGTCCCGGCCGCCTTGCCGTCCTTCCCGTCCGGCGCGTCCTTCGCCTCGGCGTCGGCCTTCTCGTCGGCGCGGCGCTTGTCCCAGCGGCGCTGAGCCTCCTCGCCGAGGGCCTGGCCCAGCGTGGTGCGGCCCGCGCCGGCCGACGCCGCGGCTTCCCGCTTCGCCTTCCGCGCCTCCGCTCGCGCCGCCTTCCTGGCACGGCGGTCCTCCCACGCCTGCTGCCGCTGCGCGCGGGCCAGGTCGCGGTCCTTCGACCGGTCCGCGACATCGGCGGCGTGCCCGGCGCTGCGCCGTTCCTGCCGCCCTGCCTGCCGGAGTCCGGCGCGCTCCTGCCAGCCCCGCGAGCCCGAGCCGCCAGAGCCCGCCTGGGAGCCTTTCGGGCCCCCGGACGACCCGTCGCGCCCGGAAGCGGCTCCATGGCCGCCAGAACCCCGTTCAGGGCCCTTCACGCCACTCTTGTCGCCACCGCCGCCGGTCGCGCGGGATCCCGAACGCGGCGCAGGACTGTCGGAGTTGGAGCCGCGCGGCGGACCGGACCGGTTCGGCCCGCTGCCGGAGGAGTTGCCGCGGGAGGTCCCCGCGCCGCCACCGCCGCCGGCCTTGGAGCGGCCCTTGTCCGCCCCCATCCCGGAGCCGGACGACTTCGTGCGGTCGGCGTCGGCTTTTCCGCGCGCCGCCGCCTTGTCGCCTTTCGCTTTCATCATCGCGGCGTGGAGCTTTCCGTTCTGCTCCATCATCGCGACTTCTTGAGCCGTGCGGCCCTCGATCAGCGCCGCCTTCCGCGCGATTTCAGCCTCACGGAAAGGCGCCTCGCTTTCGTGATTGGAACGCGCCCTTTCCAGACGGAATTCCAACCAGTCACCAAGACGGTCGGCGAGCGAGCGCCGCTGCTCGTATTCGCCTTCCTCGTATTCGCCTTCGGATTCCTCGGATACCGGCGCGGCGATTCCCTCGGAACGCATCGCCAGTGCGGGGTCCGGGGCCGCCGGAACTGCGGGGAGTTCCATGGTGGTCTCCTCCGGGGTTTCCGGGGGAGCCTCCGGGACGTCTTCCGGCGGCGGAATGGTGTCGATGAAATCCGGGATCTGCGGCAGCTCGTAGGTGGAATCACCGCTCCACGGGCCGTGGACCAGGGTCCCGCCGCCGGTCTCGTCGGACACGGGGCACCTCCCCTCCTGGGGACTTGACAGACAGTGGGGTCTCGTGTGCACGCGCGTGCACGTGCACGTGTGCACGCTTTACGCGCGCGAGGCCCCGCCGGAGCCCGGCGGAGCCTTCGTGGGTGACGCTCAGTGACGCGGGCCGTGCTGCTTCAGGACGGTGTCCGCGTACTGCATGAGGTGGTCGAACAGCCGCGGGTCGCCCGCCTGCCGCTTCTCCAGCACCAGCTTGAAGAGACGGCAGACCAGCGTGAACGCGGTAAGGACTTCACCGCGACCGGCTTTGACTTCCCTGCTGATCTCAGTCCGGGTGACCCGGAGCCAGAATTCCATCCGGCCGGTCTCTCCGCGACTTTCGATCGCCTTGCGCTCTTCTTCCTGCAGCCAGCCGTTCCGCCCGCGAATGGAGCGTTCGATACTGCTGAGGGGGCGCGTCACGCCGACTCCCTCTTACCGAGGTCATAAATCGACGTGGGAACACTGTAGCCGGAATTCTGCGGCTGCGCACCCTGCTGCGGCGAGTGGGGCGCGGCCTGGAGGACCGGCGGGTTATTCTTCCGCTGCTTTTCCAGCTCCTTTTCCTTCCTTTCCTTGACCGTATTCACCACGGCCTCGTCGTGGGCACGGCGCTTGTAGGCGCTCTTTTCCAGGCCCTCGGTGAGGCTCTTCAGGTTCTTGAGGACGCTTCCGAGGGCCCTTTCGACGGGCAGCGCGCGCAGCCTGGCGTGGTACCAGCGGTCGCCCTCCACGTGGGTGTCGCGCAGGTACACCTGGGTCTCGATCGAGAGGGTCTCCAGGTTCTTGCCGATGTCCAGCAGGACCCGCTGGACATCGGCCAGGTACCGGGCGGTGGCCTCCGGGCTCTGCGCGACGTCGCGCAGCGGGGAGTAATTCGGGTCGTTGTTGCTGTTCACGGCGGGGATTCCCTCCTGGTGTACTGGTGGGGCTGTGACTGCTTCCGGCAGTCACAGCGAGGGCCAGCCCGATTAGCGCGGGCTGGCCCTCACTGGTGTGTGCCGGACGATGTTTCAGGGGCGGTAGCCGCCGGCGAGCAGCTCGGCCGCCTCCTGGCGGTACTCCGAGGCCGTGCCGGGCGACACTTCGAGCACGCGCTGGATGTCGGCCAGCGGCAGCTGGCCGGCGACGCCGGCCGCCTTCGTGAGGATCAGCCGGGCGACCTTGCGGACCGCCCGCTCGCGCGGGGAGAGCTTCGCGGCGTCCTCGATTTCGACCGCGCGCCGCTCGATTTCGGCGGCGGCCCTCCGCGTTTCGGCAGCGGCCTTCTCGGCTTCGGCGGCCTCCTGCTGAGAGCGCGCGGTATCGGCGAGGACGGCCTCCCGGCGGCGGTCCTCCTCGTCCTTCTTGCGGTCGGCTTCGGCAGCAGCCCGGCGTGCTTCGGCGGCGGCCTTCTCCGTTTCGGCCGCGACCCGATCCGCTTCGGCAGCGGCCCGGCGGGCTTCGGCGACGGTCTGGGTCTCGATGGCGCCGACCTCCGCCGCCGCGACCTTGTCCGCCTCCGCCGCCGCCTGGCGCTGCTCCGCGGCCTTCCGCTCGAGCCCGGCCTTCGCCAGATCGGCGGCCGCCTCGGCCTCACGAGCCTCGGCCTCCAGGCGGTCCGCCTCGGCCTCGCGGGCGCGGGCCTCGGCGACCACGGCGTTGTCGAGGGCCTGGAGCTCCAGCTCAGCGGCCCGCTCTGCGGCGCTGACCTGGGCACGGGCGTGGGCGCGGGCCTGGCCGGTCTGGCCCTCGATCTCCGCCTGGACCAGGTCGACCTTGCCCTTGGCGCGCAGCTTCTCGGCGGCGGACTCCGCCTTGGCGACCTCGCTGCGGGTCTCCGCGTCGAGGCGGCGGCGCTCCGCGTCCTCCGCGCGCTCGGCGGCGGCCTGCTCCTGCTCGTCGGGCATGGCCAGGGCCTGGGCGACGGTGTAGCCGTAGGGGGCCATCTGCATCGGCAGCAGCTCGTCGTCGCTGGCCTGGGAGATGTCGCCCTTGTATTTGCGCTTGAGCCACTGCTCGTAGGCGAGGAGCTCCTGGTCGCGGCGGGTCATCTCCGGATAGGAGGTGACGCCCCACAGCCGCATCCGGCGGAAGATCCTGGCGGTCGCCCGCGGGGCGAGCGTCCAGCGGATCCACGGGATCGAGTCCCGCTCGGCCCGCTCCGGGCGCACCATGCGGTCGATGGCGTCGCGGCCGAGCTCCACCACGGCGATGAACAGGACCGGGACCAGGCCGTGCGCACCGGCCGCGACGTAGTCCATCAGCTCCCAGCCCCGGCCCTTGGGGGCGCCGGAGGCGGCGTTGAGGACGACCGTCGCGGCCGTCAGCAGCCACACGGGGTAGCGGATCCAGCTGATGGGGCGCTTGAGCCAGGCCATCAGGAGGTCCACCGCGATCATGATCATGATGCCGACGTCGACGCCGACGGCGAAGAGCTGGCCCTTGCCGATCGAGCCGAAGCGGAGCCGCTCGTAGGCGAAGATCGCGACGTGCTCGAAGGACAGGTAGAGGCCGATGCCCGCGAGGACGAGCGCGGCGAGCACGATGGCGCCGGTCGCCCACTTCTGGGTGCCGGTCAGCTTCCCAGGGGAAGGCTCCGTTCCGGTTCCGCTTTCCGTCCCCGAAACGAACTCCGCCGTCTCCGAAACGACGTCGGCCGTCCGCGAAACCGGCATCGGCGTTCCCGAAACGGCGGCCGGTGAGACCGTGTCGGGGAGAGGTTCAGCCGCGGTTCGCGGCCAGTCGGTGATCGTCATCAGGGCCTCCGAAGGGGGTCGTTCAGGTGGGCGCGAAACGGCGAGGGCCGCTCCCGAAACGCGGCGAGGCGCTCCCGAAACGGCCCGTGGTGCAGGTGGTAGCTCGCGAACCGGACACCGGCTCTACCCGCTCCGCGCGCACGAAAAGGCCGGCAGCCCGCAGGGCGGGCAACCGTGCTCCCGAAACGGCGCGGGGCGGGCTCGAAACTCGGTGCGGCTCCCGCCGGGCGGGCGCGAAATCAGCTCGCGCGGAGCTGCGCGCCGTGGCGGCGGAGGTCGTCGGTGGTGATGCCGTAGATCCGGCACTTGTCGATCAGCGGCGTGAGCGCGGTGCCGGCGGTGCGCGCCTGGGGCGATCCCTCGCCGAACAGCCGCTGGGTGTTCAGCAGGTCGTTGATCGCGGCCGCGGTGCGGGCGGTGTGCCGCTCGATGCGGCCCTCGCCCACCCACTCCTCCGAGATGACGTGGAGGGTGGTGAGCCAGCTGCCGTCGTAGTCCTCGGGGTCGACCGGCGGGATGTCGGTGCCGAAGATCGCGAAGGCGCACGCCTGGGCGGTGGCTTCGGTGCCGGGCTGGAGCGGGGTCATCGTCGTGGCCATGAGGCCTCCCTCGACTGTTCGGTCCGGGCTGTCCGGCTCCCCGTCACCGCCCGTCCCGGCCGCCGTGGTCGGCGGTCGGGACGGGCGGATCAGGCAGCCTGCAGACCGGATCAGGAGGCGTTGCGGGCGGCAGACTTGCGGGCGGCGACGCGGCGCATGGCCCGGCGGTCGCGCTCGTCGGTGCCGCCCCAGACGCCGAACTCCTCGCCGCGCTGGAGGGCGCCCTCGAGGCAGGCGTTCTGGAACGGGCAGCCACGGCAGATCGCCTTGGCCTCGGCGGCCTGGAAGAGAGCGCGCGCGCCGTCGCCGACCGGGAAGAACAGGTCGGGGTCCTCACCCTTGCATGCCTGGGTGGGCTGCTCGGGCGCGGCCGTGGAGAGCGAATTGCTGGCCAGCTTCCGTACGATGGATCCGCGATTCATCAGGGCCTCCCAGAAGGTCCAGAGCAGAAGACAGCCCCGGGGCGGCCACCCCGGGGCTGTCGCGTGTTGTGGCGGCCGGACGGCCAGAGCGGGCGGGAGCTCCCGGCGCTCTCCGCCGGCCCCGGCCGAGAACGGCACGGGGACGACGGGCAGGGCCAGGGATCAACGCTGCTTCTGACGTGCGTGGTAGGCGTCCTGGAGACGGACGAACCGCTCGTGGATCGGTGCCCCGACCTCGCACGGCTCCTCGGCCTGGCAGGCCGCACAGCCACCGAGGTGGCTGCTGGAATCCTCGAACGACTTCATGTAGCGGACGTACAGGTCGTCGTTCAGGCGGGCGGTCACCGGTTGTCCCCAACGACCGCCGCACCGAACGGGCACAGCGGCGCGCACGCTCCGGCCATCTCCGTCCGGTGCAGGGCGAGAACGCGCGGACGGACATAGCCGTCGGCGACGAGGCGCTGCACGCGACCACGGACGGAGTACGACGGGCCGTCCTGGTCGTCCTCCTCCTCGATCCTCTTGATGACGTCGTCGAGCCCGGCGTGCAGGGCGCCGACGGCGCCGGTGCAGCGGCAGGACTCGAACGTCCCACCGCAGGACGGGCAACTGCTGGCGGATACGGGACGGAGCTGTGTCATGCTGACCTGCATCAGGGTCCTCCAGTCAGGTCCTGGACAGCCCTCGGGGGCGCAATCCCCGGGGGCTGTCGTCTGGATAGAGCCGGTGTCCACCGCGCTCTCCACCGCCCACCGGCCAACACCCGGAATCCGGGCGGGACGGTGAGCGACTGGGCAGTGCGGGGCTGCGGGGGAACAGGGTCAGGCCGCGCGCGGCACCGGCGCCGCAGCCGCCGGCCTCTTGATGCGCAGCTGCACGGCGTACGGGAGGAGCACGTCGACCAGGCGCTCGCGGACCCGGGCCGTGATCGACGGGTCGCCCGCGAGGATGTCCTCGGCAGCGTGGACGCGGGCGACGAGCTCGCGGCCGACCTCGCCCACCGGGCGGGTCGCCAGGGCCGCCAGCTCGCTGGCGGTGGGGTGCTGGTGGTAGAGCTCAAGCGGCGTGCCGAACGCGATGTCGAGGTCGGCGTCGATGTCCATGGTGAGCGGGACGTCGAGCTCGTCCAGGAGCGCGAGCGTCTCGGCGTCGAACACCTCACCGGGGCCGGGCCGGTGGGACGTCAGGGTCAGGGTGGCGGGCATCGGGACCTCCGGGGTGCGGTGAGCGGGCGGGGACGGGAGCAGATGGCCCCGGCCTCGGCCCCCGCGCGGTGCGCCTTCACGAAGCGGTAGCCCTTGGCGCGGAGCTCCGGGACGATCCGGCGGATCGCCCGCTCGGTGACCGGGGCGGCGCTGCGGGTGCAGTGCATG
>NZ_JBEZHM010000087.1:0-23455 GCF_040650575.1 Streptomyces sp. NPDC048659 | reverse complement strand
CCTCGCGCATCCCGGCGCGGGCGGGCGGTTCGCCGGGCTCGACGACGCCGCCGGGGAACTCCCAGCCCGGCTTGTAAGTGGGGTCGACGAGGAGGTCCCGTCGCAGCCCGGAGGGAGGCGGACGGGAGTGTGACGACAGGACCTAGTCCCCGGCGCCCGACCGCAGCCCCCGCAGCAGCGCCTCCAGGGCCTCCACCGAGGTCCTGGCCGGCGCCCACCCCAGCTCCCGGCGCGCCCGCCCCGTCGCCAGCAGCGGCAGCCGCAGCACCGCGTCGAACAGCCCCGGCGACGAGGGCGCGACCCGCAGCCGCCAGGCCGCCGCCAGCGCGCCCCGCACCGCCGCGTTCGGCACCCGCACCGGGCGCGCGTCCAGCACCTCCGCGAGCACCGCCGTGTCCACCACCGGCTCCGCCGCCAGGTTGAACGCGCCCCGCACGTCCCGCAGCAGCGCCCGCCGGTACGCGTCCGCCGCGTCGTCCGTGTGCAGCGCCTGGAAGCGCAGCCCCGACAGCTCCGGCACCAGCGGCAGCAGCTCCGGCCGCAGCAGCCCGCCCGGCAGCAGGCGCCCCGCGAAGACCCGCCACTGCGCGCCCGCCGCCTCCTCCTTGAACTGGAAGCCCGGCCGCAGCCGCACCACCCGCGTCTGCGGCCGGTCCCGCTCGAAGCCGTCCAGGACCCGCTCCACGTACGCCTTCTCCCGCGTGTACGCGGCACCCGGCCAGCCGTGCGTCGGCCAGGACTCCGACACGGGCGCCCCGCCGCCCGGCCCGGGGGAGTAGGCCCCCACCGAGGACGCGTACACCAGCACCGGTACGTGCGCGGCGCCGACGGCCTCGAAGACCCGCACCGAGCCCAGCACGTTGGTCCGCCAGGTCGCCACCGGATCGTGCGTCGGCCCGAAGCGCCAGGCCAGGTGCACCACCGCGTCGGCCTCCGCCACGTACTGCGCGAGCCGGGGACCCACGTCCTCCCGCGCCAGGTCCACCGCGGCCCACTCCGCCGCCCCGAACGCCCGCCGGGGCGGCCGGCGGGACAGCCCCAGCACCGACCCGACCCGCGGCTCCCGTTCCAGCGCGCGCACCAGACTCGTGCCGGCGTTCCCCGTGGCGCCGGTGACGACGACGCGCAGCCCCTCGCCCGGAACCATCACCCCGACCTCCGCCCGTCCGCCTCGGCTCCCCTCACCTCGACCCTCCGCCCGGCGCGCCGCCCGCGCACGCCGGGAGCCCGCGCCGGTCACGGAGCGTGGCGCCGCGGGTCGCGTCGGTGAGCCGCAGCCCGCACGATGGTGGGGCCGGGGGACCAGGGCGTACCAGGAGGAAACGGATGCTGCTCCCCGACCGCGACACCATCGACCGGCTGCTGCGGAGCTACCGCGCCCAGGAACGCGCGATCCTTGCCCGGCCGGGCGACCCCGCGGTCCACCGGCGCTTCGAGGACACCGCGTACACGCTCTGCGTCCTCATGGGCGTACGCGGCGCTCCCGAGGCGGTCCATGCCGCCGAGCACTACCTGGCCGAGCCCCGCCCCGCCGTCCCGGCCCTGACACCCGGGGACGGTTCGGCGCGGGCGGGCGGGGTAGGCGCCGGGTAGGGCGCGCGGACGGCCGGAGCCGAAGGGCCCGGCGCCCGAGACCCGCGTCCGCCCCGGAGGTGTCCGGCGATGGACGGGACACGGCTCACGGCCCGGGAACGACGCGTCCTGGCCGAGATCGAGCGGGACCTGGCCCGGGATCGGCCCCGGCGCCACGGCCCCCGCGTGAGCGGACGCGCCACGGCCCTGCTCGCCGTCGCCGCCCTCGGCCTCTTCGCAGCCGCCGTCGTCACCGAGTCGCCGCCCCTCATCTGGGCCTTCGCCGCCCTGTGGGCGGCCACGCTGCTCTGTACCCTGCGCCTGCTGCTGGGCTGGTCGCACCGGCACCTGACGGGCGACGAGCGGCCCCGCCCGGACGAGCCGGACCGCTGAGCCGGACCGCCGGGCCGCCCTACGCCGGGGTGTCCGGGCCGGCCCCGGAGCGGGCCCTGCGGTGGGCGGCGACCCGCTCGCGCGTGGCGCACCGGCGGGAGCAGTAGCGGCGCTCCGGGCCGCTGCCCTGGGCGAGGAAGACGTGCTCGCAGGAGACCGAGGCGCAGATCCCGCCGGGCGGGCGCTGCCGGTCCCAGACGAGGACGGCCAGGGCCATGCACGAGGAGGCGAGGAACCAGGTGTCCCAGGGGGAGTCGTCGTCCGGGTCCAGGTGCGGATGCCAGGGCGAGCCGCCGCCGTGGGACGTGAGCCGCAGCGGGCCGGTGTGCTCCCGCAGCAGGCCGTTGAGGAGCTCCGCGGCCTCGTCGGTGTCCCCGGCGGCGAACACCGGCCGCAGCAGCCCGGCCGCCGCGCGCAGCCCGTCGACGTCCCGCGCGGTGAGGCCGAGCGGCCCGGTCTCGCCGTGCGCGAGGAGCACCCCGGCGACCTCCGCCGGGTCGGGCCGGGGCCCGGCGAGGGCGTTGAGCAGGGCGGCGGTCCGCTGGGCCGCCGTCAGCACGGAGAGGCGGGAGGCGCGGTCGTCGCGGGAGGGGGGTGGGGCGGGAGGCCGGGAGGGGGGTGAGGACGGAGGTGGGGCGGGGGACGGGGAGGAGGCTGGGGAAGGGGCTGGGGACACGCCGGGACTGTAACGCATCTTGCGGGGTTTTGAGTTACCTCCGTACCGTCCTCCCGGTGAAGACGCGCTACACACTCCGCCGGTACCTCACCGGCGCCGTCGCCGCCCGCGCGGGCGACGAGATGGCGGGACCCGCGCTGATGCTGGCGGCGTTCGCGCTGTCCGGATCCGGTTCCGGGGCCGCGTTCCGCGCGGCGGCGCTGCTCGCCGGTGTCACGGTGGCCGCCGCGGTCGGCGGGCCGGTGCTCGGCGCGCTCCTCGACCGGGCCCGCCGGCCCGGCCGTCTGCTGGCGGTGGCCCTCGCCCTGTACGCGACGGGCCTGGGCACGGTCCTCGCGGGCCTGGGCCGGCTGCCGTTCGGCGTCACCCTCGCCCTCGCGGTCCTGACCGGGCTGCTCGGACCGGCCCTGTCGGGCGGGTGGACCTCCCAGCTCCCGTCCGTCCTGCCGCCCGACCGGCTGCCCCGGGCGAACGCCCTGGACGCCCTGACGTTCAGCGCGGCGAGCCTCGCCGGACCGGCGCTGGCGGGCGGCGTGGCGGAGACGCTCGGCGCCCCGGCGGCCGTGGTCGCCTCCCTGGCGCTCATCGCGGCGGCCCTGCCCGCCGCCTGGACCCTCCCCGCCCGCCCGCGCGGGACGCCGGAGGCACCCGCGCCGCATACGGCTTCGGCGGCGCCACGGCCCCCGAAGCCGCCCGCGCGGGGACCTGTCGCGCCGGTCCTGGCGGCCCGCTTGGTCCGCTCGGCCCGCGCGCTCCGCGCGGCCCGGGCGGTCGTCTCGACTCGGGCCGCCCGCTCCGCCCGCTCCGCCCGTTCCGCCCGCGCGATCCGCGCGGTCCTCGGCGACGTCGTCGCCGGATTCCGGGCCATCGCCGGGCGTCCCGCGCTGGCCGGGGCGACCCTCTCCTCCGCCGTGTCCTGCGCGGCCCAGGGCATGTTCACCGCGTGCCTTCCGCTGCTCGGCGCGCGCGTCCTCGGCGAGGCCGGGCGCGGGGCCCTGCTGCTCTCCTGCACCGCGGTCGCCGCCATGGCAGCCAACGCCGTGCTGGCCCGCTTCCCCGCCCTGCTCGCCCCCGACACGCTCCTGCGGGCCGGGGCGCTCGTCCAGGCGGCGGCGACGGCCCTGGCCGCCGGGGGCCGCCCCGGGCTCCTCGTCGCCGCCGCGCTCCTCGCCGGGTGCGGCGAAGGGCCCCAGCTCACCGCCCTGTTCGCGATCCGCCACCGGGAGGCGCCGGCCCGGCTGCGCGGCCAGATCTTCACCACCGGAGCCAGCCTGAAGATCACCGGCTTCGCCGTGGGGGCGGCCGTCGCCGGACCGCTCGCCCCCTACAGCCTCACCGGCACCTTGGTGCTCGCCGCGGGTGTCTCCGTCCTCGCCGCCCTGGCGCCCCGCCTCGTACGCGGCTCAGTTCCCGCGCGCCCCGAACCGGCGCCACAGCCACAGTGACAGGGCCGCCCCGAGCGCCGAGCCGACCAGGGCCAGCGGCAGCCCGGCCGTCCGGCCCGAGGGGGTCGCCTCGCCGTGCTGCCCTTCCTGCGCCTCCGGGCCCGCCTGGACGCTGTCCCGCGCGGTGCTGTGCACGGCCCGCCGGACCTTCTCGCGCGGCGCCTTCGCCGGTGTCAGGGAGCCCACCGGCTGCACCCGGCCCGCCGCGTCGAAGCCCCAGTCGAGCAGCTCCCGGGCCTCCTCGTACACCGCGAAACCGCCGCCGCCCTGCGGGTTCATCACCGACACGACCAGCGTGCGCGCCTCGCGCCGGGCGCCGACCACCAGCGTGTTGCCCGCGTTGCTGGTGTAGCCGTTCTTGATCCCGATGAGCCCCGGGTAGCGGGCCACCCCGTCGGCGCCGGTCAGCAGCCGGTTCGTGTTGGCGATGCCGTACGACCAGCCGCCGGCCGGGAAGTCCGCGTACCGAGTCGAGCAGTAGCGGGTGAACTGCGGGTCCTGGAGCCCCGCCCGCCCGAACACCGCCAGGTCGTACGCGGAGGAGACCTGCCCCGGCGCGTCGTAGCCGTCCGGCGACACCACGTGCGTGTCCCGCGCGCCCAGCGCCCGCGCCTTCTCCTGCATCAGCCTCGACATCGCGTCCCAGCCGCCGTTCATCGCCGCCAGGACGTGCACCGCGTCGTTGCCGGAGCTGAGGAAGACGCCGTTCCACAGGTCCGACACCTTGTACGTGTACCCCTCCTTCACCCCGACGAGGCTGCTGCCCTCGCCGATCCCGGTCAGCTCCTCGTCGCTGACCGTGTGCCGCTCGGCCGCCTCGTGCCGGGGCAGCGCGGTCAGCGCGAACAGGGTCTTCAGCGTGCTCGCGGGCGGCAGCGGCCGGTGCGCGTCCCGGGCCGCCAGCACCTCGCCGGTGGCCGCGTCCGCCACCACCCACGACAGCGCCGAGACGGAGGGCAGCCCCGGCGCGCCCCGCAGCGGCTGCACCTGCGTACCGGAACGGTCGAGCCGGGCCGGATCGACGAAGGACCGCGCCGGGGGCATCGGCTCGGCCGCCGACGCCCCGAGGCGCGTGCGGGCGGCGGGGGCCCCGGGAGCGGACGGGGCGGCGGCCGTGGCCGTGGCGGCCGGCAGGGCGAGCAGCAGCACCGCGGCACCGGCGGTGGCATGACGGACAGCTGGCGTGACGATCATTCAGCCACCCTAGGAAGGGCTCGGGGAGCCCGCAGGGCGAAGTGCGCCGACCGGCGTAGCGGCTCTGCCGGAGGGTGGGCGCGTCGCCGTCGGCGGGCGCCCGGCGCGCTGCTCCGCACGGGCGAACGGCCCGCTGTCCGAGCCGCAGGGCATCCTGGTGACGTGTCCTCATTCCCGAACCAGAGCAGGCCCGTTGCCCCCGCGGGCCCCGACGGCGCCGCCCCCGCCGAGCACATGATCGTCTGCGGTGACGACGTGCTGGCCCACCGCCTCGCGGCGGAGCTGCACGAGATGTACGGGGAGCGCGTCACCCTGCTCGTCCCCGCGCCCGGCGACGCCCCGAGCCGCCCCGCCGCCGCCCGCACCGGGCGCGCCGCGGCCCTGTTCGGCCGGGTCACCGCCGCAGTCAGCCGCACCACGGGCGGGACCGGGGGATCGGGCGGCTCCGGTTCCGGTCCAGGCTCCGCCGGTGACCAGCGCGGCGGCGGCGCGCCCCGCCCGATCCTCGTCGTGGAGGCCGCCGAGGCCGACGACCAGGCCCTGCTCGACGCCGGTGTCCGGCGGGCCGCCGCGCTGGCCCTCGTCCACGAGGACGACGAGCGCAACATCCGGGCCGCCCTCGCCGCCCGCCGGCTCAACCCCCGGCTCCGCCTGGTCATCCGGCTCTACAACCGCAAGCTCGGCCAGCACCTCGCCACCCTCCTCGACCAGGCCGCCGCCGTCTCCGAACCCGGCCTCGACCCCGAGAAGCTCGACGCGGCGACCACCGTGCTCTCCGACGCCGACACCGCCGCCCCCGCCCTGGCGGCCACCGCGATCGCCGGGAGCAAGAAGGTGGTCCAGGCCGGCGGACTGCTGCTGCACGCCGTGGACCGCACCCCGCCCGCGCCCGGCGAGGTCGCCGACCCCGGCCTGTGCACCCTGGCGCTGCTGTCCGCGACGGCCACCGACCCCGCCGGCAGCGAGGGCTCCGAGTGCAGCGGCGACCAGGGGCCGCGGCTGCTGCCCGACGACGCGGCCGTCGCCGCCGCCACCGGGCGCGGCATCGTCGCCCTGGAGGCCGTCAGCTACGAGGGCCCCGCGCAGGCCACCGGCTGGTTCGGCGGCTCCACCCTGCCCGTCGGCTCGCTCTTCTCCCGGCGGCTGCGCTGGTCCCTCGCCGGTGTCGCCGCCGCCGTCCTCGGGCTCGCCCTCGCCTCCACCTTCGCCACCGGCGACCACCCCCTGCACGCCGCCTACCTGACCCTGCTCGACGTCTTCGCCATCGGCGACCCCGCCGTGGGCGAGCCGACCAGCCGTCAGCTGCTCCAGATCCTCGCCGGATTCGTCGGCCTGCTCCTGCTGCCCGTCCTCGTCGCGGCCCTCCTCGAAGCCCTCGGCACCTTCCGCTCCGCCACCGCCCTGCGCCGCCCGCCCCGCGGCCTCTCCGGCCACGTGGTGCTGCTTGGCCTCGGCAAGGTCGGCACCCGGGTCCTCGCCCGGCTGCGCCGGATGGACATCCCGGTGGTCTGCGTGGAGGCCGACCCGGAGGCCCGCGGCCTCGCCCTCGCCCGCAGGCTGCGGGTCCCGACCGTCATCGGCGACGTCACCGAGGAGGGCGTCCTGGAGGCCGCCCGCATCCACCGGGCCCGCGCCCTGCTGGCCCTGACCAGCGTGGACATCACCAACCTGGAGGCGGCGCTGCACGCCCGCTCGATCAGCCCCGACCTGCGGGTGGCGCTGCGGCTCTACGACGACGACTTCGCCACCGCCGTCTACCGCACCCTGCGCGCGGCGCACCCCGACGCCCTCACCCGCAGCCGCAGCGTCTCCCACCTGGCGGCGCCCGCCTTCGCCGGGGCCATGATGGGGCGCCAGGTCCTGGGCGCCATCCCCGTGGAGCGCCGGGTGCTGCTCTTCGCCGCGCTCGACGTCACCGACCACCCCCTCCTGGAGGGCCGCACGGTCGCCGAGGCGTTCCGTCCCGGGTCCTGGCGGGTCATCGCGCGCGGCGCGGCGGGCGTCCCCGCGAACCGCTCCGGCTACGGCCTGGTCTGGCAGCTCCCGCCCGGCGACCTCCTCGGCCCCGGCGACCGCGTGGTCGTCGCCGCCACCCGCCGGGGCCTCGCAGAACTCCTCGGCCGCCGCCCCGGCCGCCAGGACCCGCCGGACAGCCCCGCGTCCGCCGCACCCGCCCCCGGTGACGCACCCGACCCGGAGCGCCGGACCGAGCGCCGGGGCGAGGCGCGCGGACGCTGAGACCCGGCGGGGCCGGGGCCCGGACGGAGGCCCCGGCCCCGCCGGGTCATCCGGGCCTGCCCCGCTCCACGGCGGGGGACGCCCGCAGGGCGGCCACCAGATGGAGCAGCTCCGCCTCGTTCCCCGTGAAGCCCGCCGCGCGCAGCGCCTCGTCGGCCTCGGCCATCGGATGCGTCAGCATCGCCGCCGCGAACGGTTCGAGGCGCGGATCGGCGAGGACCGCCTGGGTGGATTCGAGCAGGCGCAAGTACGCCTGGGCGGCGGCGCGCTCACGGCCGGTGATCGTCGTCATGTCGGGCTCCCCTTCGAGATGCGGCGGTCGTCCTCACCACCCTCTCTCACGGGTCTGACAATCAGGCCCCTGGCCCGCCGAGGTGCTCCGCCAGGCGCTCCAGGAAGGTCTGCTGACCCGCCACCAGCAGCGGCGCCGCCGCCTCGGGGGCGAACCAGCCGACCCGGTCGATCTCGGGGAACTCCCGCAGCGTGCCCGAGCCGCGCGGCCACTCCATGGTGAACGTGCCCGGCACCACCCGCGCCGGGTCCAGGTCGGCCTCGACGGCCCACACCACGACCGTCTTCCCGTTCGCCTGCCGGGACTCGCCGAGCGCCACCCGCTCCCCGTCCGGCGCCGGGAACCCCAGCTCCTCCTCGAACTCGCGGTGCGCGGCGTCCAGGGGCGGCTCCTCGGGCCCGTACTCGCCCTTCGGGATGGACCACGCGCCCGTGGACCGCCCGGCCCAGAACGGGCCGCCCATATGGCCGATGAGCACCTCCGTACCGCCGTCGGGGGTCCTGCGGTAGAGGAGGAGACCGGCACTGCGCTTGTCGGACATAGCGCCCAGTGTGGCGGAATCCGCGCCCCGGCGGTATCCCGCGCGGTCCCGCGCGGTCCCGCGCGGTCCCGCGCGGGGCCACGTGGTGTCCCGCGCGGGGCTACGACGGTGTCCCGCGCGGCGCTACGGCCTGTCGAGCCGCAGCAGCACCGGGCCGCCCGCCGGGTCCACGTCCGCCGTCCAGCCGGTGGGCGGGCGCACCGAACGGTGCGGGTCCACCGGCCCCGCCAGCCGCCCCTCGTACAGCACCCGGTCGTCCTGGACCACCGTCAGCAGCGGCCGGAACAGGCGCTCGGCCGGGCGCAGCAGCAGTGCCGGGGCGGTCGCCGCCGGGGCTTCGGTGAGGCGGCCGGGGGAGGCCCAGCGCACGCCGCCCGCGGGGGTGAGCGGGACCCCGGGGCCCGGCCAGGGCGCGCCCGCGAGCCGGTCGAGGACGGCGGCGGCGACCGCGCGGCCCTCGGCGGCGGCCACCACCGCGGGCTCCACCCCGCGCAACAGGTTGCCCACCGCGAAGACACCCGGCACCGGCGTACGGAAGGCGGTGTCGACGGCCGGGCCGCGGGTCGCCGGGTCGAGCGGGACGCCGCCGGAGCGGGCCAGTTCGTGGTCGGGGATCCAGTCGCCGGTGAAGACGACCGTGTCGCAGCGCAGCAGCGCGGTGCGCCCGTCGGCGGCCCGCACCACGACGCCCGAGAGGCGCCCCCGGCCCACGAGTTCGACCACGGTCGCCCCGCGCAGCACCGGCGGCGGCAGGCGCGGCCCGCGCGGGCGGTCCGCGACGACGGCCACCACGCTCACCCCGGCCCGCCGCAGGGTCCGCACCGCGTGCCGGGCGACCGGCTCCGAGCCGACGACGACGGCCCGCCGCCCGATCCGCTCGCGGCGCAGCCCGAACAGCTCGACGGACTGCTGGAGCTCGCCGGTGCTGAACACCCCGGCGGGCCGGCTGCCCGGCACCAGGCGGGCGCTGCGCGGGCGTTCGCGGGCACCGGTGGCGAGGACCACCGCCCGCGCGGTGATCCGTTCGAGGCCGCTGGGCGACGTCACCTCCAGGGTCAGCGGGCCGGCCCAGCCCGTCGCGCTCACCCCGGTCCTGACGGCCGCCCCGGCCCGTACGGCGGCGCGCACCGCCCGGCGGGCGTAACCGGGCCCGGTGAACGGCCCGAAGCCGCCGCGCGCGCAGTGCCGGGGCACCCCGCCCGCCTCCTGCTCCCGCTCCAGGACCTCGACGCGGCCCGCGCCCCCGGCGGCGAGCCGGGCCGCCGCGGCCAGCCCGGCGGGGCCGCCGCCCACGACGAGGACGTCCACCGCGCGGTCCGCCGCCGTCCCCGGCCCGGCCCCCGCCTCTGCCGTATCCGTCACGCCGTGCCCTCCTCGAACAGCGCCCGCACGGCCGCCCCGCACGAGAAGCCCTGGCAGCGTCCGCCGCGCGCGCGGGTCCTGCGCCGCAGCCCGTCGAGCGAGGCGGGCGGCACGGTGGAGGCGAGCGCGTCGCGGATCTCGCCCCGGGTGACCCGCTCGCAGTGGCAGACGATCTCGCCGTACGCGGGGTCGCGGGCGATGCGCGCGGCGTCCCGGTACGGGCGGGGGAACGCCTCGCCCAGGTTCGGCATCGCCACCGGGGCGAGCGGCCGTTCGGGCCCGAGCTCCAGGCCCGCGCCGGCGAGCAGTTCCACGGTGTGCCGGCCGAGGGCGAGGGAGGCGGTGAGCCCGGTGGAGCGGATCCCGCCCACGGTGACGTACCGCAGCTCCGGGTGGGCGGCGATCCGGTAGTCCTCGGCGCCGGTCGCGGCCCGTAGCCCGGCGTAGACGGCGGTGACCTCCTCGTCCAGCAGCGCGGGCAGGATCCGGCGCCCCTGGGCGCGCAGTCCGGCGAGGCCCTCCGCCGTGGAGCCGGTCGCGGTCTTGTCGTCGAGGTCCTCGGCGGTCGGGCCGAGCATCACGTTGCCGTACACGGTCGGCGCGATGAGCACGCCCTTGCCGAGGGCGCCCGGCACCGGCAGCAGGATGTGCCGGACGAGCCCGCGCGCGAACTTGTCGAAGACGAGGAGCTGGCCGCGCCGCGGGGTGACGGCGAAGTCGTACCGCCCGACGAGCGCGTCGAACGCGTCGGCGTACAGGCCGCAGGCGTTGACCAGGTAGCGGGCGCGCAGGACGCCGCGCCGGGTGATCAGCCGGTGCGGCGCCTCCGGGCCGCCGGGCCGCACCTTCTCGACCGGGCAGTCCAGGTGCAGGTCGGCCCCGGACCGCACGGCCTGGGTGGCGTAGGCGAGCGGGGTGGTCCAGGGGCAGACGATCGACTCGTCGGGCACCGCGAGCGCGCCGAGCGCCCCGGGGCCCAGGTGGGGTTCGAGGGCGCGGAGTTCGGCGGCGCCGACGAACCGGGTGCCGTGGTGCCCGTTGCGGGCGGCCTTGGCGGCGAGGCCGGGGAGCGCGGCGAGCTGCTCCTCGTCCCAGGCGACGAGCAGCGCGCCGACGGGCTCGACCGGGATGCCGGCCTCCCGGGCGTACGCGGTCAGGAGCCGGGAGCCCTCGCGGACCAGCCGGGCCTCAAGCGAGCCGGGGACGGCGTCGAAGCCGGTGTGCAGGATCGCCGTGTTCGCCTTGGAGCTGCCCTCGCCGACGTCCCCGGCGGCCTCCACGAGCGCGACCCGCAGCGAGGGGTACCGGGCCAGCTCCCGCGCGATCGCGCAGCCGACCACACCGGCGCCGACCACGACCACGTCGTACGCGCCGCCCGGCACCGCGCTGTCCGGCAGCGCCCCGCGACGGGTGACGCTCACGGGGCGGTCACCCCGAGGGGCGCGCCGGGGGGCGTGGCCGCTCCGGCGGGGTTGGTCGGGGAGGCGCCGGATCCCGGGGCTTCGGCTCCTGAGGCGCCGGATCCCGGGGCGCCGTCCGGCCCCGCGTCGGGTCGTCCGTCCGGACCCGCGCCTGCCCCCGCGCCGCTCCCGGGCCCCGCCCCCGCGCCCCGCGCGGGCCCCGCCGTGAGCAGCCCGTCCACGGCGGCGCGGAAGCGGGCCAGGCGCTCCCCCGCCTCGGCGGGCGTGATGCGGGGCTCGTACACGGCGGAGGGCTTCCACTCCGGTACGGCCTCGTGGACGGCGAGCCCGGGGGAGTGGCCGAGGCGGGCGACCGCCGCCACGCCGAGCGCCGTGGCGTCCGGGAGCGCGGAGACCTCGACGGGCCGCTGGAGCAGGTCGGCCTGCGTCTGCATCAGCAGCGCCGAGCGGGTCAGCCCGCCGTCCACCCGCAGCGCGGTCAGCGGGGCGCCGAGGTCGGCCGCCGCGGCCCCGGCGAGCTCCACCACCTGCGCGGCGATCCCCT
This sequence comes from Streptomyces sp. NPDC048659, assembly GCF_040650575.1. Classification (NCBI taxonomy): domain Bacteria; kingdom Bacillati; phylum Actinomycetota; class Actinomycetes; order Kitasatosporales; family Streptomycetaceae; genus Streptomyces; species Streptomyces sp. NPDC048659. The sequence continues at coordinate 11,777 of NZ_JBEZHM010000087.1, read as the reverse complement.
CGCACAGGGCCCGCACCAGATGCCCGGGGCCGGTGTCGAGGCCCAGGCCGGTGAGCGAGCCGCGCACCTCGCCGCGCCACCAGGGGGCGGCGAGTCCGGCGAGCGCCGGGACGAAGGTGACGCCGCCCGCGTCGGGCACCGAGCCGCCGACGGGGTCCAGGTCGGCGGCCCCCGAGATCACGCCGAGGCCGGTGAGCCAGCGGACGGCGGAGGCGGCCGTGAAGACCTGTCCGTCCAGGCAGTAGCTGGTGCGCCCGCGCAGCCGCCAGGCGACGCAGGACACCAGGCCGGAGTCGCCCCGGCGCGGCGCGGCGCCGGTCTGGGCGAGCAGGAACGCCCCCGTGCCGTACGTGCACTTGGCGGTGCCCGGCTCGGTGACGTGCTGGGCGAGCAGGGCGGCCTGCTGGTCGACGAGGAGCCCGGTCAGCGGCAGCGGCGGCCCGAAGGCGGTCGTGGTGCCGATTGGCGTGTCGCAGTCCACCACGCGCGGCAGGCGCTCCCCGCCGAGGCCGTAGACGTCGAGCGCGGCCCCGGACCAGGCGGCGGTGTCCAGGTCGAGCAGTCCGGTGCGGCCCGCGGTGGCCGTGTCGGTGACGAAGGCTCCCGTGAGCCGGTGGACGAGCCAGGAGTCGCTCGTGGTGACGACTCCGGCCCCGGTGAGGCTGCGGCGGATCCAGGCCATCTTCGGCGCGGCGAAGTAGGGATCGAGCGGCAGACCGGTGATACGTTTCAACTCCGTTTCATGCATGGTGAGTTGAGAGCAGAGTGCGGCGGCTCTGCGGTCCTGCCAGACGAGGGCGTCGGTGAGCGGTTCCCCGGTCGACGGGTCCCAGGCGAGCACGGTCTCGCCCTGGTTGGCGAGGCCCACCGCGACGACGGGCGCGCCGGCCTCGGCGAGCGCCGCGCGGCCGGCCGCGACGACGGAGCCGTACAGCTCACGGGGGTCGACCTCGACCAGTCCGCCGGGCAGGGCGCGGGGGTGCACGGGGGCGAAGCCGGTCCCGATCACCCCGCGTTCGGGGCAGACGACGAGCGCCTTGGTGCCCGACGTGCCCTGGTCGACGGCGAGTACCGGGCCCGTCATGCGCGCGACTCCCTGCTGCTGTGCGGTGGGTGGGGATCCTTGATCGTGGAACCGGTCAGCCTGATGCAGCGGGGGCGCCCCGTCAAGGTTTCCGTGGAGATCCCGTCAGTTTCCGAAACATCACTGACATGAAGTCAAATTCGGTCGCTGGCTTGATAGTTACGGTCACGGATGAAAGTGGACCGGTCACGTCCAGCGACCTCTATAGTGATCGCCGATCAACGGCCGGGATGGCCAAGGGGACCGACCAGCCCCTCCACCCACCTCACCGAGGAATGATGTCTCCCACCCGCCACCCGGCGCCCCCCACCCCCCGCACGGCCCCCTGATGGCCGCGCATGGTTTCCGGCCCGTCTACCACCCGGCGGGCCACGACCACGCCTTACGGGGTGCCGTCCAGGACCTGCGCACCGGCCGCTGGGTGGCCATGGCCCGGCTCCTCGACGAGACCACCGGCTGGCCGGGCTGGACCCGCCGCACCCAGGTCCTCGCCGCCGTCGCCGCCGGCACCGACGTCGTCGCCGCCTGGCGCGCCGAGCAGCCCGACTCCATCGCCGCCGCCGTCATGCACTCCCGCGTCGCCGTCGAGCGGGCCGTCCGCGCCCACCGCGCCGCCCACGCCCGTACCCGCGAGCTCTGGCAGGAGGCGTGGACCGCCTGCCGGGAGGCCGTCGAACGGGCCCCCGCCGACCCGGTGCCCTGGGTCGGCCGGCTCGCCCTCTCCCTCCTCGACACCAGGCAGGGCATGGCCGAACACCGGCTCCCGCCGCCCGCGCCCATGCTGCCGCCCGGCCCCTGGGGACTCCTCGCCGAGGCAGAGAAGCGCGACCCGCACAACCGGGAGGCGCACCACCGGATGCTCCAGTTCGTCTACGCCCGGCGGCCCGGACCGCTCTCCGAGGCCGTCAACTACGCCCAGTGGGCCTCCTCCTCCGCCCCCGTCGGCTCCGCGCTGCACGCCCTTCCGCTGTACGTGCGGGTCGAGCGCTACCGGCGCGACCGGGGCCACGAGCGCGCCCTCGACCTGCACTGGGTCGCCGAGGACGCGGTCCGCGACGCGCGCCGCGCCATGGACACCTGGTTCCTCTTCTGCGCCACCGAGGAAGCCAGCCTGCTCGACCTCAACCACCTGGCCCACGCCCTGTACGGCGCGCTCAAGTTCGCCGACGGGGCCCGGGTGTTCGAGGCCCTCGGCCCGTACTGGACCCCGCAGCCCTGGGCGTACCGCACGCCCGTCCCCGACGAACGCGGGCCCGCCGAGGAGGTCTTCTTACGCGCCAGGGCCCGCTGCCTCGGCGCACCGGAGTCCCGCCAGGGGTCCTGACCCCGACCGGCCGCCGCCGTCGCCCCGCTCTCTCCGCCCCCCCCGCATATCCCCCCGTACGCCCGTGAGCCCGCAGCCCGTAAGTCCGCAAGTCCGTAGGTCCGTAAGCCCGTGAGCTCGCACGTCCGTACGTCCCGTCCCCGGAGGAACGCATGTCCCGCACCACCCCGACCGACGCGATACGCAAGCCGCCACCGGCCCAGGACGCCGAGGAGGCGAGGCTGAGAGAGCTCGGCTACCAGCCGGTCCTCGCCCGCCGGATGGGCGGCTTCGGCAACTTCGCCATCAGCTTCTCGGTCATCTCCGTCCTCTCCGGCTGCATGACCCTGTACGGCTTCGGCCTCGGCACCGGCGGCCCCGCCGTCATGCTCTGGGGCTGGGCCGGTGTCGGGCTCTTCGTGTTGTGCGTCGGTCTCGCCCTCGCCGAGGTCACCAGCGCCTACCCCACCTCCGGGGCGCTCTACTACATGGCCGACCGGCTCGGCGGACGCCGCTGGGGCTGGTACACCGGCTGGCTGAATCTGCTCGGTCTGCTCGGCGCCATCGCGGGCATCGACTACGGCGCCGCCCTGTTCACCGGCGCCTTCCTCAACCTCCAGTGGGGCATCGCCCCCACCCCCGGCTCCACCTTCCTGATCTTCCTGGTGATCCTGCTGGTCCACGCCGTGCTCAACCTCTACGGCGTCCGCCTGGTCAGCGTCCTCAACTCGATCAGCGTCTGGTGGCACCTCGGCGGCGTCGCCCTCATCGTCGGCGCGCTCGCGATCGTGCCCGACCACCACCAGTCCGCCAGCTTCGTCTTCACCGAGTTCGTGAACGACACCGGCTGGGCCAACCCGCTCTACGTCGCCGCGATCGGCCTGCTCCTCGCGCAGTACACCTTCTCCGGCTACGACGCCTCCGCCCACCTCTCGGAGGAGACCGCGAACGCCTCGGTGACCGCCGCCAAGGGCATCGTCCGCGCCATCTGGGCCTCCTGGATCGCCGGTTTCGCCCTGCTCGCCGGGCTCACCTTCGCCATCCAGGACTACGTGGGCACCCAGAACAGCGCGACCGGCGTGCCGCCCGCCCAGATCCTCCTGGACGCGCTCGGCGAGGGCGGCGCCAAGGCGCTGCTGCTCGTGGTGATCGTGGCCCAGCTCTTCTGCGGCAACGCGGAGGTCGCCGCCGCCAGCCGCATGGTCTTCGCCTTCAGCCGCGACAACGCGCTGCCGGGCTCCGCGCTCTGGCGCCGCGTCAGCAGCCGCACCCAGACCCCGGTGCCGGCCGTCTGGCTGTCCGTCGCGGTCGCGGCGGTCCTCGCCCTGCCGTCGCTGTACTCCGCCACCGCGTACGGGGCGGTCACCGCCATCAACGTCATCGGCATCACGCCCGCCTACGCCATCCCGATCTACCTGCGGCTGCGCAAGGGACGCGACTTCGTCCCCGGCCCGTGGAACCTGGGCCGCTGGAGCAGGCCGATCGGCTGGATCGCGGTGGTCTGGGTGGCCGGTGTCACCGTCCTCTTCTGCCTGCCGCAGAAGTCGCCGGTGACCGTCGACAGCATGAACTACGCGGTCATCGCGCTGGCCGTGGTGCTCGTGCTCGCCAGCGTGTGGTGGTACGTCGCCCGCCGCTCGTACGGGACCCCCGCGGCGTACGGCAACGCCCGCGAGGAGGCGGAGATCGCCGAGGGCATCGTCTGACGGGACAAGACCGTACGGGCCCGGATCGGAGGTGGCGGCGGGCTGCCGGGCGGGCGGGGTGGACGGGCCCCGCCGGCCGGGTGTCAGCCGCTGAACTCGTAGGTCCAGGAGCCCGTCCGGGCCGCCACGTCGATGTCGGTGACCTCCAGCGCGTGCCCGTGCTGGTCGCTCACCACCCGGTGGACGCTCAGCCGCGCCGCCCCCGAGGACATCCGGTCCGCCGGATGCCCCGCGGTGTCCTGCGGCACCCCGACCGACTCCCGGTGTGTGGTGCGCAGCCCGGCGTGGTGCATCCAGTGGTAGAGCAGCCGCAGGTCGGGCCGCTGCCGGGAGTGCTCGGCGCCGCGCCGGTAGCGGGCGAGCTGCGGGATCTCCAGGAGCGCGGGCCGGGAGAACCAGGACACCGACCGCTGGAGCGAGACCCCCGAGGGGGTCAGCACCGCGTGCCGGTGCACCAGCGTCGGCTCCCCGGGCGCCAGCGACAGCCGCGCGGCGAGCGCCCCCGGCGGCGCCTCCCAGGACAGCGCGGCGCGCACCAGCGCGTCGGCCGCCCGGGGCCCGCCGGGGAAGGAGCGCCGCGGGGCCGTCCCGCCGGCCCCCCGCTGCTCCTGGTCCGCCGAGGCGGCGAAGGTGCCCCGCCGGTCGGTGACCACGAGCCGCTCGTCCCGCAGGAGCTGGAGCGCGCCGCGCACGGTCTGCCGGTTGACGTGGAAGCGGTGGGCGAGGTGGCGCTCGGACGGCAGTCGGCTGCCGGGGGAGATGCGGCGCTGGATGAGGTCGTCCCGAAGCACTGCGGCGACCCGGAGGTAGAGCGGAAGCGCCGCCCTCGGTCCGGGCTCGGAAACGGGCTCGGCCATGTCACGGACCCTCTCTGTCATGCAGGGTTCGACCCTTGCTCGGTGTGAGCGTTCGAACCGTGTGGGTGAGCAATTCCTATCATTGGTCTAAACCATTCTGGAAGTCCGTTCGCCGAGAGTGGCCGAATCGTGTGTCCCGTTTTGTAATGGATCGCAACGGAACAGCGGAGGCAGCGGCGGTGGAAGAAGCGGGTGAGGCCGGATGACGACACCCTCCGAACGGGCCGAGAGAGGCCGGGCCGCGCGCAAGCGCGTCCCCCGCTCCTCGCACGGCCGCTGGATACCCTCCTCGCAGCGCCCCGACCCGCTGGACGTCCTGGAACGCCAGTCCCACGACCGGGTCCCCGAACTCGTCCCGATCCGCTACGGCCGCATGGCCGTCTCCCCCTTCGCCTTCCTGCGCGGCGCCGCCGCCGTGATGGCCGCCGACCTCGCCGCCCAGCGCCACACCGGGCTCACCGTGCAGCTCTGCGGCGACGCCCACCTGCTCAACTTCGGCGTGTTCGGCTCACCCGAACGGACGCTCCTCTTCGACGTGAACGACTTCGACGAGACGCTGCCCGGCCCCTTCGAGTGGGACGTGAAACGGCTCGCCGCCTCCATCGCCGTCGCCGCCCTCCAGAACGGCACCCCCAAAGCCAAGGCCCACCGCGCCGCCCAGATCTCCGCCGAGGGCTACCGCGCCGCCATGCGCCGCCTCGCCGGGCTCGGCGAACTCGACGTCTGGTACGAGCGGATCTCCGCCGAGGACGTCGCCTCCCTGGTCAGCCGCACCGCCGACCGCAAGCGCCTGGAGAAGCGGCTCGCCCACGCCCGCCGCCGCACCAGCCTCCAGGCGTTCGCCAAGCTCACCCGGAAGGACGAGACCGGGCGGCACATCGTCGAGGACCCGCCGCTGCTCGAACGAGTCACCGACGTAGACCGGGTCACCATCGGGAAGATCTTCAGCGACTACCGCAGCTCGCTCTCCGAGGAGCGCCGGATGCTCCTCGACCGCTTCCGCTACGTCGACGCCGCCCGCAAGGTCGTCGGCGTCGGCAGCGTCGGCACCCGCTGCTTCATCCTGCTCCTGGAGGGCCGCGACGACACCGACCCGCTCTTCCTCCAGATCAAGGAGGCCGGGCCCTCGGTCCTGGAGCAGTACCTCGTCCCCAGCGTCTTCGGCCACCAGGGCCGCCGGGTCGTCTGCGGGCAGCGCCTCACCCAGGCCGCCAGCGACATCTTCCTCGGCTGGATGACCGGACCCGAGCAACGCCACTTCTACTGGCGCCAGTTGCGCGACATGAAGGGCTCCGCCGAGGTCGAGACCATGTCCCCGGCCGTGCTCCGCCAGTACGCGCGGCTGTGCGGGCGGGCCCTCGCCCGCGCCCACGCCCGCTCCGGAGACCGCATCGCCATCGCCTCGTACCTGGGCTCCTCCGACGTCTTCGACCGGGGCGTCGCCGACTTCGCCCTGCGCTACGCGGCCCAGAACGCCGACGACTACGCGGCCCTCAGCGCCGGCATCGCGGCCGGCGTGGTGACGGCCGCCCCGGGGGTGTGACCCGCTCGGACATGACGAAAGTCCCGCCACAGAAGGGACGTTGGTCCATGGGAGAGGTGGATTTCGGCGCGCCGAATCCGTCGTACGGTGGAAGGCCCGAACCGTACGCGTCTGAGCCGGGAGCTTCCTCATGCGCCATTCCGACCGGCTGCGCGAGGCGCTGGCCGCCCACACCACCCTGTCGCTCGCCTACGCCGACGAGGACGGGCCGGGCGCCTGCGCCGTGCTCTACGCCGTCAGCGACACCGGCGGCCTCGTCTTCCTCACCGCCCGCTCCACCCGCCACGGCGTCGCCCTCGCCCGGCAGGCGCCGGAGGCGCGCGTCGCCTTCACCGCGCACCGGGACGGACAGGCGTGGCCCTCGCTCACCGGCGTCCAGGGCCGCGGCCTGTGCGTGCGGGCGAGCGGCGAGACGCTGGCGGCGGCGCGCGCCGCGTACGCGCGCCGCTACCCCTTCGTCGCCACGACCGGACGCCTCGCCCGCGCCCTGTCCCGCGCGGACCACTGGGAGATCCGGCCGACCTGGCTGCGTCTCGTCGACAACGGCCGGGGCTTCGGGCACCGGACGGAGTGGAACGCCGCGGAGCAGGGCTAGGCCGTGTCCCCCCCGCGAAGAGAGGCGCGGCATCCGCGGTTGGCGAGAAACCCTATGGTGACTCAACGTCCTTGATCCGTAGCGTTATGTCGCCAACGAAAGCCACTGTGAAGGGGACCGCGATGCGGGCGGCAGTCAATCGGATGATCGGGACCATGGCCATGGGGGCGAGCGCGGTGCTGGCCGTGTCGGGGACGGCGTGGTCCGCCCCGGCCTCGGCGTCATCAGCGGAGGCCGGCAACTCCGTCGGCGTCTGCGTGGCCGGAACGGGCTTGTTCGCCCACCCCGACGAACCCCACTTGTTCGTGCATTGCGAGGGGTCGGCTCCGTACATCAAGGAGTGCCCCCCAGGCATGGAATTCAACCGCAGCCTGACCACCTGCGACTGGCCGGATTCGGCCGATGCCGACCCCACGGGAGTCGTGGTCACGGCCCGGCCCGCCTCGCTGAGCCTGCTGCCGCTCCAGGTCAAGAACCTGTCAGCCAAAGCCCAGTACGACGACGTGATCTACGCCGGCACCTTCCGCTTCACCACCACGAGCGGGACCGTGCTGTGCACGGCCACCACCGACGCCGAAGGTGTGGCCACCTGCGACAGCAAGCCGGGGCTGCTCGCCCCGGCCGCGAGTCTCCTCCTCGGCTACAAGGCCGAGTTCACGCCGAACACGTCCACCGTCAAGCCGCGCACCGGCACGGGTGCCGTGAACCCCCTGTAGCGCCTTCCGGTGCGTGGACGGCGTGGACGGCGTGATCCGTCAGTTCATGTCGGCGCACCACACCCGGGAGCGAGGAACCACCGACTCTACGGACACCCCTAAGCCTGCTCGCGCAGCAGCGGCGGGCCCTGCGGGGTGTCCGGCGCCGGGCGGAAGAGCACCGCGCGCGCCACCGACGGCCTGAACAGGACCGTCAGCGGAGCCGTCAGTGTCAGCGCCTCCCGGAACGGGGTGCCCACCACCGGGTCGCCCGCCACCCGCTCCTGTACGCGGCGCAGGTACCAGCCCGTCAGCCGGTCCGCGGGACCCGGCTTGAGCGCGTCCCCGGTCGCCCCCGGCATCTTCTTGTCCGCGCCCGCCGAGATGTCCCACGCCTGCTTCGACGCCTCGAACAGCGCCCGCTGCACCCGCAGCGTCGTCGGGGTGCGGCGCGGGTCGGCGAGGGCCTTGCGCAGCGCCAGCGCCGAGAGCGCCGCGACCGCCATGCCCTGCCCGTAGATCGGGTTGAAGGCGCACAGCGCGTCACCCGTCGCCAGGAAACCGGCCGGGCGGCGCCCCGGACGGTCGTAGCGGCGCCGCACGTTGTCCGTCTTGCGGGCACCGAACACCGGGGTCAGCGGCTCCGCCTTCGCCAGCCACTCGCTCACCACCGGGTGCGGCAGCTTCGCCGCGAACTCCTCGAACAGGCCGTCCTCCGTCGGCGGCGCGTCGTCCCGCAGCCCCGACAGCGTCACCACGTGCCGTCCGTCGCCCAGCGGCACCACCACCCCGCCGTACACCTGCGACGGGCCCGGCACCACGTAGTAGCCGAGAGCGTCCGTCGACGCGTCGTCCTCCGGAGCGCGGTACAGGCGCGTGCCGTACGCCAGGCCCGTGTCCAGCCTCTCCTCGTGCGGGGCCTCCGCCCCTATCGCCGTCAGCCACTCCGGGGCCCGCGTCGAGCGCCCCGAGGCGTCCACCACGAGATCCGCCTCCACGGCCCGCGGCTCCCGGTCCGCGCCCGAGCCCCGCTCGCGCACCAGCACGCCCCGTACCCGTGACGCGTCGCCCAGCAAGCCCACCGTCTCCGTCGCCTCGACCAGCTCGATACGGGGGTCGGCGGCGACGCGCTGCCGCACCAGCCACTCCAACTGCGGGCGCGGGCCGGTGTAGAAGTGCGCCGTCGCCTCCGACCGCACGTACCACTGGCCGTTCTGCCACTGGATCATGTCCTGGGGGATGCCCACCTTGGGCGCGCCCAGGGCCACCAGTTCGCGCATGAACCCGGGCAGCAGCTCGTCCAGTGCCCGCTGGCCGCCCTCGATCAGCACATGGAGGTGCCGGCCCTGTGGGACGCCCGGCCGTGCCTCCTGGCCCTCCGGGTAGCGGTCGCGTTCGATCACCGTCACCCGCTCGGCGTGTTCGCTCAGCACCCTCGCGGCCAGCAGGCCCGCGAGACTTCCCCCGATGACGACCGCGTGACGCGTCCCGCGGTGCCCCAACTCCGCTGCCATCCTCGCCCTTTCGCGTGCGTGGAAGTGCCGGTCCGTCCAGTGCTGACCAGTATCCACGTACGTGGGGTGGAGTGGGGTGCGTTGAGTTGAGGTGGGGTGGGTTGAGTTGAAGTGGGGTGTGCCGCCCCGCTCACAGGGCGGCGGCGAGCCTCGTGCCCTGGTCGATCGCCCGCTTGGCGTCCAGCTCCGCCGCCACGTCCGCCCCGCCGATCAGGTGCGCCGTACGGCCCGCCGCGACCAGCTCCTCGTACAGGCCGCGCCGCGGCTCCTGGCCCGTGCACAGCACCACCGTGTCGACGGGCAGCACCTTCGCCTCGCCGTCGATCGTCACGTGCAGGCCCGCGTCGTCGATCCGCTCGTACGACACGCCCGCCACCATCGTCACGCCGCGGTGCTTCAGCTCCGTGCGGTGGATCCAGCCCGTCGTCTTGCCGAGGCCCGCCCCGACCTTCGTCGTCTTGCGCTGGAGCAGGTGCACCTGGCGCGGCGGCCGGGGGCGCTCCGGGGCGCGCAGGCCGCCCCGCGACTCGTACGCCGTGTCCACGCCCCACTGCCGGAAGTACGTCTCCGGGTCCTGGCTCGCGCCCTCGCCGCCGTCGGTCAGGAACTCCGCCACGTCGAAGCCGATGCCGCCGGCGCCCAGGATCGCCACCCGCTCGCCGACCGGCGCGCCGTGCCGCAGCACGTCCAGGTACCCGACCACGCTCGGGTGGTCGACACCCTCGATCTCCGGGGTGCGGGGGGTCACACCGGTGGCCACCACCACCTTGTCGTACTCCGCCAGGTCGTCCGCCGACACCAGCGTGTCCAGGCGCACGTCCACGCCCCGCTCGGCGAGCTGGACACGGAAGTAGCGCAGCGTCTCCTCGAACTCCTCCTTGCCGGGCACCCGCTTGGCGACGTTCAGCTGGCCGCCGATCTCCGCCGCCGCGTCGAACAGCGTGACCGCGTGCCCGCGCTCCGCCGCCGACACCGCGCAGGCCAGGCCCGCCGGGCCCGCGCCGACGACCGCGACGCGCTTGGCGCGGCGGGTGGGGGAGAGGACCAGCTCCGTCTCGTGGCAGGCGCGCGGGTTCACCAGGCACGACGTGATCTTCAGGCTGAAGGTGTGGTCCAGGCACGCCTGGTTGCAGCCGATGCAGGTGTTGATCGTCTCGGCGCGGTCCGCCGCCGCCTTCGCCACGAAGTCCGGGTCGGCCAGGAACGGGCGGGCCATCGACACCATGTCGGCCCGGCCCTCGGCGAGGAGCCGCTCGGCGACCTCGGGCGTGTTGATGCGGTTGCTCGTGACGAGCGGGATCGACACCGCGCCCATGAGCCGCTTCGTCACCCACGTGTACGCGCCACGCGGCACCGAGGTCGCGATCGTGGGGATGCGGGCCTCGTGCCAGCCGATGCCGGTGTTGATGATCGTGGCGCCGGCCGCCTCGATCTCCTTCGCGAGGGCCGTCACCTCGTCGAGCGTCGAGCCGCCCGGGACCAGGTCCAGCATGGACAGCCGGTAGATCACGATGAAGTCCGTGCCCACCCGCTCCCGGATCCGGCGCACGATCTCCAGCGGGAAGCGGACCCGGTTCTCGTACGAGCCGCCCCAGCGGTCGGTGCGGTGGTTGGTCGCGCTCGCGATGAACTCGTTGATCAGGTAGCCCTCGGAGCCCATCACCTCGACGCCGTCGTAGCCGGCCTCCTTGGCGAGCTCCGCGCAGCGCACGTAGTCCTCCACGGTCTGCTCGACCTCCGCGTCCGACAGCTCGTTCGGCGCGAACGGGCTGATCGGGGCCTTGATCGGGCTCGGGGCGACCAGGGCGGGGTGGTAGGCGTAGCGGCCGAAGTGGAGGATCTGCATCGCGATCCGGCCGCCGGCCTCGTGCACCGCGTCGGTGATCAGGCGGTGCTCGGCGGCCTCTTCGGCGGTCGTCAGCTTCGCGCCGCCGTCCCAGGGGCGGCCGGCGTCGTTCGGGGCGATGCCGCCGGTGACGATGAGGCCCACGCCGCCCCGGGCGCGCTCCGCGTAGAACGCGGCCATCCGCTCGAAGCCGTGCTCCGCCTCTTCCAGGCCCACGTGCATGGAGCCCATGAGCACCCGGTTGGGCAGCGTGGTGAAACCAAGGTCCAGCGGGCTCAGCAGGTGCGGGTACGGGGTGGTCGGAGCCATGGGGGCGCCTCCTCGCGCGGGGTCGTCACGGACTGTTGTAGACGACGCGTGGAGGCTTGTGCAACTAGTTGCATAAGGGTGGGTAGGGGATGTGGGGCATGCCACAGGTGGGTGTGGGTGTGGGTGTGGGTGTGGGTGTGGGTGAGTGGCTGTGGGTGTGGGTGAGTGGCTGTGGGTGGGCGGGTGCCGGTGGGTGGGTGCTTTTGCCCGTGGGTGGTGCGGGGGCGGGGCGGGGGTAGGGGGTGTCCGGACTGCGACCTTCACTTCGCTTCGCTCGTTACGGGCGCCGCCACGTCCGAGCTCCCGGCGCAGCCCCGGGAACAGC